>DAHXOK010000003.1:68387-79203 GCA_027364935.1 Vulcanimicrobiota bacterium | reverse complement strand
TCGCTGCTCCTGCCGGTCCAGGTCGACGGGGCGCTCTTCTATGCCGGCGACCCGCACTACGCCCAGGGCAACGGCGAGGTCGCGCTGACGGCCTTCGAGGCGCGGGGAGCGCAGGCGCCGCGCGCGACCACGTCGGCAACGCCTGACGATTTGGCGGTGCTGATCTATACGTCGGGAACGACGGGAAACCCCAAAGGCGTGATGCTCACGCACGACAACGTCGGCTTCGACGCGCAGTCGGCGCTCGTGTATGGATTTCAGGGCATCCACGCCGGACAAGAAATCCTCTCGGTGCTGCCCTACTCGCACATCTTCGAGCACACGATGGTCTACATCTACCTGCTCGCTCGCGTGCGATACTTCATCTGCCACGATCCCAACGGCATGCTTGCCGACGTGCAGGACGTGCGCCCGGTCTCGATGACCGCAGTACCGCGAATCTTCGACCGCATGCTCGCTGGCATCACGGCGTCGGCGTTGGCACACGGCGGACTGCAAGCAAAGCTGGTCCCGTGGGCGCTGCGCGCCGGTCACGATTACATGTACGCGAAGACCTTCGGGCGATGGGTGGGGCCGCGACCCTGGCTGCGCTACTGCGTGGCGCGGCCGCTCGTGCTCAAGGCGGTTCGCAAACGCCTCGGCCTAGACCGCCTGCGGTATTTCACGAGCGGCAGCGCGGCGCTGCACGTGGACACGGCGATGACGTTCCTCGGCTTGGGGCTGCCGATCATGCAGGGCTACGGGCTGACCGAAACGTCGCCGGTCACGACGGTGAGTCGCCTCTCGGCAAATCGCTACGGCGCCGTCGGCAAGCCGATTCCGGGCGTCGAGGTGAAAATCGCAGACGACGGCGAGATCCTGACGCGCGGGCGGCAGGTGATGAAGGGCTACTATCGCGACGAAGCCGCGACGGCTGAAGCGATCGAGCACGGCTGGCTGCACACGGGCGACGTCGGGCGCATGGAGAAGGGATTTCTCTACATCACCGATCGCAAGCGCGAACTGTTCAAGACCGCCGGCGGAAAGTTCATCGCGCCCGCGCGCGTGGAATCCGCTATCAAGCGTTCTCTCTACGTCACGCAGGCATTGGTCGTCGGCGATGGGCGGCCCCACCCGGCGGCGGTGATCAACGCCAACTGGGACCTCGTGCGCAAAACGCTCGGCATCGGCGCCGACGTATCGCCGGAACAGCTGGCGGCTCGCGACGACGTGCTGACCTTCCTTACCGCCGAGGTCGAGAAGCAAACGGCGGACCTCGCAACCTTCGAACAGATCCGTCGCATCGTCGTCATTCCGCAAGAGTTTACCGTCGAAAGCGGCCATCTCTCGCCGGCAATGAAGATCAAGCGCCGCGTTGTGGAGCAGCAATATGCAGACGAAATCGACCGCGCCTATCGTACCGACCTCCGCATCCACGCTCGTGCGTGAGCTGCACGCGCACGAGCTTCATCCCGTCGACGAGATTCTTCGTGGGCCGATCAAGAGCAAGACGGTCTTTCCGGCCCTCCTCCTGCATCTGCTCGAAGAACAGCCCGATCACGGATACGGCTTGATGCAGCGCATCGAGCGCCTGTGCGGAGACTTGATCGCCGTGAACACGAACAAGATCTATCCGCTGTTGCGTCGCCTGGAAGATCGCGGATTCGTGAGCGCGAGCTGGGATCATCCCACGAAGCGATCGCGTCGGATCTACGCGATCACGCCGACGGGCGTCGAGCGTCTGAACCGCATCAAGTCGGCTATGAATCCGTATCTCGAAACCATCGAACGGGCGGTGGCCCGTCTGCGTAGAGCGCTCTACGAATCCTCGACGTAGTGCCGCCTTTGCGGCCTGAAGGGCCGAAAGGGCGCAAGCGACAACCTGCACTCCCATGTTCCGTACGCTCCCGGCGGTTGCACTTGCCGCCGTCTTCTTGCTCGCAAGCGCCCCGCGCGCAGCCGCCGTTCCGCCGGCGACGCCCGATGCCGTAACGCATCACACGATCGTCCTCGACGGTCATCTCTACGCGTACACCGCGCGCGCCGGAACGATCACGCTCAGGGATCGAGACCATCGTCCGACGTGCCGGATTTTCTACGTCGCGTATACGCTCGATGGCGCAAACCCGAGCACCAGGCCGGTAACGTTCCTCTACAACGGCGGACCGGGAAGCTCGACCATGTGGCTGCACATGGGCTCCGTGGGCCCGAAGCGAGTCGTCACGAACTCGAACGGGACGCAGACCGCGGGGCCGCCGTACCGTATCGTCGATAATCCGTACAGCATTCTCGATCGTTCGGATCTCGTCTTCATCGACATGCCGGACAGCGGCTTCGGCCGCATCATCGGCACGGGCAAACCGTCCGATTTCTTCGGCGTCGATCAAGACGTGCGCGCGTTCGGGCAGTTCATCGAGCGGTACGTTTCGCAGTTCGGGCGCTGGAACTCACCAAAGTTTCTCTTCGGCGAGTCGTATGGAACGACGCGCTCGGCGAATCTCGCTAACTATCTGCAGACCAACGGCATCACCGTGAGCGGGGTCGTGCTCCAATCGACGATTCTCAGTTTCGCTCTCGACTGGGATTCTGAGCCGACGGGCATCGGCGGCGGCGACTGGCTCTTCGTGCTCTATCTGCCGACGGAGGCCGCAACCGCCTGGTACCACCACGCGGTCTCGTACCGCGGCAGCCTGCGCGCGTTCACCGCAGCGGCGGAGCGCTTTGCGTCCACCGAGTACCTCGACGCGCTCGCGCAAGGCTCGGCGCTCTCGCCGGGCTCCTACGACGACGTTGTGGCGAAGCTTCATTACTATACGGGCCTCTCCGACCAGTACATTCGCGACTCGAACCTGCGCGTACCGTATTGGCGCTTCATGAGCGAACTATTGCGCGAGCGGGGTAAAATCGTCGGGCGGCTCGATTCGCGCTTCGAGACGTGGGCGATCGACCGCACGCAGGAAACGCCGGATTGGGACGCGACCGACGCCGGGATCGACGCGCCGTTCACGACCGCAGTCAACGAGTATCTCCGCGAGGATCTGCACTACGATACCCCGCTGCTCTACCGCTCGAGCGTGTACAATATCATCGCCGCGCACGGTGGATGGGATTGGAAGCACAACGGTACCGAAGTCACGAACGTGGCGGTCGACCTCGCGCAGGCGCTGACCTACAATGAGAACTTGCGCGTCTTCTCGGCGAACGGCTACTACGACTTCGCCACGCCGTACTACGCAACCGTGTACACGCTGACGCATCTGAACCTCATGCCAGCCATCCAACGCCACATCACCTACGGCTTCTATCCGTCGGGACATATGATCTATCTCAACATACCCTCACTCGCGCAGTACCACAACGATCTCGAGCGGTGGTACGCGCAGGTGCTCTCGATTCGCTAGGAGCCACGGAGACGATGCAGACGATGAACAAGGTTCTCTCGGCGCTGGCGCTCCTCGGCGCGTCTTCGCTTGCCGCGGCGAGCGCAGCGCCGGCGGCGCCGGCCGCGCCATCGCAGGTCGCACCGGCGTTTCCCGACGCCGTCACGCAGCATACGCTCGTCGTCGACGGTCGAACGCTCGCATACACGGCGCGTGCCGGAACGATCGACCTTACCAACGACAAGGGGCAGCCGACGTGCCGCATGTTCTACACCGCCTTTACGCTGGACGGATCGGATCCGTCGGCCCGGCCGGTCACGTTTTTCTATAACGGCGGCCCGGGAAGCTCGACCGTATGGCTGCGTATGGGATCGTTCGGTCCCGTGCGCGTTGCGGTCGCGGACGGACGCATGACCGGTCCGCCGCCCTATCGCGTCGTCCCGAACCAGTATACGCTGCTCGATCGTACCGACGAAGTCTTCATCGACATGTGCGCCAGCGGCTACAGCCGCATCATCGGCGCAGGAACCCCGAAAGAATTTTTCGGAGCCGATCCCGACGTCAAGTCGTTCGCGCAGTTCGTCGACCGGTACGTGACGAAGTTTGGCCGCTGGAACTCGCCGAAGTTTCTCTTCGGCGAATCGTACGGCACGCCGCGCTCGGCAATGCTCGTCAACTATCTGCAGAATCAAGGCATCGGCATCAACGGCGTCGTCCTGCTCTCGTCGATTCTCAACTTCGGCCTCTACGCCAGCACGTACGGAGACAGCGTTCCGCAAGCGGGCGGAGACTGGTCCTATGTGCTCTATCTCCCGACCGAAACGGCGGCGGCGTGGTACCACCACCGGCTGCCTGCTGGGGCGCCGAGCGATCTCCACACTGCCGTAATGGAATCGCGCGACTTCGCGATGGGCGAGTACTTGAACGCGCTGGCGCAGGGCGCGCATCTGTCGCGCGGCGCGTACGACGACGTCGTTGCGAAGCTCCACCGGTTCACCGGTCTTTCGGAGAACTACATTCGCCTCTCGAACCTACGCGTGTCGTATCAGCGCTTCTTGATGCAGCTCGAGCGCAGCGAAGGCAAGGTCGTCGGGCGCTACGACTCGCGCTACCAAAACGACGTGCTCGATAGCGCTGCAGAAGAATGGCCGTGGGATCCGACCGATGCCGCCATTGACTCGGCGTTCACCGCGGCGAACAACTCGTACATTCAGCAAGCGCTCGGATATCGTCCGGCGGAGCGATACCGCGTGCTCGCATACGCGCTGATTCACGCCGACGGCGGTTGGAACTGGCATCACAACGACGCGCCGGTTCTCAACACGGCGCCGGATCTGGCGAACGCGCTGACGTACAACCCCGATCTCCGGGTCTTTTCAGCGAACGGCTACTACGATTTCGCGACGCCGTGGCTCGCAACCGTATACACGCTCGACCACCTCAACTTGAAGCCCGACCTGCAGTCGCATATCACCTACGGCTTCTACGAATCGGGCCACATGGTCTATCTGCACCACGCGGCGCTCGTCCAGTTCCACTCGGACTTGGAGAGTTGGTACGCGCAGACGCTCGCGGGACGCTAGCGCCTTCTCGATGGAATCTCACGTAGGGTAGAGGCGAGCATCGCGCAGAGCTTTTCGTAGGCCCGGTGCATGTCGGGCGTGGGCGGGGCGTCGGCGCTCTCGACGGCTTGCTCGAGGTTCTCGAACTCCGCGTGCAGCGCGCGCAGACTCGTGAAGTCGTGCGACGGTCCGCCGACCGAGTCGTTTGGATCGGCTACCGGCGCTACGCCGAGAATGGACGGATTCGTCGTCCTGCCACGCGCCGCGGCGATCTCGGCCATTCGCGCTTCGATTGCCTGTGCGAGCGCGTATTGCGCGCGTAGGTCGGCGTCGGTCGCGGCGATGCGCGGGTCGCGCAGGACTGTGACGGACCGCGTATACGTCGCACCGTCGTGTGCCAGCCGCACCGCGTAGCGGCCTGGCGGCGCGAGCGGGCCGGAGTCGCTTCCGACGTGAAAGTTCCAGAGGAAGCGATGCGAGCCGATCGCACTCGAAGGAACCGGCGGTGCCGGTGCCCACTGCGGCGGAAAATCGAGGCTCGTCGGATTGGGAGCGTGCGAGGGGCGATCGCTCGACCAGCGCCGCACCACGCTCCCGCGCGCATCGAGTATGCTGATCGACACCGCACCGGCCGTGCGCACCGCGTAATCGACGATGACGCCGTCGGGCGCATCCTGCGCTTGCGGCTCGTCGTCTGGGTACGGCGTGCCCTCGTTGTACGCTACGGAATGCACGCGGTACGCTGCGGCGGGAGCGAAGAGGAAAGCGCCCCCGCGTGAGGATTCCGCTTGCGCCATCTGGCGCAGCGGCGAGATGTCGTCGAGGATCCAGATCGCGCGCCCGTGCGTCGCGACGATGAGGTCCTCGCCGTGCACGTCGAGATCGCGTACCGATGAGATGGGCAGATTGAGCTGGAGCGATTGCCAGCGGTTTCCGTCGTCGAACGACACCATCACGCCCTTCTCCGTTCCTGCGAAGAGCAAGCCGCGATGGAAGGGATCTTCGCGCACCACGTTCACGAACGAGCCGTTCGCAATGCCGTCGACGATGGGACGCCACGTCTTGCCGCCGTCGCGCGTGCGATAGATATACGGACGATAGTCGTCCAGACGATGCCGGTCCACGACGACGTACGCCGTGGCCGCGTCGAAGTGCGATGGCTCGATGATGGCGATCTTGCTCCACGCCGTCACGGCCGGTGGCGTGACGTTACGCCAGTGCGCGCCGCCGTCGCGCGTCAGCCACACGAGGCCGTCATCGGTTCCGGCCCAGAGCAGGCTCGGATCGCGCGGGGAGGGAGCGAGCGCGTAAACGACGCCGTGGCGCTGCAGGCCATTGTCGTCGGCGCGCGTCGCCGGATCGAGGTTCGGCAACGCGCCGATGCGCGGGCGCGAGAGATCGGGGCTGACGATCTGCCATGACTGCCCGCCGTCGCGCGATCGAAAGATCCGCTGATGCGCGTAGTAGAGCGTACGGTGGTCGGCCGTCATGGCAAGTGGAAGGGTCCACGTGCTTCGCCAGACGTCGTTCGGGTAGGCGAGCGTCGGATCGAGATTGCGCTCCCAGCCGGTATCGATGTTCTCGAGCGTCACGGGGCCGCCGGCAAAGTTCGCAGCCGACCCGTAGACGGTACCCGGGTGCGGCGGGTCGGCGATGATGTATCCGTCTTCACCGCCGGCGTCGATCCAGCGCGCGTCGATCGCGGTTATCGTGGAGTAGCGCCCCGTGCTCGGCGTCGCGACGCTGCCCGAATCTTGTTGCGCTGCGTAGACCCAATACGGGAAGCGGTCGTCGGCGCTCACGTGGTAGAACTGGCCCGTCGGCTGATTGTACCAAGAGCTCCACGTCGTGCCTCGGTCGACGCTCACGATCGCGCCTTGGTCGCTGCCGAGAATCATGCGGCTCGCGTCGGCGGGATCGATCCACAGGCTGTGAAAGTCGTCGCCCGTCGGGTCGCCCTTGATCGCGACGAAGGTGCGCCCGCCGTCCGT
Source organism: Vulcanimicrobiota bacterium (assembly GCA_027364935.1). Classification (GTDB taxonomy): domain Bacteria; phylum Vulcanimicrobiota; class Vulcanimicrobiia; order Vulcanimicrobiales; family Vulcanimicrobiaceae; genus Tyrphobacter. The sequence continues at coordinate 72,291 of DAHXOK010000003.1, read as the reverse complement.
CGAGCGATACGTGGACGTGTCCATGACGTAGACGACGCCGGGGCTCTGCGGGTCGGCGGTGATTCCACCGAAGTACCAACCGCGTTGCCACAAGCGCTGCTCGCCGTTCGTGCGATGCCACGATGCGCCGCCGTCATCCGATCGGTAGATGCCGCCATGCTGCACGCCGCTGTCGACGACGGCATAGACGCGCTGCGCGTTCGCGGCCGAGAAGCTCACGCCGATTCGACCGACGCGCGCCGGCAGCCCTTGCGTGACGCGCGCCCACGTCGCACCGGCGTCGTGCGTCGCGTACAGACCGCTGGACGGACCGTTGGACGGGGGATAGACGTTCCACGGCGGCCGGCGCGTTTGCCACATCGCCGCAAGAAGCGTGCGCGGATCGCTCGGGCTCATTGCCAAATCGATGGCGCCGGTATTTTGGTTGAGGGAGAGCACGTTCGTCCAGTGCTCGCCGCCGTCGGTAGATTTGAAGACGCCGCGTTGCGCGTTCGGTCCGTACGCATGGCCGAGCGCCGCAACGTAGACGACGCTCGCGTCGTGCGGATCGACGACGATGCTGCCGATTTGGCGCGTGTCGTCGAGTCCGATGTGCGTCCAGGTACGTCCGCCGTCGGTGCTTTTGTAGACGCCGTTTCCGTACGCGATGTCGGAACGCATGTCGGCTTCACCGGTTCCGACGTAGATGACGCGCGGATCGCTGGGTGCAACGGCGATTGCTCCGATCGAAGCGATATCTTGCGAGTCGAAGATCGGGTTCCACGTTCTTCCAGCGTTGAGTGACTCCCACACGCCGCCGTCGACTGCGCCGAAGTAAAAATGATTCGGCTGGCCGGGAACGCCGGTGACGGCGAGGGCGCGACCGCCGCGAAACGGCCCGACGAGGCGATAGTGGAGGCCGCCGAGGTTCGAGACGGTTGTCGCCGACACGGGCACGACGAAGAGCGGCACGGCGAACGCTGCCGCGAGCAGAGCGCAAAGATGGCGTCGCATGACGCTGTACAGTTAGGGGTGCGGGCTCACGCGCCTGCCCGCCGCAGTGCGCCGCGAATGACGAGATACGCAAGCAACGCCGCCGCAATCCACGCGTAGAGCCGGAGGCGCGGTGCCGCCTTTGTGACGCTCGCGCTCGCGGTCGCCTAGCGGGCGCGATAGACGGCGAGAACGTCGTCGGCGGCCGCACGCAGCCCGGCGTCGTACGCTCCTCGCCGAAAGCGCGCTTCCATAGCCTGCCGAATCGACGCGACGTGCTGCGCGTCGAACCACGCCGCAGGCTGCGCGATCACCGCGTCGCGACGATCGTCACGGTCGACGTAGAGCAGCGTTCCGGCAACGCCCTCTTGATCGAAGAGACGCGCGGCTTCGTCCGCCACGGCGCCGGAGGCCTGCGCGCCGGGAAATCGGGGAACGGTGACGACGACGAGCTCCTCGCCCGTCTCTACGCGCGTGGCTGCGACGCGGCGCTCTACCCAGGCGACCGTGCGCGCCGAAAAGACGTGAGCGTGATCTTGGACGAAAAGCACGCGCGCGCAGCCTAGGTGCGACCTAGGAGCCTAGTGGCCGGCGTTTCCGGCGACGACGACGAGCATCAAGCCACCGACGACGCTGAAAGCGAATACGAAGAGGAAGATCCAGATGCCGGCCTTGAGCCAGCGCTGTCGGCGCTTGCGCTTCGAGCGCGTTTCGTGGCGTACTTTCACGAGCTCTGTGCCTTTCTCTGCATCGCCGGGGCCCACAGTCGTTCGAGGTTGTAGAACGAGCGCTGCTCCGGCGTGAAGACGTGCACGATGACGCTTCCGAGGTCGAGCAGAATCCACCCGCCGTCGGCGTACCCTTCGATTCTTGCGGGCCGAAAGCCGGCCGCCTCGACCGCGGCGACGATCGCCTCCGCGATCGAGCGCACGTGAACGCGCGAGCGCCCGCTGACGATCGCGAACGTGTCGGCGAGGATCGTGCGATCGCGCACGTCGATCGCGACGAACTCCTCGCCTTTCTTGTCCAGCGCGGCGTCGCGCACGATAGCGATCACGTTTCGACCCCGAAGGCGCGCGCGGCAGCGAGAGCTCGCGGTGCCGGGGAGAGGCCGCGCGCACGCACGTACCCGATCGTCAAGGCGAGCGTTGCGCGCATCGCTGCCGTTCTATCGATTTTTGCTAACTCCCAGAGCGCGGCGCGTTCGGCGAAGGCACGGCCCGGCTCGAGGCCGTCCGCTAGGTAGAGCGCGCAATCGAGCGGCGACATGTCGGCATCGCCCAAGGTGTGTTTCTCGATGGCGGAGAGCACCTCGGGATCGGTCACGGCGAAACGCTCGCGCGCCAACGCAGCGCCGAGCCGGGCGTGGAGCAAGACCGGCGCAGCACGCTCGGCCTCGTGGATCGCAAGTCCGCGAGCCGCGCACTCGGCGAGGAGTCGTTCGGGCGTGTAGAGACGAGCGATATCGTGCAGCAATCCGGCCACACGCGCCTTGCCTGGGTCGGCGCCGTACCGCACCGCGAGGATCTCGGCACAACGCGCGACGCGCGCCGAGTGGGCGTAGCGATGCTTCTGTCCGATCTCCTCGCGCACGCGGCGCGCAATATCGTGATAGGTCAGCCGCCGGCCTCGCGCAGCGCGCCGAGCCGATTGCGATAGAGTTCGCTTTTGAGATTTCCCGCCCACATGACGAGCGCATTCTCGTTGTTGTAGCTGTAATAGGCCTTGCGCGCAGTAACCGTCGTGAATCCGTATTTTTTGTAGAGCTGCTGCGCGACGACGTTGCTTTCGCGCACCTCGAGCGTCATCCACGACGCGCCTCGCGCCAGCGATTCGTCGACGAGCCGCAGGAGCATCGTCTCGCCGAATCCGCGTCCGCGATGTTGCGCGTCGACGGCGATCGTCGTAACGTGCGCGTCCTCGAGTATGACCCAGATCCCGCCGTAGGCGACGACGCGCCCGTCGTAGCGGCCGACGAAGTAGTGTGCGAGCTTGTTGGCGGCAATCTCGTTGTAGAACGCGTCCGCCGGCCATTGCGTTGCGAAGGCTTCGCGCTCGATGCGCAGGACGTACGGAACGTCCCCCTGCGTCATCGCCGAGATCTCGAGGGTCTCGCCCGCCGGCGACCGTTCGAGGTCGGCCTTCACCCGCGCTCCCCCGGCAGATGCGGAACTTTTGCGGCCGGAAGCTCGCCGTACTCCGGGAGTACGTCGTGCGGGCTGTGCGCCGGCGTCGCCGCCCGCGCGAGCATCGCGACGGCGGCTGCAGGGACCGCAGGAACGGGAACGTGCTTCACCTCGATACCGCGTTCGGCGAGGACTTCGAGCACGTCCTCCGCCTGGCCGAAAACGGCCAGCGGGCCCGCATCCGAACCGACGAGGCGCGCGATTACGCCGGACGGGTCGCCGCACGCCGCCATCTTGCGCTCTCCGTCGCGCAGTCGCGCGCAGACGATGCCGCGTCTTCCGGAGACGACGCTCAACGCTCGCTCGCACGTACGATCTCCTTCCAGGAGGTCGAACGACGAGACGGGCACGAGCGGCAGATGCCACGCGAGGGCGAGCGCCTTCGCGTACGAGATCGCGATGCGTAGACCGGTGAACCCGCCGGGGCCGATCCCGACGGCGATTCGGTCGAGATCGGCCGGCGAGCGGCGCGCATCCTCCATGACCGCCGGGACGAGCGCGAGCCCGGCCTCGAGTGCCTGCTTGCCGTGCTCGCTGCGCCCGGCAACGATGCGGCCGTCCTCGGCCAGCGCTACCGAAAAGACCCCGAGCGCGCCCTCGACGCCGAGTACGATCATCGCGGCGGCACGACGGTGACGTGCCTCGCACCGTAGCCGGCGCCCGCGATCTCGATCTCGTAGCGCCGCGGCGGCAAGAGATACGCGGCGTTACGCCACCACTCCACGATGACGACGGCACCGCCGTCG
>DAHXOK010000003.1:54653-68377 GCA_027364935.1 Vulcanimicrobiota bacterium | reverse complement strand
CGGCCCCACGCCTCTTCGACCCCGAGCTCCATCGTGTCGGCGGCGTTCGCGATGCGATAGAAGTCGAGATGCTCGACCGGCGGATCTCCGTCGTACCGATGGCGGAAGGCGAACGTCGGGCTCGTTCCCTCGTCGCGACCGTGTAGTGCGCGCACGAGCGCGCGGGCGAACGCCGTTTTCCCGGCGCCGAGCGGACCCGAGAGCGCGACGACGTCGCCCGGCCGCAACAGGACCGCGAGCTCGGAGGCGAGCGCGTGCAGCTCGCGCTCGCTCTTGCAAGTGCGTTCGAGCACGGCGTCGAAGAGATGCGCGTTACGCTTCATGAATAACGATATCGTACAACAGGTCAACGTCGAAGATGAGATGCGCGAGAGCTACCTCTCGTACGCGATGTCCGTCATCGTGGCCCGCGCTCTTCCCGACGTGCGCGACGGCCTCAAGCCGGTTCAGCGGCGCATCCTGTACGCGATGCGCGAGATGGGACTCGACCCCTCGAAGCAGCACCGCAAGTGCGCCGGTATCATCGGCGAAGTGCTGAAGAGCTACCATCCGCATGGCGACAGTTCCGTCTACGACGCGCTCGTGCGCATGGCACAGGACTTCACGCTGCGCTATCCGCTCGTCGACGGCCACGGTAACTTCGGCTCACTCGATCCCGACCCGCCTGCGGCCTATCGGTACACCGAGGCTCGCCTGGCGCGGACCTCGCTCGACGTCCTCGCAGATATCGACAAAGAGACCGTTGCGTTCGTTCCCAACTTCGACAACCAGAGCACCGAGCCGAGCGTGCTCCCCGGACGGCTGCCGCAGCTGCTCACGAACGGCTCGAGCGGCATCGCCGTGGGAATGGCGACGAACATCCCACCGCACAATCTCGGCGAGATCTGCGACGCGCTCGCGGCGTTGATCGACGACCCCGCCATCGACGTCGAAGATCTGCTGAAGTTCGTTCAAGGGCCGGATTTCCCAACCGGCGGCACGATTTTGGGGCAAGAGACGATCCGCGAAGCCTACCGCACCGGCCGCGGCTCGATAACGATTCGCGGCAAAGCCGAGATCGTCGAAGACCGCGGAAAGCACAAGATCGTCATCACCGAGATTCCCTATCAGGTCTACAAGAACCGCATCGTCGAGGCGATCGCGGAGGCGCACGCGGAGAAGCGCGTTACCGGGATCGCGCGGCTGGACGACGAGTCGAACCGCAAGGGCATGAAAGTCGTCGTCGAACTGCAGCGCACGGCAACGCCAAAAGTGGTACTCAATCAGTTGTTCCGGCATACGCCGCTGCAGGCGAGCTTCGGTTTCAACATGCTCGCGCTCGTGCCCGTCGGTTCGCCGCGCGCCAACGGCAGCGTGGCGCTCGAACCGCAGGTGCTCACGCTCAAACAGCTCCTCGAGCACTTCGTCGCACATCGCAAAGACGTCGTTACTCGCCGTACGGCTTACGACCTCGCGAAGGCCAAGGAGCGCGCGCATCTCCTCGAAGGCTACCGCATCGCGCTCGACAACATCGACGAAGTCATCGAGATCGTGCGCGGCAGCCAAACGACCGACGAAGCCAAGACGCGCCTCTCGAAGCGCTTCTCGCTGTCGGACGTTCAGGCGCAGGCGATCGTCGACATGCGCCTGCGCACGCTCGTCGGGCTAGAGCGGCAGAAGATCGAAGACGAGTACGCCGCACTGATCAAGACCATTGCGGAGCTCGAAGACATTCTGCGCAGTCCCCGCAAGGTCGCCGCCATCATCAAGAACGAGACGCTCGACCTCAAGAAGCGTTTCGGCGACGCGCGGCGCACGCAGATCGTGCCGGCGGAAGACGAGTTTTCCGTCGAGCAGCTCATTCCCAACGTCGACGTCGTCGTGACGTACACCGTAGGCGGATACATCAAGCGCGTCTCCGTCGACACGTTCCGCACGCAGAACCGCGGCGGTCGCGGCGTCATCGGCATCTCGAATCTCAAGCGCGAGGACATCGTGCGCAACTTCTTCGTGACCAAGACGCACGACCACGTGCTGTTCTTCACGAACAAGGGACGCGTCTACCGGCTGCGCGCGTATGAGATCCCCGACACGACGCGCCAAGCGCGCGGTACCGCATTGGTCAATCTGTTGACGCTTCCGCCCGGAGAAGAGGTCAGCGCCGTTTTCCCGATCGACAAATTCGAGGGCGAGAAGTATCTCGTCATGGTCACGCGCCGCGGCGTCATCAAGAAGACGAAGCTCGGCGAGTTCGCGAACGTGCGCCGCAGCGGCCTGATCGCGCTCAATCTCGACGAGGGAGACGAGCTGCTCGCGGTCGATCTCTCGGACGGCTCGCGGGACATCATCCTCGGCACGCTGCGCGGCATGGCCGTGCACTTCAACGAGAAGGGCGTGCGGCCGATGGGACGCAACGCGCGCGGCGTCAAGGCCATGACGCTCGAAGGCGGCGACGAGATCGTCGCGATGGACGTCATCGAGGACCACCGCCGCGAGGTGCTGCTCGTGACTTCGCTCGCCTTCGGCAAACGCACGCCGATCGAGGATTACCGACACACCCAGCGCGGCGGCAAAGGCATCAAGGCCTTCGCTAAAGAGCGCGAAGACATCGGACACGTCATCGATCAGGTCATGGTCGCGCCCGACGACGAGATTCTCATGATCACGTCCGCGAATCAGGTCATCCGCTTGAAGGTCGCCGGCATTCGTAAGACCGGACGCTCGGCCAAAGGCGTGCGCCTGCAGCGGCTCGGCGAAGGCACCGATGTCATCGCCGTAACGAACGCGGGCAAGCAGGCAAAGCAGATCACCGACATCACCGGCGAGCCCACCCAAACGGAGCTGACCACGTGAGACGGCTGCGAGTTGCAGGCACCCCTTCCTCGAAGACGTTCGTCGCGCGCGTCCTTGCGCGCTCCTACTTGATCGGATTTGCGCAACTTCAAAGGAAGTTCGCCGTCCGTGGCTTTTGCGCAAATCTCTCACACTTCTCCGAAGAGGTGCCTGCAACTCAAGCATGCTACACGGGGTCTTTGGAGCAGGAGGAGATACAGCAAAAGCGATGAGTGCGATAAATGACGTAACCCAGGCGAGCTTCGAGAACGAGGTGCTCAAGAGCGGCGACCCCGTATTGGTGGATTTCTGGGCTCCCTGGTGCGGCCCGTGCCGGATGCTCTCACCCGTCGTCGAGAAAGTCTCGCAGAAGTTCGCCGGCAAGGCGAAGTTCGTCAAGCTGAACACCGACGAGAACCCGAGCCTCGCCGGGCATTACGGCATCTCGGGTATTCCCTGCCTCATCCTCTTCAAGGGTGGCCAAGCCGTCGATCGCATCGTCGGATACGTTCCGGAGAACGCGATCGTCTCGATGCTCGCAAAGCACGTCGCAGCGTAACACCGCTTTGTCATCCCGAGCGTAGCGCCGCAGGCGCGAAGTCGAGGGACCATCGATAGGTCCCGCGAAAGCGACGGGATGACCGAGATCCACGCCTTACCAAAGGCGGAGCTGCACGTGCACATCGAAGGCACGTTCGAGCCGGAACTGATCTTCGAGATCGCGGCGCGCAACCGCGTCGCGTTGCCGTACGCGAACGTCGAGGCGCTTCGCGCTGCGTACGACTTCTCCGATCTCCAATCGTTTCTCGGCGTCTATTATGCCGGGATGGACGTGTTGCGCGTCGAGCGCGACTTCTACGATCTGACGATCGCGTACCTACGGCGTGCCGTCGCGCAAGGCGTGCGCCACGCGGAGATTTTTTTCGATCCGCAAGCACACCTCTCGCGCGGGATCGCATTCGACGTCGTCGTGAACGGCATTCGGCAGGCGCTGCGCGAGGGCGAGCGGGACCTGCGCGTTACGTCGCATCTCATCCTGTGCTTCTTGCGCGATCTCTCCGAGGAATCGGCGATGGAGACGCTCGACCTCGCGCTTCGTAACCGGGAGAAGATCGTCGCCGTCGGCCTCGATTCGGCCGAGCTGGGAAACCCGCCGTCGAAGTTCGTCCGCGTCTTCGACCGGGCGCGCGCGGAGGGGTTTCTCACCGTCGCGCACGCGGGCGAAGAGGGACCGCCCGAGTACGTCGCCGAGGCGCTCGATCTCTTGAAGGTTGCGCGCGTCGATCACGGCGTCCGCTGTATGGAGGACCCAGCGCTGGTGCAGCGCCTCGTGCGCGAGCGCGTTCCCCTCACGGTCTGCCCGCTGTCGAACGTGAGGCTTCGCGTGGTGCGCAGCCTCGAAGAGCACCCGCTCAAACGCATGTTCGACGCCGGGTTGCTCGTGACGGTCAACTCCGACGACCCGGCCTATTTCGGGGGGTACGTCGGCGAGAACTACGCGGGGGTAGCTGCCCTGGGATTTACGACCGAGGAGCTCGCAACGCTCGCGCGCCATTCTTTCGAAGCCTCCTTCCTCGAGGAGCCGCTTCGGCGACGCTATCTTGAAGAAATAGCCGGTGTGGACGGAAGCGAGCTGCAGGACGCCGCTTTACCGTAGTCTAACCAGCCCCTAATAAAGATCCCGCCCTTTTTCCTTTTTGGGAGGATAGCGCCGTGTTTAGGATGCCACGTCTTCGTTCGCTCGGTGCCGTAGCGGCACTCGGCCTGCTCGCAGGATTGCTTACGGCCTGCACGGGGGGCAATGGTACCTCGACGGCGCCGGGTCCGATCCCACCGCTCTCACCGGGCGGCACACCCCACGCACAGTACGTGGTCGTCGGAGATGTCGGCAATAACTCCCTACTGACCTACAACCTGGGCACGGGCTCGATACCGCTCAGCGGCAATCTCGCTCCGGCCTATAACAATCACAGCGGCACGCTCAGCACTCCGTTCTTCATCTTCAACGATTTCAACAGCAACCTTTGGGCAGCGAACTTCTTTGCCGGCACGGTAACGTGGTACTCGGTTTCCGCCAACGGCGGCGCCCCGGCTTCACATACGATTAGCGGCGCGCTCACCACGTTGGGCTGCCCGACCGGCGTCTATATCAATCCCGCGGGCGTGATCTACGTAGCGGATCCGTGCTCGACGCACGGCGTTGCCTCGATCGACGTCTTCGCAGCGGGCGCGGTCGGCAACGTCGCGCCCTCCGCATGGATCGGTGGCGCGGCCACGACGATATCGAGTCCGCAAGGGCTCTCGATCGATTCCAGCGGCGACATCTGGGTCATCGACGCAAACACCCCGAGCGTCGACGAGTTCGCGTCGGTTGCGCTCGGCTCGGGACAGAACAACTTCGCACCGACCGGCGTCATCACGAGCGCGTCCTTCAGCGCACCGCTCGAGATCTACATCGACTACCAGAAGCACATCTGGGTCGCCGATCTCGGAACGGCGAACTCGGAAGTGATGGAGTTCAATCCGACCTTCGGTCTACAGGCGCCGCTCTGCAACATCAGCGGTTCGAACACGGGCCTGAGCGGCGGACAGGTCTCCGTGGCGGTCGACAACGGCGGCTACGTCTACGCGGTGCAAAACGGTAACCCGGTGATCGACATCTTCAGCAAGGGCCAGTGCGGCAACGTGGCGCCGACGTACACGATCTCCGGCGGATTGACGGGTATGAGCCACCCGAGCGCGGTCCTCGTCTACTCGACCGGCAACGACTTCTAATCTCCGGCCGGGTACGAATGCGATAGGCGGGAGGCGCAAGCCTCCCGCTTCCTTGTGTCCGGGTTTCCGGCAACCCGAGCACCGGACTCGGCGGTATAATGGAGGGGATGAACGTCGAGAAGATGACCGAGCGCGTTGCCGATGCGCTCAATGCGGCGTATTCGCGAGCCCTCTCCGAGCACAACACGCAGACGACGCCCGAGCACGTGCTCGCAGCCCTTCTGGAGCAGGAGCGGGGCATCGCGCCCGACATCGTGACCGCAGCCGGAGCCGATCCGGCCGCCGTTGCACGGCGAGCCGACGACGCGATCGCGAAGCTGCCGCGGCTCTCCGGCGCGAACGCCGAGAGCGCCCAGGTAACGCTCGCTCCCGAGCTCGCCCGCATCATGACCTCCGCCGAGAACGAGGCCAAGGCGCTCGGCGACGACTACACCTCGGCCGAGCACGTGCTGCTCGCGATGGCGCAGGCTAGCGGCGCAATCGGCAAGCTGTTGCGCGACGCGGGTTTGACGCGCGACACGCTGCTGCAGGCACTGCGGCAGGTGCGCGGCAACCAGCGCGTTACGACGCGCGATCCCGAAGGGACGTACAAGGCGCTCGAGCGCTACGGCCGCGATTTGACGCTCGAAGCCGAACGCGGAAAGCTCGATCCGGTGATCGGGCGGGACGAGGAAATTCGCCGGGTGGTGCAGATCCTTCAGCGCCGCACAAAGAACAATCCGGTTTTGATCGGCGAGCCGGGAGTAGGCAAGACCGCCATCGTGGAAGGTTTGGCGCAGCGCATCGTACGCGGTGACGTTCCCGAAGGTTTGAAGAACCGGCGGCTCGTGCTGCTCGACATGGGCGCGCTGATCGCCGGCGCCAAGTATCGCGGCGAGTTCGAAGAGCGCCTCAAAGCCGTGCTGAAAGACGTTACGTCGGCCCAGGGGCGGATCGTGCTCTTCGTCGACGAGCTGCACACCGTCGTCGGCGCCGGCAAGGCCGAGGGCGCGATGGATGCGGGAAACCTGCTCAAGCCGATGCTCGCGCGCGGCGAGCTGCACATGATCGGCGCGACGACGCTCGACGAATATCGAAAATACATCGAGAAGGACGCCGCGCTCGAGCGACGCTTCCAGCCGGTCTTCGTCGATCAGCCCTCGCCGGAGGACACGATCTCGATCCTGCGCGGCCTGAAGGAGAGGTATGAGGCGCACCACGGCGTGCGCATCAAAGACGCGGCTCTCGTTGCAGCGGCGGTGCTCTCGAACCGCTACATCGCCGACCGCTTTCTGCCGGACAAGGCGATCGACGTCGTTGACGAAGCTGCGGCGAAGCTGCGTACCGAGATCGATTCGATGCCGCAGGAGCTCGACGAAGTCTCGCGCCGCGTGATGCAGCTGGAGATCGAGCGGGAGGCGTTGCGCAAGGAGAGCGACCGCGCGAGCCGCGAGCGCCTCGAGACGTTGGAGCGCGAGCTCGCGACGCTACGCGAGCAGCAGGCGAGCCTACGCGTACGGTGGGAGGCGGAGAAGAGCGCCGCCGTGGAGTTGCGTGCGCTGCGAGAGCGGATCGCGCAGACGAAAGTGCAGATCGAGCAGGCGGAGCGCCAGTACGATCTCAACACCGTCGCCGAGCTGCGCTACGGCACGCTCGCGCAGCTCGAAAAACAGCTGACCGCCGAAGAGCAGCGCCTGACGCAGCGCGACGGCGCGCGCCTTTCTAAAGAAGAAGTCGACGAAGAGGACGTTGCGGAGGTCGTCGCGCGTTGGACCGGCATTCCGGTCGCGAAGCTGCTCGAAGGCGAGAAGCAGAAGCTGCTCCATCTCGACCGGGAGCTCCACAAGCGCGTCATCGGCCAGGACGAAGCGGTCGACGCCGTCGCAGAGGCGGTGATCCGCTCCCGTTCCGGGCTCTCCGATCCGAATCGCCCGATCGGCTCGTTCATCTTCCTCGGGCCCACCGGCGTCGGCAAGACCGAGCTCGCGCGAGCCCTTGCAGAGTATCTCTTCGACGACGAGCGTGCGCTCATCCGCATCGACATGTCGGAGTATCAAGAGCGCCACACGGTGGCCCGTCTCATCGGCGCGCCGCCGGGCTACGTCGGCTTCGAAGAGGGCGGACAGCTCACAGAAGCCGTGCGCCGCCGGCCGTATTGCGTCGTGCTCTTCGACGAGGTCGAGAAGGCGCACGCCGACGTCTTCAACGTCTTTTTGCAGATTCTCGACGACGGACGGCTCACGGACGGTCAAGGGCGCACGGTCGATTTTCGCAACACGATCGTCATCATGACGTCGAACGTCGGCAGCGATCGCATTCTCGACTACAAAGGCTCTTTCGACAGTGCCGACTACGCGGTGATGCGGGCGACCGTGCTCGACGAGCTACGGCGCCACTTCCGGCCGGAGTTCCTCAATCGCGTCGACGAGACGATCGTCTTCCACGCGCTCACGGAAGAAGAACTCATGCAGATCGTCGAGATTCAGCTGCGCCGCGTGCGCGAACGGCTCGATGACCGCCACATCGTGCTCGAGGTCACCGACGACGCGAAACGCCACCTCGTGCGCTCGGGGTACGACGCAACGTACGGTGCGCGGCCGTTGAAGCGCGCGATCCAACGCGAGCTGGAGACGCCTCTCGGCCGTAAGATTCTCGCCGGCGAGGTCGCCGAAGGCAGCGCGGTCGAAGTTGGATACGACCAGGTTCGCGGCGAGTTGACGTTCGCGGTGAAGGAGCGCACCGCCGCACTCGCTTAGGTGCCGACGTCGGCGCCCGCGTGGAAGACGAATTTGACGATCAGGCGGTCGAGCGTTGCCGCAGCCGCCGGCGTTCCGTAGTTGACGTACAGCTGATCGCCGTTGTGGAAGCGCTGCTGATAGGCAATGGCAAGATCCGTTCCGACGGCGGGAGCGAAGCCGCCGTACCCGTTGATCGAGCGCAGCGCGACGGTCAGCGTGCTGTCGGTCGCAACGCTGTAGCCGATGGAGACGCGGCGCAGCCACTGCGAGGTTAGGGGGCCGGAGATCAGCGGACGCTCGAACGTGCCGTCGTAATCGACGCCAAGCGTGAGACGATCGCCGATCACGCGCGTCATCGAAAGCGTGAAGAGATGCACCTCGTTGCTTCCAAACGTCCCCCACGCATAATCGGTGTTGATGGGGTTCGGCGTCGCGTCGCCGTAGTCGACCGGCACGTTCATGAGGTTGAAGGCTTGCGTCACGCCGCCGCGATAGCACGGAAAGCCGGTGAAATACGTCACCCCGATCGAGGCTCCGCTGCATCCTGGGCCGGACGGAATTGCGTAGGAGCGCAGCTCGCCGATGGACGGCCCGGCGCCGTCGAGAGAGAGGCCGTCGGTAAAGACCACATTCGCGAAGACGCCGCTGTCCGCTTGATGCACGGCGCCGCTTTCGTCCTGGAAACGGTCGCCTTCGATGAACGCGCTCCAACTCTTGATTCCCGCCGACGAGCCACCAGTGAAGTCTACGATCGATTGCGGCCCGCGGATGTCGGAGTTCGCGGTGTAGCCATCGATCGGATTGTAGTTCGGCGCGATATCGAGGTAGCCGATGTTGACTTCGTAGTTCGGCTTGTGGATGTCGGCGAACGTCTGGAACATCGTCGCCCGTCCGTCCGGAACCCAGCTGCCGTTCTCGAACGAGTAATCGGCAAAGGTGATGAGGCCCGACTTGAGATTGCGCGCCTCGACGCCCCCTTCGAGCGTCGAGTCGTCGCCGGCCAGCGAGTGATGCGCGAGCACCCCGTCGGTCCAGTAGAGGAAGCTGTTATCTTGTAACGCGTGCTCGTAGCCGAACGCTTGGTCGTCGAACGTGTTGCCCGTCGTCGGGTCGAAGCCGCGGAAGCTCATGATGCCGAAGCTCTGGTCGCCGAACGATCCCTCGACCTTTCCTCCACGATCGAACGCGCCGACGCTGGGTGAATAGAAGATGACGTTCTGCCCGGTCGAGAACGAGCCGGTCGTCGTGCGCATTCCGGAGGCCGCATTGACGAAGACCGCGCCTTGGGCGAAGAACGGGCGGTACTCGACGAGCTGGCGGCGGAACTCCTGCGGCGCGATGGTCTCCTGGTCGACTTCGACGTTCGAAAAATCGGGATTGAGCGTCCCGACGAAGTCGATCGTCGGCGTCAGCGGCACGCTGACGTCGATGCCATAATGGCGCACGCTCTGCGGCAAGAAGCCTTGGTTCGGCTGCTCGAAGAGATTGCGGTCGCGTCCCACGCTCTCGAGCAGGTACAGGTCGGCGCGCGGCCTCGGGCGCGAGGCCGCGCTTACGGCAACCCGCAGATCTCCCGCGGCCCAGAATCGCGCGTCATCGAAGGCGGGCCACTGACCCGCTGGCGCGTCTTGCATCAGACCGTTGTAGGCCCATGCGTAGTGTTCGCCTCTTGCAGCCACCGAGCGCACGAATTGAAAGCGCCACGTCTGGACGCCGGCGCGCGGCACGTGCAGCACGTCGAGAGGAACGATCATGACCGCATTCCATCCCTGGGCAGTGCGAACTGCGGCCGATTGCCAGCGTGGCCGAAAGCGGACGTTCTCGTTGGCTTGCTGGTAGCGCGTGCCGGCCGGCGTCGTCTCGAAGTAGTAATCTTCGCTGCCTGCGCCGCTCGGGTCGACGCCGATGCCGACGAAGTCGTCGATGCCGAATCCGACGTCGTTGACGCTCTGCGTTGCAGTAATCGGCGTCCCGTTCTGCTCGACGCGAAATGCGACGTAGAGGTAGCGATCGTCGTAGAGGACGTACGCCTGCGTGCGCGATGCGGCGGCCGAGCGCGTCGTCACGTTTTCCCACGCGCCGTCGTTGGGCACGCGTCCGGCGCTCCACGCGGGGTCGCGCAGCGTCGGGTCGAGCGCAAGCGCGTGCGGCGCGCGAGCGATCGGGAAGGAAAACGCCGCCGTGACGGCTGCCTGAGCGCGCCCGAGCGTTACGGCTGCCAGTAGAACGGCAGAAACGACGAGCGGACTCGCTCGCCGTACGCGAGAAGCTTCGTACCATGAGACTTGCATCGATTCTTGCCGTCTTCTCACTGCTGTGCGCGAGCTCCGCCTTGGCGGCGCCGTCGTCTTTCACCATGGCGCAGGTGTTGAGCTATCCGTTCCCCGACACGATCGTGCGCGACGCGTCCGGACGCGCGATCGCCTACGTACTCGACACGCGCGGCGTTCGAAGCCTCTGGTTCGCGCGCGCGCCGGATTTTGCGCCGAAGGAACTCTTCGCGTCGAACGGTGACGACGGTCAAGAGTTGAGCAACGTCTCCATTTCCGCCGACGATTCGCACGTCGTGTACGTGCGCGGCGGCGATCACGACGCGAACTGGCCCGAGCCGCTGCAGCCCGGTCCCGATTCGAGCCCCGTGCAGCCGCAGATGCAGGTGTGGTCGGTCGCAACGAGCGGCGGAACGCCGGTCGCTCTTGGTGACGGCGACGCACCGGCAATCTCTCCCGACGGCGCGCGCGTCGCGTACACGAGCGACGGTGCGGTGATGGAGGCGCCCGTCGGAGGTGGTACGCCTGCGAAGCGTTTCTTCTTCGATCGCGGCCAAGACTCGGACTTGCAGTGGTCGCCCGACGGCTCCGCGCTCGCTTTTGTTTCGGCACGCACGGATCACAGCTTCATCGGCGTCCTTCGACAAGCTCAGGATGAGACGCCCAGCCTGCCGATCGAGTATCTTGCGCCGACGACGTCGCAAGATTTCAATCCGCGCTGGTCCCCGAATGGACGGCGCATCGCGTTCCTACGCCTTCACGGTGACGGCGGTCCGCCGCGCAATCCGCTTGAGTGGACGCCGATGCCCTGGCAGATCATGGTCGCGGACGTGCGCTCCGGCGAGGCGCGGCGCGTCTGGGCCAGCGGCGACGGGAAACGAGATTCACTGCCGATAACCGGCGGCGGACCGCTCGTGGCATGGGTCGCGCACGACCGCTTGGTCTTCAACAGCGAGCGGGACAACTGGCCGCATCTCTACGCGGTCTCCGCGAACGGGGGCAGTGCACGATTGCTCACACGGGGCGCGTACATGGTCGAAGAGACCTCGATCGCACCCGACCGGCAATCCGTCGTGTACACCGCGAATACCGGCTCGACGCCTGGCGACGACGACCGCCGCCATCTCTTCCGCGTCGACGCCGGCAGCGGCCGCGTGACCGAGATCACGAGCGGTGCGAGCAGCGAGACCGGGCCTGTGGCGCTTGCCGACGGTGCGGTCGCCTACAATCGCGCGACCGCGCAGCAGCCGCCGCTCGTGAGCGTTCTCTCCAGCGGAACGCGCCGCGCGCTCGACGCGAACGAGCTCGCGAGCGATTTTCCCGCGTCGCAGCTCGTGACGCCGCGAGAGGTCGCCTTCCGTGCGGCGGACGGATGGCTCATCCACGGGCAGCTCTTCGAGCCTCGCGGCGGCGGGAAGCACCCCGGCGTGATCTTCGTGCACGGCGGTCCGCCGCGGCAGATGCTGCTGACGTGGCATTACATGGATTACTACTCGAACGGGTACGCCGTGAACCAATACCTTGCAAGCCGCGGCTTCGTCGTGCTCTCCGTCAACTATCGCCTTAGCGTCGGATACGGACACGATTTCAACTTCCCGCTGGCTTGGGGACCGACCGGTGCCTCCGAGTACCAAGATGTGGTTGCCGGCGCCCGCTTCTTGCAACGCGACTCGCGCGTCGACCCGGCGCGCATCGGCATCTGGGGCGGATCGTACGGAGGGTACCTGACCGCGCTCGCTCGCGCCCGTAACTCCGACATTTTTAAGGTTGGAGTCGACTTTCACGGCGTTCACGACTGGTCGTTCGACATCGCCAATCCGGTCTGGGGATTCACGCAGCCCAAGCGTTACGAGCAGTACGATACGCGGGCGCTGATGCGCCTCGCATGGCTGTCGTCGCCCGACTCAGCGATCTCGACCTTGCAATCGCCGGTGCTCCTGATCCAGGGTGACGACGACCGCAACGTGGAGTTTCACCAGATGGTCGATCTGGTGGAGCGCCTGCGTCGCACGCACGTGCACTACGAGCAGATGGTCATCCCGAACGAGATCAACGGCTTCTTGCGCTACGCGTCCTGGTTGCGAGCCGACACGGCGACGGTGCGGTTCCTAGAGCGTTACCTGCACTAGCGCGACGATACGGAGGCTTCTCGGCGCCGGGCCTTGAGTCGTTCGCTTTCGTTCAAGGCGCGCTTGCGCAGGCGAATGGATTTTGGTGTCACCTCGACGAGCTCGTCGTCTTCGATGAACTCGATAGCGCGCTCGAGCGAGAGCTCTTCGGGCGGCGCCAGCTTGACGTTCTCGTCGGATCCCGCGGCGCGCATGTTGGTGAGCTTCTTCTCGCGGACGACGTTGAGCGCGACGTCGAACGAATCGTTGGCGCGGCCGACGATCATGCCTTCGTAGATGTCGACGCCCGGCCCGACGAAAAAGCGACCGCGCTGCTCGACGCCCATGAGCGCGTACCCGGTTGCGCGGCCCGTGTCGCTTGCGACGAGCGCACCGACCGATCGCGCCGGCAGCTCACCCTGCCAGGGCTGGTGATCGTAGTACGTGTGCGACATGACCGCGGTGCCGCGGGTAAGCGTGAGCAGCTCGCCCCGCAAACCGAAAATCGCTCGCGTCGGCATCGTGTACTCGAGCCGCCGCGACTCCGCAATCGGAATGAGGTTCGACATCGCCGCCTTGCGACGCCCGAGCGCTTCGATAACCGCACCGGCGAAGCTCTCGGGAACGTCGATGACGACGTACTCGACCGGCTCGTAGCGCGCGCCGTTGCGCTCGCTGACGATCACCTGCGGCTTGGAGACGGCAAGCTCGTATCCTTCGCGCCGCATGGTCTCGATCAAGATGGCCAAGTGCAGCTCGCCACGACCGCGAACTTCGAACGTATCAGGCGACGGCGTATCCAGCACGCGTAGCGCGACGTTCGACTCCAGCTCGCGAACCAGGCGCTCGCGAATCTGCCGCGACGTGAGGAACTTTCCTTCGCGCCCCGCAAACGGCGACGTGTTGATGGTGAACGTCATCGCGATCGTTGGCTCGTCGATCTGGATGATGGGCAGCGGTTTCGGCGTGTCCGGGTTGGTCACCGTCTCGCCGATGGTGATGCCTTCCACCCCCGCAATGGCCAGAATGTCGCCCGGCGCGCC
>DAHXOK010000003.1:0-54643 GCA_027364935.1 Vulcanimicrobiota bacterium | reverse complement strand
ATCCTCGATGCCGGAGATGCAGACGATGTCGCCCGCCGACGCTTCGTCGACCTCGAGGCGCTCGAGGCCTTGAAACGTCAGCAGTTTCGTGAGGCGTAGGCCCGTCGTGACGGCACCGTCACGCGCGACCTTAGCAATCGGCATGTTCACGCGCGAGGAGCCGCGGAAGATGCGCCCCACGCCGATGCGACCGACGTAGCGATTATGGTCGATCGCGGAGATGAGCAGCTGAAAGGAGCCGTCTTCCGCCGGCGCCTCGGGTACGCGAGCGAGGATGGCCTCGAAGAGAGGCTCGAGATCGTTGCCCGCGTCGTCGAGCGAGCGTTTTGCAATTCCCGCCTTCGCGTTGGTGTAGACGACGGAGAAGTCGGCCTGCTCGTCGGCGGCGCCCAGCTCGATGAAGAGATCGAAGACGTCGTTGACGACCTCCACGGGGCGCGCGTCCCTGCGGTCGATCTTGTTGATCACGACGATGGCCCGTAGGTCGAGCTCGAGGGCTTTGCGCAGCACGAATCGGGTTTGCGGCATCACGCTCTCCGCCGCGTCGACCAGCAGGAGCACGCCCTGCACCATCTGTAGCACGCGCTCGACCTCGCCGCCAAAATCCGCGTGGCCCGGGGTGTCGACGATGTTGAACTTCACGCCGCCGTGGTGAATCGCAGTATTCTTTGCGAGAATCGTGATGCCGCGCTCGCGCTCGAGCGGGTTTGAATCGAGGACGCGCGTCTCCACGGCTTGCCCCTCGCGAAAGACGCCGCTCTGCCTGAGCATCGCGTCGACGAGCGTGGTCTTTCCGTGGTCCACGTGCGCAATGATTGCGACGTTGCGGAGATCCGAGCGGGTGCGCACCGCGCTTGCTTGCCCATCGGCTGGTGATGCCCTGCAAATGCAGGGTCGAACGAGGCTCCCGAGTTGCGGGGCCTTCGGTAAAGGTTCGGTAAAGCGCGACGCGCGTGCGCGGTGCGCGCCGGCGCTCGAAGCGTGAGAAAAACGCCGCGGCGTAAGGGCCGAACTGCAACGTTCGAGAGGCGCGCATCTCGTTTGCGCGCCCAGGGAGCAAGCGTAAAGGCATTGTAAGCATGCGACCGCGCGGCCGATGACGGCTGTACGGAGGATTTACCGTATGCGTGCCATCGTTGCTACTGCCGTACTCATCGCATTCGCCTGCGCACCTGCCGTCGTCGTCGCGTCGGCGCACGGTCGCTCGGACGTCGCGCGCTCCCGCTTGGCTCCCGCCGACGAATACTTCGGCCGGCAAAAGGAGAGCGTGCTCGAGATTCGCAATCGCCTCGACGGATTCGATCGCAGATCGGACGACGAAATGCTCGAGCCGGACACGCGCCACGCGCTCAACGATCTGCAAGATGCGATCCGCGACTGGCAGCACAAATATCCGCGCGATCCCTGGCTGCCGCGCTCGATGCGCCGCCTGTTGCTGGATTATCAGCGCGCCGGATCCGCGTCCGTCCCGCAGGCACTCGACATCGTGGCAATCCTGCAAGCGGAGTATCCCTCGGATGGGACAGCACTCTCCGTCGCGCAGGTTTTCGGTCCACCCGAGGCCCCCGTACCGGCGACGATCTCGGTCGAGGGTACGGTCGTCGATGCCGACAGTGGCGCGCCGGTTATCGGCGCGGTCGTCGTCGTCAATGTGGACGACGCGTCGGCTAGCGGCATGGCGCCGTTCGGGGCCACATCGGACGACGGCTCGTTTCTCATCGCCGATCTCCCCGCGGGAAGGGTCACGTTGATCGTGCAGCCGCCACAGGACAGCGGGTACGCGCCGCGCACGATCACCGTCAACGGTTCGGCCGGGGACGTCGACGCTGGGGTAATCCGCCTTTCGCTCGAATAAGGAGGCAAGCAAGGCATCGGTTTGCCTGGCGGCTAAGCTGGCGCGATGAACGCTTCGGTTAACGTCGGCAACACGGCATTCATGCTCATTTGTGCGAGCCTCGTCATGCTCATGACGCCCGGGCTCGCATTCTTTTACGGGGGCCTGGTGGGCCGCAAGAACGTGCTCACCATCATGATCCAGAGTTTCATGTCGCTGGGATGGACCACCGTCATCTGGTATGCCTTTGGATACTCGCTGTGCTTCGGACCGGATTGGCACGGCATCATCGGCAACCCGCTGACGTACGCGTTCCTCCACGGAATCACGCTGCACACGATGTTCACCGGAAACGATGCCGGGATCCCGCTCGTCGTACACGTTGCCTATCAAATGATGTTTGCGATCATCACGCCGGCGCTCATCACCGGAGCGTTTGCGAATCGCGTGACGTTCAAAGCGTATTTTCTCTTCCTAACGGCATGGCTGATCTTCGTGTACTTCCCATTCGTGCACATGCTATGGAGCCCAGACGGTATGCTCGCGAAGTGGGGCGCTCTCGACTTCGCCGGCGGCCTCGTCGTTCACGCATCGGCCGGCTTTGCAGCGCTGGCGTCGGTCATCTTCGTTGGGCGGCGCCACGTCATGGAAAACAAACCGCATAACGTGCCGCTCATTGCGTTGGGCACGGGGCTCCTCTGGTTCGGTTGGTACGGTTTCAACGCAGGTTCGGAGTTGCGCGTCGACGCGGTGACGGCCGCGGCGTTTCTGAACACGGACGTTGCCGCATCGTTCGCCGCGATCACGTGGCTATTCATCGAGTGGGCGCACGGACGTCAGCCGAAGTTCGTCGGGTTGCTCACCGGCGCCGTCGCCGGCCTCGCAACGATCACTCCGGCGGCCGGATACGTCTCGCCGACGACTGCAGTCATCTTCGGGCTGCTTGCCGGCGCGATCTGCTACTACGCCGTCGCGCTCAAGAATCGCGTGCGCCTCGACGACGCGCTCGACGTGTGGGGCGTGCACGGCGTGGGCGGGTTCCTCGGCATCACGTTGCTCGGGATATTCGCCTCGAAGGCGTGGAATCCGAACGGTGCCGACGGCCTGCTGTTCGGCGGCGGCGCGTTCTTCGTCAAGCAAGTGGTTTCCGCGCTCGTCTGCAGTATTTGGGCCTTCGTCTTCACCTACGGAATGCTGTGGCTCATCAGCCGCGTTACGGTGACGACCGTCGGGCCCGACGTCGAAGAGCACGGGTTGGACATGCACTTGCACGGCGAGGAAGCATACCCATTGGGGCTCTAATCGCGCGCGTCGTACTCGACGTGAACGGTGAGGCGCGCGAGCTCTGCGTCGAGCCGCGCGTTACGCTGCTCGACGCCCTGCGCGAACATCTCGACCTGACCGGAACGAAGAAGGGCTGCGACCAGGGAACCTGCGGGGCGTGCACGGTGCTCGTGGACGGACGGCGGGTGCTCTCCTGCCTGACGCTTGCCGTCATGCATGCGGGCGCGTCGGTCACGACGATCGAGGGCGTTGCGCGGGGCGACGCGCTGCATCCGGTGCAAGACGCATTCGTGGAGCACGACGCGTTTCAGTGCGGCTACTGCACGCCGGGGCAGATCCTTTGCGCGATCGCCCTATTGCAGGAAGGTCGTACGCTCGACGATGCCGCGATCCGCGAGCAGATGAGCGGCAACCTCTGCCGTTGCGGCGCGTACGAGAACATCGTAGCTGCCGTGCGTGCCGTGGCAGAGCGAACGACGTGAACCTTCCACTCGTAGGCGCTGCGGTCGATCGCGCCGACGGCCGCGTGAAAGTGACCGGAGCCGCGCGGTATACCGCCGACGTCGCCTTGCCGAATGCGGCCTACGCTGTCATGGTTACGAGCGAGATCGCACGAGGACGGATTGCGAGCGTCGACGCGGTGCGAGCGCGCAGCCTCCAAGGCGTTCTCGCCGTGCTCAGCTACGAGAACGCGCCGCGCGTTCGCGCGGAAGGCAACGATAACGCGTTCGCGCTCTCGCTCCTTCAAGACGATCGCGTTCGGTACGACCGGGAGCCGGTTGCGGTCGTCGTCGGCGAATCGCTCGAGCGCGCGCACCATGCTGCATCGCTCGTACGGATTGCGTACGAGGCGCAGGCTCCGGTTACGAGCATCGAGACCTCTACCGACCGGTACGCGCCCGAGGAGATCTTCGGGCATCCGGCCTCCGTAACGCGCGGCGATCCGGAGGCGGCCCTGAGCGCCGCGGCAATACAGGTCAGGCGCGTCTACTCGACGCCGGTCGAGCATCACAACCCGATGGAGCCGCACGCCACGATCGCGAGCTGGGACGGCGATCGGCTGACGGTGTACGACGCGACGCAAGGCATCACGAACGTACGCAAGCGTCTCGCCGCGATCTTCGAGATTCCCGTCGAAAACGTGCGCGTGATCTCGTCGTTCTTGGGCGGAGGCTTCGGAGGCAAAGGCGGCGTGTGGTCGCACGTGGCGCTCGCGGCGATGGCGGCACGCGTCGTCGGGCGGACCGTAAAGCTCGTGCTGACGCGACCCCAGATGTTCGGCTCCGTCGGCTATCGTCCCCGAACGATTCAAGCGATTGCGCTGGGCGCCGATCGCGACGGCAGGCTCTCGGCGATCGCGCACGACGTGCTCTCCCAAACGTCGGTCTTCGACGAGTTCGTCGAGTCGAGCGGGCTCGTAACGAAGATGCTCTATGCGGCGCCGAACGTGCGCACCACGCACACGCTCGCCCGCGTGAACGCCGCCACGCCGACGTACATGCGTGCGCCGGGTGAGGCCAGCGGAACCTTCGCGCTCGAATCGGCGATGGACGAGCTCGCGTATGCCGCCGGCATCGACTCCATCGAGTTGCGGCTGCGCAACTACGCGCAGACCGATCCCGACGATGGCAAGGAGTTCAGCAGCAAACACTTACGCGAATGCTATGCGCTCGGAGCCGAGAAGATCGGATGGAGCGAGCGCGACGTGCGCCCGCGTTCGATGCGCAACGGTCGGCTGCTCCTGGGAATGGGCATGGCGACGGCGACCTATCCCGCCAACCGCGTCTCGGCTAGCGCGGTCGTGCGCATGGAAGCGGACGGAAGCGTCGTCGTGCGCAGCGGAACGCAGGACCTCGGGACCGGGAGCTACACGGTGTACGCGCAGCTCGCGGCGACGATCTTGGAGCTTCCCCTCGAACGCGTTCGCATGGAGCTCGGCGACACCGATCTGCCGCCGGCGCCGCTTTCGGCTGGGTCGTGGACTGCGGCGAGCGTCGGCTCGGCGGTCTACGAGGCTGCGTCGGCTCTACGCGATCGCCTTCGCAAGGGCGAGAAGGCGCCGCTCGAAGCCCGCGCCGACGCCAAAGCCGCCTGGGGCGGAAGATACTCGACGCACGCGTTCGGCGCGCAGTTCGCTCGCGTCGAGGTCGATCCCGATCTCGGAGAAGTGCGCGTGCGTGCGATGATCGGCGCCTTCGCTGCGGGCCGCATTCTGAATCGCAAGACGGCGCGCAGCCAGTATCTCGGAGGGATGGTCTTCGGCATCGGCATGGCGCTGCACGAGGAGACGCGCTTCGACGCGAGCACGGGGCGGATCGTGAACGCGAACCTTGCCGGGTATCTCGTGCCGGTGAACGCGGACGTCGGCTCGATGGAAGCGTACATCGTCGAGGAGGAAGACGCGCACGTGAATCCGATCGGCGTCAAGGGCGTCGGGGAACTCGGTGCGACCGGATCTGCGGCGGCGATCGCCACCGCCGTCTTCCATGCGACGGGGGTCCGCGTGCGCGATCTGCCGATCACGCCCGAGAAGCTGCTGCAGCCGTAACCTACGGCAGCGTCATCGTGGCATCGACGATCGGAGCGACTCGACCGCCGACGTCGATACCGTCGCTGCCGCGCTCGCCGCGAACGAGGACGTGCAGCAAACTACGCCTTCCCATCTTCGTGCCTTGCTCGCTGACGAACGCGGTGCCGTCGGCCGTTCCGCACAAACCATGTGCCATCATGTACGCGGCGAGCGGACCCGTTGCGCTTCCCGTTGCGGGGTCCTCGACGACGCCGAGCTCCGGGGCAAACATCCGCGAGTACGCGCCGGCCCGAGTCGGCGTGAAAACGAAGACGCCGATCGATTCGCGAATTTCGTCTTCGAGCGCTCCGAGCGCTGCCGGATCCACGCTCGCGCGATCGACGGTATCGCGATCGGTCACCGCGACGTAGAGCATCGGGTTCCCGGCACTATAGACCTGCGGCGGAACGTCCGCGAGCAGGTCCCACTCGCGAAGGTCGAGCGCGCGCGCGCACGCCGCGCGATCGCACTCGCCGACGCGCTCGATCTGCGGCGTGGAGAGCCATAGCATGTCGCTCTCCACGCGGACCGAGACCGGTCCTACGCCCTCTTCCAACGCAAACGAGCGCGCCGTGCGCGCGACGATTCCGCGATCCCGTGCGACGTACGCCGCACCGATCGTGGGGTGTCCTGCGAATCGCAGCTCGCGCGCCGGCGTGAAGATCCGCAGGCGCAACGCGCAGTCCTTCCGCGTAGCCGGTAGGAGAAACGCGGTCTCGGAGAGGTTCAGTTCGCGCGCGATGCGCTGCATGAGCTCTGCGTCGAGGTCGTGCCCTTCGTAGAAGACGGCGAGCGGGTTCCCTTCGAGGGGAGCGTCGGTGAAGACGTCGACGATGCGGTACCGAAGCGTGCGAGGCATGCAATCGGGGACGTTGACGGCGGCAACGGCAGCTCCCTCTCCGGTCGCGCGACGGGCGCTCTTCTTTCTCGGAATACTTCCGGCGTTTGCGGTGCTCTACGTAAGGCGAGCGGTACAGGATCCGCCGGCGTACGCGGTCGTTCGGCCGCCGTTGCGCGTAACGCTCGCCGGAATGTTCTCACGGCGCGTCGCGCGTCTGCGCGTTCGGCGCTGATGGTTCCGCTCTATCTTGCCGTCACAGGGCTTCCGTTACAACGTCGGGCGCGGCGTCGCAGGCGCGGCACCCGATATCGTCGGAGTACTCGCCGGTCGCGCTTCCGTCGCGACGGCGATGGTCGCGACGGCGGTATCTCGTCACCATCGTTGCGGCGCTCGCCCTGCCCGAAACGAAGGGCCGCGCGCTCTAAGCGCCAACCCTCCTTCATGTCCCTGACGCGCCGGGAGCTCTTGAAGACCGGTGCTGCGGGCGTCGCTCTCCTGACGCTCGCCGATTGCGCGCGCCACTCCGGCACTCTCGATGAAGCGCAGCGCAACGTCGTGGCCAAGATCGCCGCCGTCATGCTCGATGGCGCTATTCCCGCAAACGATCCGGAGCGCGCGCGCGCCGTGGCCGAAGCCGTGGCCGGCTTCGCAATCGCCGTCGACGGCTTACCGCCGCAGGTTCAGGGCGAAGTGCAGTAGCTCTTCGCGCTGCTCACTTTTGCGCCGACGCGTCGCCTCATCGCGGGTCTGCCGCCGTGGAACGAAGCGACGCCGGCGCAAATCGCCGATTTTCTCACGCGCTGGCGCTTCAGCGGATTTCAGCTGTTGCGCAGCGGCTACGATGCGCTGCATCAGCTCGTCATGGCGGGATGGTACGGCAACGACGACGCGTGGCCGCGTATCGGCTATCCGGGTCCCCCGAGCGTCGTGCGATGAGCGCGAATCCTTTCGCGAGCGCTGCCGCTCGCCGCTGGCACGTCGTCGATGCGTCGCGGCTCGAACGCGATCTCAGTTTCGAAGCCGACGTTGCGATCGTCGGCACCGGAGCGGGCGGCGCGACGGCAGCGGAGATACTCTGCGCGCAGGGGCTGCGCGTTGTCATGCTCGAGGAGGGCCCGCTGCGTACGTCGCGCGACTTCCACATGCTCGAGCGCGAGGCGTACCCGCAACTCTATCAAGAATCCGCCGGGCGCCGAACCAAAGACAAAGGCATCACGATCCTTCAAGGGCGAAACGTCGGCGGCTCGACAACCGTGAACTGGACCGCGAGTTTTCGTACTCCGGCAACGACCCTCGCGTACTGGCGTAGCGCGTACGGCTTGCAGCAGTACACGCCGGAAGGGCTCGCGCCGTGGTTCGCTCGCATGGAGCAGCGTCTCTCGATCGCACCGTGGGCGTTGCCGCCGAACGAGAACAACGCGGTTCTCCGCCGCGGCGCCGCGGCGATCGGCGTTGCGACCGGCGTCGTACCCCGCAACGTGAAGGCATGCCGCAACCTCGGCTACTGCGGTCTCGGCTGCCCCGTCGATGCGAAGCAGTCGATGCTCGTGACCTCGATTCCGGCCGCACTCGAGAGCGGAGCGACGTTGATCTCCGGCGTACGCGCCGAGAAGTTCGCACATGCCGGCGGCGTCGTCACGATGCTGGAATGCAGCGCGCTCGATGCGAGCGGGCTTCGCCCCGGGCCGCACCGGATTCGCGTGATGGCGCATACGTTCGTCTGCGCCGCCGGTGCGATCGGCTCGCCGGCGCTGCTCTTGCGCAGCGGCGTGCCCGACCCGAGCGGTTTGCTCGGCAGGCGAACGTTCTTGCATCCGACGCTCGTCTCGGCGGCCCGTATGCCGGAGACCGTCGATGCCTTCGCCGGTGCGCCGCAGTCCGTCTACAGCGATCACTACCTGCAGACGCCGTTCGACGGGCCGATCGGCTTCAAGCTCGAGGTTCCACCGGTGCATCCGGTGTTGATGGCGACCACGCTTCCGGGGTTCGGCCGCGCGCACGCCGAGATGACGGGGCAGATGCCGAACACGCAAGTCATCATCGCCCTGCTCCGCGACGGCTTCCATCCCGAAAGCACCGGTGGAAGCGTCTCGGTGCGCGCGGACGGCAGCGCGGTTCTCGACTATCCGATTACGCCATACGTGTGGGAGGGTGCGCGGCGCGCGCTGCACGCCATGGCGGAGATTCAGTTCGCGGCGGGCGCTCGCACGGTCTTCCCCCTGCACGAGTCGGCGCGGCAATACGGGTCACTTCAGGAGGCGCGCGCTGCGATCGATGCGCTTCCGATGGAAATTCTTCGTACGCGTATCGTGAGCGCTCACGTCATGGGCGGCTGCGGCATGAGCGACGATCCGGCAGCGGGCGTCGTCGATTCGTCCGGGCGACACCACCAGATGACCAATCTTTTCGTCTTCGACGGCAGCGTCTTTCCCACGAGTCTCGGTGCGAATCCCCAACTCTCCATCTACGGCATCACGGCGCGCAACGCGAGCCGGCTTGCCGATCTCCTCAACGCCGGCTGCTGACGCCGCGAGGCGGTCAGAAGAAGATCGTCTGTAGCGCACCGACCTCGGCAAAGCCGATGCCGCGATACAGGGCGATCGCCGGCGCGTTGACGTCGTTCACGTAGAGTGAGAGCGAGGGAACCATGCAGAGCAGTGCTCGGCAGATCGCCCCGAGCGCCTCGGTCGCGATGCCGCGGCGGCGAAACTGCGGCGGCGTCCAGATGCCCTGAAGCTGCGCGGTCCGTGGGCTCCAGGCGCCGACGTTGCAGAAGAAGCACAATCCCTCCGAACATTCGCCGACCCACCACAAGCCCAGGCGAATCATGCGCCGGATTCCCGCGCCGAACTGCGGCATCTCGTGTTGCGCGTCCGCCTCGATCTCACCTGAGATCATTGCAGCCGAGTGCTCGGCGACGATGGCCCATTCGCCTTCGCGCGCGCGCCGTACGGTGACCGAGCCGTTCGTCGCGCGCAGCGACTGCGCGTCGACGGCCATCACGGGCTGGCGCTCGCGCACGAGTCGCGCCGGAGCGTGCCGATTGCGAACGGCCTGCCAATACGCGTTTACGATCCGCTGCGGCCCGACGACGGCGCGTTCGTTCAAGCCGGCGGCCGCGTTCGCGAGTGCGGGTAGCGCGGCGTCTTCGCCCGCGAGAACGACGTGGCGGCCGAAGAAGCCGGCACCACAGACGCGGTCGCTTTCGTCGCGCACGATGCGAACGTCGCGTTGCAGCGGGCCGCCCTCGAGCACGAGGTAGGTTAAGAAGACGTTCTCATACGGAGAGCGGTCGAGATATGCAACCGCTTGCGACACGTTTGTGGTCGATAATCGCTCGGCACAGGTCGCCACGCGCGGCTCCTCACTCCCCCAGCGCGACGTCGAGAACGAGCGGGCTCGTCGGCGCCTTGCTCCCCGCGTCGGGCTCGATGCTGACCGCGACCGCGCTCGTATGCGATGCTGCGACTTCATCGAGCGCGACGACCGCAATGCCGTGGAGATCGGGGATGAAACGCACGGAGGGCGTCATCGCCTGCGCGCCTCGCTGCAGCGTCCATGCCTGGTAGACTTTTCCACGCGGCGGCATAGGAAGGTTGCGCAGCAGGACGTAGAGGCGATCGTTGCTCGAGACGACTTGACCGTTACCGGATCCGTATCGTTGCGCCTGCGGACTCTCCAGGTCGGCGAGCGCGGTCCTCTCTACGGCAAGCGTCCGCGCCAGCATCGTCGAGCGCTGACTCGATCGCTCGATCTGCGTCTGCGCCTGCCGTAGCTGCGAGGTGAGCGAGAGATTGTTTAACGTCGACACGATCGCCAGCGCAAAACACACGGCCGCCACGAGGTACGCTGGCCATACGGGCTGCCGCGCGTAGGGAGGCAAGGAAGGCTTCACACGTCGCAGGTTCGCGTCGGCTCGCAGCCGCCCCCGGGTAGAGCGAGCGCAAAACAAAGGTTCTCAAGCGTCCGCTCGTCGTAGCCACGGGGATGGATGATACGTTGCATGCGCTACGCTCGCGAATAGCGGAGCTGCCCGGCTATGGAAGCAGCGACGACCGGAGACGCTCGGACGAGCTCGTGCGAGCGTACGCCGGTGAGGCGTTGGCGGCCATGCAACAGCGCATCGCGGCCTCCGAGCTCGCGCGCTCGTTGGGCGCGCCGATCCTGAGGACGGAGTTTGCAAATCAAGCGGCGTTTCGCGGCTTCGAGAGCGAGCCCAGCAACGACGCGGCGATCGCGCGGGTGGCGCAGGCCGATGTGGTTCTCGTCGAGCTTGCCGACCGCGCGGCGAGCGTCGAGGCGTCGGACGCGCAGGCGTTCGCGGTCGAGGTACAGAGCGCGCTCGACGAGCGCGACCGCGCGATGCTCGAGGGCGCACGGGCTCCAGCGCCGTGATTTTCGCGGTCCTCGTCGGCTCGTTTGCCGCCGCGCTCCACCTGCTGCCAAACCCTTCGTCGGTAATCGTCGTGCCATCGTGCAGCGTCCCGCTTCCGCACGCCGTCGCCGCGAGCTTCGACGCCGGGGCGCGCCGCGAGATCGACGAACGTTGGAGTGCCCTGGGCGCCGGCACGCTGTACGTCGCGCGCATTCCTGACATCGTCGTGCGTCACGATCCGGCTCTCCCGGCGCAAGCATACCGGCTGGGCGTCGGTCGCGGCGGTGCGGTTATCTGGAGCTCCGGCGGTGACGGCGCGTTTTACGCGGCGATGACCCTCGCGCAGCTTCCCGAGCGCACCGCTCGCGGCTGGCGCGCCCCGTGCGTACGAATCGAGGATCGGCCGGCGCTGCGCTGGCGGATTCTCTCGGACGACGTCTCGCGCGGGCCGCTCCCGACCATGCGGTACTTCGAGGAGCGCATCCGCACCATCGCCGCCTTCAAGATGAACGGCTACTCGCCGTACATGGAGCACGTCTTCGTCTCCCCGACGGATCCGCTGCCCGCGCCGCTCGACGGCATCACGCCAGCGCAGCTGCGCTCGCTCGCGCAGTACGCGCGCATCTTCCACGTGGCATTGATTCCCGAGCAGCAGACCTTCGCGCACATGCACAACACGCTGAAAATCGAGCGATATGCCGGCGCGGCCGATTTTCCGCACGGATTCCTGCTCTCTCCGGCATCGTCCCTGGCATCGGCCTATCTCGCACGCATCATCGGTCAGGAGCTCGCGGCGGTACCGCATCCGCCATTCTTTCACATCGGCTCCGACGAGACCGCAACGCTCGGCGAAGGAACGACGGCGGCGTACGTAGCCGCGCACGGCGGACGGTCGCGCGTCTACGCGGATCACGTCGCCGCGATGGCGAGACTCGTCGCGCCGTCGGGGGCGCGTATCATGCTCTGGGACGACGGCATCGAGAACGATCCGTCGGTCATGCGCATGATTCCACGCAGCGCGGTCATCGTGAACTGGCATTACGAGGCCGAACGCTCGTTCGAGAAGTACATTCGCCTGATTGCGAGCGGCGGCTTCGCGCAGATGGTGGCCCCCGGCGCGAGCAACTGGAACGAAATCTATCCCGACGTCGCGACGGCGATTGCGAACGAACGCCGCTTCATCGACGAAGGAAAGGCCGCGCACGTCCTCGGCCTCTTCCAGACGATCTGGCACGACGATGGCGAGACGCTCTACGAAGCGACGTGGTACCCGGTGCTCTACGCGGCGAGCGCCGCGTGGGAGCGGCGCGACGTCGATCCCGATCGCTTCCGGCGCGATTTTCCGGCGGCGTTCTTCGGCGTCGAAGACCCGCGTTACGGCGACGACGTTGCGGAGCTCGGCGACGCGCTCACGCGCTTGGAAGCGGCCCACGCGGGCCCCACCGATGCGCTCTTCTGGGGCGATCCGTTCGATCGGTTTCTCCAAGAGCGTTTGGCGAACGTCGATCTGCGCGCCGTGCGGCTGGAGGCCGAGCGGGTGGAGACGCACCTGTTCGCGCACCGGCCGCCGTTGCACGCAAACGCGGCTGCGGTGATGTTTCTTGCGGCGCGGCGCTACGATGTGCTCGGTCGCGAGTACCAGATCGCCCGCGAGGTTCGCGACGACTATGCCTCGCCGTCATTTCGCAGCCTGCTCTGGAGTGAGTACTGGATGTGGGAGCTGCGCGACGATTTCGAAGGGTTGGCGCCGCTCTACGAGCGCGCGTGGCGCTACGAGAGCCGGCCGTCGCACCTGGCGAGCAACCTCGAGCGCTATCACCTCGCCGCGCAGCGGGCGATCGAGCGCGCCGACGCGTTGGCGCGCGTGACGCGCGAGGACTTCCTCCAACACGAGCCACTGCCGCCTCTCGACGACGTCATCGCGGTACCGCACGGCGGAACGCAACCCTGAGCGCGGCCCTCGTTCTCGCGGTCTTCGTCGTCTTTGCTGCGCTCATGTACGCGCGGAAAATGCCGGCGATCGTCGCCGTGCCGCTCATGGCGATAGCGATGGCGATCGGTGCGGGCGTGCCGCCGCCCGCGCTCGGCGGCATCGTCGTCGATGGTGCGAGCGCGCTCTCGAAGTTCTACGTCGCCGTTATCTTCGGCGCGCTGCTGGGGCGCGTCACGCTCGACACCGGAATCGCGCGAGCGCTCGTCAATCTCGCCGCCGAGTACGGAGGGGAGAGTCCGTTCGCCTTTGCGCTCGTGCTCTGCGCGATCGTGGCCGTGCTCTTCACGTCGCTCAACGGACTGGGCGCGATCATCATGGTGGGGTCGATCGTGCTGCCGATCATGATGACGACCGGCGTGCCCCGCACGACGGCCGCGACGCTCTTCCTGATGGCGTTCGCGCTCGGCTTCATCTTCAATATCGCGAATTGGACGTTCTACACGACGTTCTTCGGCGTTACCGAGCAGCAGCTCGTCAGGTACGCCGTCGTGCTTGCGGGGATCGATGCCCTGGCACTGATCGGGTACGCCATCTTCGCGTTCGCACGCGAGCGCGCGTACGCGGGATGGGCGGCGCCTTCGGCAGACGCGGATCGGGGTTCCGGAGCGGCGAAAGGGCGCGGCGTCCCGTGGTGGTCGCTGGTGACGCCGATGCTGCCGATCGTCCTGTACTACGTTTTCCACGTGGACGCCACGCCCGCGTTTGCGATCTCCGCCATCTACGGCGTGCTCGTGACGCGGCCGCGCGCTGCGATTCCGACGCTCGTCGCCTCGGCAATTCGCGGCGTGGAAGACGTCGCTCCGGCGATCGTGCTCTTCATGGGAATCGGCATGCTGCTCGTCGCGATGAAGGAGCCGCAGTTTGCGGCGGCCCTGCAACCGCTGGTTGCGAGCAACTGGATACGCAACCCCATCGCGTACGTTGCCGTGTTCGGATTGCTGAGCCCGCTCGTGCTCTACCGCGGCCCGCTCAATCCGTTCGGCGTCGGCATCGCCATCTTCACCGCCCTTCTGGCGTCGCACGCGGTGCCGCCGCTCGTTCTCGTGGCCGCAGTCATGGCGGTCGTTCAAGTGCAGAACGTGTGCGATCCGACGAACACGCAGAACGTCTGGGTCGCCAACTTCACCGGCGTTCCCATCGTCACGATCACGACGCGAACGCTGCCGGTCCAGGTCGCAGTTGCCGTAGCGGCGACGATTGCGGTCGTCGTGGCGACGCAGCCGCTGCTCGGCGTTCGAGCCTTTGCTTCGCTCGTGCCGCCCGCACTCGCGCAGAGCGTCCTGCCGGGAATGGACGCACCGCGCAGCGCCGCGTACCGCGTTGCCGTCGGCGACGACGGAACGCCGCTCGGACGCACGGCGGCCGATGCGATCGTTGCTGCGTTGCGCGCCGGTTCGACGCTACAGCCGTTTCGCTTCACCGGCGATCCCAACGCGGCCGACTGCGAGCGCAAGCCGTATGCCGCGTACGTTCGTACGGAAACGAGTACGTTCGCGTTGATCGAGGGCATCGACTTCGACGTCGGGCTGGTGCTCGAGGACTGTGGCGGATGGATCGTCGACGAGTGGCACGACCACGAGATCGTCGCACAGCCGAACGATGCCGAGGCTCGTCTCTTGGCGCGGCAAGGGGCGCAACGGCTCCTAGCGTGGTCAGCGCTGGTCGCGCCACGGTCGACGAATCTTTTCGCTCGCGGGGTGGCCTTTGCGCCCGGCGATCCCCCGACGTATTTCTACACGCTCTTCAAGAGCGACGACGGCAACATGCGCGCGTACGTACGCGCGGGCGGCCCAGCGTACGCTGCGGGCTTGCGCAGCGGTGACATAGTCGAGAAGCTCGACGGCGAGGCGTGGTGGGAGTACGGGACCTACCAAACCCAGTTACGCGCCTACGACGGCAAGCCGCACAGCTTTGAGATCGTTCGCAACGGCGCGACCCTGGAGGTACAGCTCGGTACGCCCTTTACCGGTTTTGCCGCCGATGCAGCGCAGTAGATCGCCGCGCAAACTGCGCGTCGGCGTGGACGTCGGCGGCACCTTCACCGACGTCGTGGCAATTGACGCCGCCACGCGCGCGCTCGTCGCCAGCGTCAAAGTGCCGACGACGCACCACGCGGCGGAGGGCGTCGCCGCGGGGATCGTCGCCGGGATCGAACGGCTGCTGGGGCGCGCCGAGATTGCGTCCGGCGACGTGGCGTTCATCGCGCACTCCACGACGCAGGCGACCAACGCACTGCTCGAAGGCGACGTCGCGCGCGTCGGCATCGTCGGTTTGCTCGATACATGCAACGCGCTCGCGCGCGCGCAGATGCGCGTGCCGTCATTCGATCTCACGCCCGGCGTGCGCTTCGCCCCGCAGATCGCGTTTGCACGCGCGAACGACGACGGTTCGGCCCGCGCCGCCGTCGACGCGCTGCTCTCGCAAGGCGTCGCGGCAATTGCCGCGACGCGGGCCTTCGGCGTCGACCGCCCGGACGCCGAAGAGCGCGTCGTCGAGTACGCACGGGGACGCGGCGCGTTCGCGACGAGCGGTCACGACGTGAGCGCGACGTACGGCTTGCGAGCGCGTACGCGCACCGCGGCGCTCAACGCGGCGATTCTCCCGCGGATGGTCGAAACGGCGCGCACGACGGCGCACGCGGTGCGAGAGGCGGCGATTCGCGCACCCTTGATGGTCATGCGCAGCGACGGCGGCGTGATGGGCGTGCGCGAGGTCGAACGGCGACCCATCCACACGCTGCTCTCGGGGCCGGCCGCCGGCGTGGCGGGGGCGCTGCTGTACGAGCAGGTGAGCGACGGCATTTTCATCGAGGTCGGTGGAACGAGTGCCGACTGTTCGGCCATTCGCGCCGGCCGCCCGCAGATGCGCGCCGCCCGCATCGGCGGCAGGCGAATGATGCTTCGAACGCTGGACGTGCGCACGATCGGCGTCGCCGGCGGCAGCATGCTGCGCGTCGACGGGCAAAGCATCACCGACGTCGGACCTCGCTCGGCGCACATCGCGCAGTGTGAGTACGCGAGCTTCGTCTCACCGGAGCGGCTTGAGGGAGCGCGCGTGGCGCGTCTCGCGCCGACGGCGAGCGATCCGCCCGACTACGCCGTGCTCGTCGCAGCCGATGGGGGGAAGATCGCGCTAACGCCGACATGTGCCGCGAACGCCCTCGGATACGTTGCGGAGCACGCATTCGCGCGCGGGAATGCCGAGTCTGC
Organism: Vulcanimicrobiota bacterium; assembly: GCA_027364935.1. GTDB lineage: Bacteria > Vulcanimicrobiota > Vulcanimicrobiia > Vulcanimicrobiales > Vulcanimicrobiaceae > Tyrphobacter. The sequence goes on along the minus strand of DAHXOK010000003.1, from coordinate 38,538 downwards.
GCGACTCGGCTTCGCGTTGCTCGCGCGCGAGCTTGGGAGCAACGCCGACGTACTCGCGCGTAGAACGTTGGATATCGCCGGACGCAAGCTGCGCGCGTGCGTGGAAGAACTGGCGCTCGACTACGCGCTCGATCCCGCGATCGTCGTGCTGGTCGGCGGCGGAGGTGGGGCGGCGGCACTCGTGCCATTCGTTGCGGAGCAGATGAAACTCCCGTATCGCATCGCGCGGGACGCCGAGGTCTTGTCGCCGATCGGCGTGGCGTTGGCGCTCGTGCGCGACTCGGTGGAGCGCACCATCGTCGATCCGACTCCCGAAGAGATCGCGCAGCTTCGGCGCGAGGCGAGCGATCGCGTCATTGCAGCCGGCGCCGCGCCCGACCGCGTGGAGGTGAGCGTCGAGATCGATGCGCAGCGCAATCGCGTCCGTGCGACGGCCTCTGGGGCGACGGCGCTCGTCGAAGGGGCTGCGCTCGTAGCGGTCGGCGAAGAAGACGTACGCGCAGTCGCGGCGACGTCGCTGCGTGCGGATGCGAACTCGCTTCGCCGCGTCGAGCTGACGCCTGCGCTGACCGGCTACGGGAGCGGACGCGACCTTCGCGTGCTCGACGAGCGAGGCGTCATACGTCTCTCGTTGCGCGACGCGCGCGTCACGCAAACGCGCTGCGGCGATCTGCAGCCGGTCTTGCGCGACGCGATCGAGGCGGCGACGAGTTTCGGAGACGTCGGTCGCGCATTACCGGATCTCTACCTGCTGCACGGAGGCCGCATCGCCGACTTCAGCGGTCTTGCGGGCGCGGAACAAGCCGTAGCGCTTGCAAACGAAGAGGTCACCGGCCGTAAAGCCGATGACCCCATCGCGATTCTCACGGTGCCGCGAGCGGCGTAGCAGGCTAGGGCGATCCACGCGTTACGAGGTTGCTCTTACGAGCGCCGTAACTGAAGTAGAAGATGAGTCCGAGCACCAGCCAGACGACGAACCAGAACCAGACGATCGGGAATCCGTAGAAGAGCGGGTTGCCGATGCGCAGATAGTAAATCAACCCCAACGCCGTGATCGCGGAAAAGATCGGGACCAGGATCTCGTCAAGCCAGAGCACGATCGCGCCGATGCCGGGGATCTTCTCGAGTAACCAGAAAATCGGCCAGAAGATCGGGACGACGTAGCGGAACGGCGGGACCTTGAACTTCCCAACGAGTTCTTTGTGCTTCCAGCGAAGGATCGGTACCGCAGCCGAGACGAGCACGAATGCGACGAGCGTTCCCATGTTGGTCAGCGATCCGACGATGTTGATAGGCGTGAACGCGGCAACGATCGCGATGCAGATACCGAAGAAGACCGTCGAAAAGATCGGCGTGCGCCACTTGGGATGAACGCGCGTGAACGCCGGCGGTATCAAACCGTCGCGCGACATCGAGAAGAAGACGCGGCTCTGGCCGAACATCATCACGAGCAGCACCGTCGTGAGGCCCGCGATCGCACCGAGCGATATAACGATGCTCGCCCAGCTCAGGCCGACGTAGTTCATTGCGAAAGCGACCGGGAAGGCAACGTTCAGTTTGTAAAACGGCACCATACCATTGAGAATCGCGACGACGATGATGTAGAGAATCGTGCAGATCGCGAGGCTCATGATGATGCCGAAGGGTAAGTCGCGGCCAGGATTCTTCGCCTCCTCTGCCGTCGTCGACACCGCATCGAAGCCGATGTAGGCAAAGAAGATGAAAGCTGCGCCTCCGAGCATGCCCTGCCATCCAAAGGGGAAGTAGCCTCCCATCCCCGCCGCACCGCCGGCCGGGAGGTGATAGTTGACGGCGGAGATGTGTCCGATTCCCACGACGATGAAGAAGATCACGATCGCGACCTTGACGGTCACGATGATCGCGTTGACGGTGCCTGACTCGCGCGTGCCCTTTGCAAGCAGCGCGGTAATCACGAGAATGATCGCGGCCGCAGGGAGGTTCGCGAGTCCCGATACGCCGGCTTGCCCCGCAAGCCCCCAATGCGGCCCGTTTGCAAAGGCCGCCGGAATCTGCCAAACGTTGGGGATATGGTTCCAGATGTTGATGAAGTATCCCGACCAACCGATGCTGACGGTTGCCGCCCCGAGGGCGTACTCGAGAACGAGTGCCCAGCCGACGATCCATGCCAAGAGCTCGCCGAGCGTCGCGTAGGTGTACGTGTAGGCGCTGCCGGAAATCGGAATCTTGCTGGAGACTTCGGCGTAGCAGAGCGCGGCGAGCGCGCTGACGATACCGGCCACGACGAACGACAGCGTGAGCGACGGGCCGGCACGCGTTGCCGACGCGATGCCCGTGAGCACGAAGATGCCGGTGCCGATGATGGCACCGATCCCCATCGCCGTCAGCGCCCACGGTCCGAGCGACCGCCTGAGGCCGTGCTCGGAATCCGCTCCCTCCGCCAGGATACGGGCGAGCGGCTTTACTCGAAAAAGCGACATACCGCCAGGCTATGCCTCCGGAGCAGGATTCCCTCTTCCGAATTGGCCTCGCACGTTGCGCTCGGCCTGGCACTACACTTCGCTTCGGCCGTTTCGCGGCCTCAACGCTAGATGGACCTCTGTCCCGCGATGGATCTCAGTCCGAGCGAATGCCCACGAACAAGTCTCTGCCGGCGAGAACCTGTTTGCCGTGGTGCAGTTCGAAACCCGTGCGCAGGAATGCATCGTGGTACTGCTCGTCGCTCAGCAAGAGAAGGCGGTGCGTCTCCTCGAAGCTGCGAACCCCGTCTGTGTGCGCTACCATATAATGAAAGTTGAGAATTGCGACGAGCTCGTCGCGGCGCGCGACGTGCATTCGTGCGATCTTCATCCCCGGGAGATCGGCGAAGCGCGCGCTCACGTGGCCATCCTCCCACTCGTTCGGTCGCAGCCATGGCTCGACGATGGCGATGCCACCCGGCGCGAGATGACGTGCGAAGTTCGCAATTGCTTGCTCGAAGCGCTGAACCGTCGGAAGATAGGCAATCGATCCGAAGAGGCAGACGATGACGTCGAAGCGCGTACCGAGATTGAAGCCGATCATGTCTGCGAGATGCAGCGGTATGTCCGCAGAGCGCTCCGCGGCCAACGCCAGCATGCCGCGGTCGATGTCCAGCCCTTCGCACTCGAAGCGCTCCCGCAGGCACTCGAGGTGTCGCCCGGTGCCGCACGCCACGTCGAGGAGCCTGCGCCCCGGGGAGCGTTTGTAGCGCTCGACAAGCTCGCAGATCACGGCGCTCTCGCGCGCGTAGTCCTTTCCCGCGGCGGTGAGAAGCGCGTCGTAGTACTGCGCCGACCTGGAGAACGTGATCATCGCTTGCGCATCATTCGGGCGTTGCGGCGGGAATGGCCTGCCAAGCAACCCGGCGAATCGCGGCGGTAATGCGCGAGTTCGACGTGCTCGTGGTGGGCGGCTGAAACGCCGGCTGTGCGGCAGCAATCGCGGCGGCTCGCCACGGCGCGAAGACCCTGCTCGTCGAGCGGTACGGGTTCCTCGGCGGCACGGCAACCGCGGCGATGGTCGGCCCTTGGATGACCTTTCACTCGGGCTCGGATCGTATCGTCGGCGGAATAGCGCAAGAGATCGTCTCGCGGCTGATAGCGCTCGGCGCCTCGCCCGGCCACATCCCTGACAGCTCGGATTACGTTCCGACGATCACGCCCTTCGACCCGGAAACTCATAAGGCGTTGCTCTTCGAGATGACCACGCAAGCGCGCGTGCGCCTCCTCCTGCACGCGTGGTTCACGAGCGCGTTGGTTGAGGGCGATGCCGTGGTCGGGGCGGCCTTCGATACGGTCGGCGGAAAGCGCGTCTACCGCGCGCGCGTCGTCATCGACGCTACCGCCGACGCTTTCGTTGCAGCTTCTGCCGGCGTGCCGACGCAAAAAGGTGACGCGCGCGGACGGGTGCAGCCTGCGTCGCTGATGTTTCGCATGAGCCACGTCGATCTCGCAAAAACGGCGGCGTACCTTCGAACGCATCCCGATCAAATGCGCACCTCGCTCAAGGCGCACGAGCGGACGGCGTCGACGGTAACGGCGGTCGCCGGGCTCCACGATCTCTGGGCGCGCGCGCAAAAAGACGGCCTGGTCGACGTGCCGCGCGAGCTCGTCTCGTTCTTCGTTTCACCGTATCCCGACGAAGTCACCGTCAACATGACGCGCGTCCTCGAGATCGATCCGCTCGATCCGGACGATCTGACGCGAGCCGAGATCGAAGCGCGCCGACAGGTCATGCAGCTCGCCGCCTTCTTTCGCGCGCGGGTTCCGGGCTTCGAGAACGCACGAATCGCCGCTACCGGAACGCAGATCGGCATACGCGAGTCGCGACGCATCGTCGGGCGATATACGCTCACGCGCGACGACGTGCTGCAGGCGCGGCATTTCGACGACGCGATCGCGCGCAGTGCGTATCCCATCGACATACACAATCCCTCCGGGCAAGGTACGACGACGCAACGCCTAGCGCCGGGAACGAGTTACGGGATCCCGTATCGGTGTCTCGTGCCGAGTACCTGCGAAGGGCTACTGGTTGCCGGGCGCTGCATCTCGACGACGCACGAGGCTCTCGCGTCGACCCGGCTTACCCCGACCGTCATGACGCTCGGTCAAGCCGCCGGCACGGCTGCCGCACTCGCGTGCGAGCGCGACGTCGCACCGAGCGCGATCGATACGCTCGAGCTGCGCGCGCAGCTCGAGCGCGACGGCGTGGTTCTGTGAGCCTCGTACGCGCGGCGCGCCGCTACGGAGTGCGTATCGAGATCTCGGACTTGGGAGCGTGGGCGGAGCGCGCGCTCAACGCGGAGTACGACGGGCGCGGTCCGACGATCCGCGTCAACGCGCGGCGCATGAGCGCGCTGCGCGGCTCGGCGCGACGCCGGTTCTTCCTTCGCGCCGTGGCGCACGAGCTCTACCATCATCTCGAGGCGATCGGCGCCGTGCCGCGCGTGCGGCCGCGCGACGAGCGCGAGCGCGCCGCCGACGCGTTTGCTCGCTCGTTCGTTCCATGAGATATGTCGCGGGAATCGACGGAGGCCAGACCGGGACGCAGGCGGCTGTCGCAGACGAACGGGGTCGCGTCCTCGGTTACGGAGAGGCGGGCCCGGCGGACGAAGTCGGCGCCGGTCCGCAGTCGACGCGACTGCACGACGCCCTGGCGAACGCCTTGGAGGCGGCGCGCCGTGCTGCTGGGGTATCCGCGGGAACGTCCTTTGAGGCGGTGGTTGCGGGCGTGAGCGGTTACGAGGGGCGCGTTTACGGCGTCACGCCCTCGCTTCCCACTGCCTCGTTCTCCCTCGTCCACGATCCGTTCATCGCGCACGCCGGTGCGTTTGCCGGAGGCTCGGGCGTCGTCGTTATCGCCGGAACGGGATCGGTGGGCTACGTCGTCGATGACGACGGCTGCGCGGAGCTGTTCGGTGGTTTGGGATACGTCTTCGGCGACGAGGGCAGCGCGTTTTGGATCGCGAGGACGGCGATTGCTTCCGCGATGTCGGAGGACGCCGGCTGCGTCGTCGAATCGGAGGCAAAGCGATACTTCGGCGTGGCGTCGCTTCGAGAACTCCTGGCGGCCTTCTACCACGGAACGATCGATCGCGACAGGCTGGCGTCGTTCGCGCGAGTCGTGCTCGAGCTATCGTCCGCGCGCGACACCGTTTCCAGCGCGCAGGAGCAGCTCGCCAAGCTGGCGGCGCGCTCGCTCGACCGGCGTCGGCACTGGATCTCGCATCCGCGTGCGGCCTTCACGGGCGGCTTGTTGCGCGATGCGCCGTTCCGCGACGGTCTCTACGAGAGACTACGTACGCTGGCGCCCGACGTCGAGATCGTCGAGCCTCGGTATCCGCCGGTGCTGGGCGCCGTGCTCCTGGCTCTTCGCGAAGCCGGCATCCCTTGCGAACGCCTAACGTGAGCCATCCGCCTCCACCCGAACCGGACGTCCTCGCGCGCCTGCGCGGTAACCTCATCGTGTCGGTGCAGGTTCCCCGAGGATCGCAGCTCGCGCGTCCCGAGAACATCGCCGCGATGGCAGCCGCGGCCGTGGAGGCGGGTGCTGCGGGCGTACGCATCGAGTCCGTCGCGCACCTCGAGGCCGTTCGCGCGCGCATCGGCGTGCCGGTCATCGGCATCATCAAGCGCGAGTACGACGGGTTTCTTCCGTATATCACGCCGACGCTGGCCGACGTTCGCGAGGTTCTTGCAACCGGAGCAGAGATCGTTGCTTTCGATGCGACTCGCCGGCCGCGACCGGACGGTAGCACGACCGATGCGATCGTCGCAGAGATCCATCGCGCGGGAGCGCTCGCCATGGCGGATTGCGCGCGCGGCGGGGACGGTCGCGATGCGCGCGCCGCCGGCGCGGATATTCTTGCGACGACTCTTTGCGGTTACACTGAAGGGACGCGCGGCGCCGAGCTTCCCGCGCTGCAGCTCGCCGGCGAGCTTGCGACCTTTGGCGCATTCGCGGTCTGCGAAGGGGGCATTGCCGACCCCGAGCGCGCGCGCGCGGGGCTTGAAGCGGGCGCGGATGCCGTCGTCGTCGGAACTGCGATCACCGGCGCGGCGCACGACGCGGAGACGGTCTTCCGACGTACGCGTTCGTTCGTCGCCGCGCTTCGCGGCGAGCGCGAAGGGTCGGCGAGAATCTGCGCGAAGCCGCTGTGGCGTGGAGACGAATAAGCCGGGACGTGGCTTCTGGGTAACGACGGCGATTCTCGCCGTCATCTCTATTGCCGGAGTACTCTATTTCTGGCTGATGCCGTCAGTCGAGCCGTGGCTACCGCCGGAGGGCGGTCATCCGGGCGACCAAGTGGACTGGCTTTTCCGCTTCATGTCGTCTACCGCTGCGGTGCTGTACACGTTCGTCGTCGGATACGTCATCTATTTCGCGATCGCGTATCGGCTGCGGCGCAGCGATCCACCGGACGCACTCGGCGTGCAGGTTCACGATAACGCGAAGCTGGAGATCGCGTGGACCGTCGTACCGACGCTTTTCGTCATTCTCTTGTCGATTCTGAGCATCAAGATTTGGTACGTGCTCCAGATTCAGCCGACGAACGGCTTGGTCGTCGAATCGATCGGACGGCAGTGGTACTTCACGTTTCGCTATCCCAACGTCAACGGTGAGGTGACGGACGCGATGCACCTTCCGGTCAACATGCCGGTGACGCTCAACCTGACGTCGAACGACGTCATCCACTCCTTCTGGGTTCCCGACATGCGTCTCAAAGCCGACATGATTCCGGGTATGATCAACACGATTCGATTCACGCCGACGCGCGTGGGGCGCTATCAGATCATCTGCACGGAGTTCTGCGGAACGGGGCACTCGACGATGGACAAGCAGACGATGGTCGTCCAGTCGATGCCTGCATACTTGGCGTGGTACCACGATTGGCAGCAGCGCAACGCGCACGTCAGCAACGCGATCCCGACGGTCAGCTCCGGAGCGATCAGCCTCGCCGGCGGCGACGCGGCGGCCGGGCGGACGCTCTTTTCGCAGAAATGCAGTGCGTGCCACGCGCTTGGGCCGTTCGAACAGCGCATCGTGGGACCGGGTTTGCGGGGCGTACTCCACGATGAGTCGCATCCGGAGCTCGTCGACGGCGATGAGGCGACCCCGGCCGACGTCGCGAAGATTCTCCAGAACGGATATACCGGCAGCATGGGGCACATGCCGAATCAGGCCGAAAACGGGCTGTCGAACAACGATATCGCCAACCTCGTCGCTTTTCTCAACACGTTGAAGTAGAACCGGAGCTACATCGCATGTCAGTCATCGCAGAACACGGTGGAATCGCCGAACACATTCATCCCGAGCCGCAGGGCTTCGTGCGAAAGTACGTCTTTTCGCTCGATCACAAGATCATCGGCATCCAATACATCATCACGGCGTTCGTCTTCTTCGTGCTCGCAGGTTGTCTGGCCGAAATCATTCGCATCCAGTTGATGCACGCGAACGGCGGATTCGTAACGGCCAACACGTACGACGAGGTGTACTCGATTCACGGTTCCGCGATGGTATGGCTCGTGATCATTCCCATGCTTACGGGCGGCTTCGGAAACTTCGTGATGCCGGTCCAGTTGGGCGCGCGCGACGTGGCGTTTCCCTGGCTGAACATGATCAGCTTCTGGCTCTTCCCGGTCGCCGGCTTGATGCTCTTCTCGTCGTTCCTGATGGGCGCACCGGTCGCTGGTTGGACCGAGTACCCGCCGATGTCGTTGCAGGGAGGGGCGGGAACGTCGATGTGGTGTGCGGCGATCTTCCTCGTCGGCGTCAGCTCGACGCTCACCGGCATCAACTTCCTGGTCACGATACTCAAGATGCGCGCGCCCGGCATGACGTTCACGCGCATGCCACTCTTCTGCTGGGGACAGTTGGCCACCGCTCCGCTGTTGATGATTGCGACGACGGCGCTCGCGGCCGCGCTCGCGGCGCTCTTCATGGAGCGCCAGTTCGGCGTTCCCTTCTACGATCCGACGAAGGGTGGCTCGCCGGTGCTTTGGCAGCACATGTTCTGGTTCTACTCGCATCCCGCCGTCTACATCATGATCCTGCCGGCGTTCGGCATCATGTCGGAAGTGATCTCCGTCTTCTCGCGTAAGCCCGTCTTCGGCTATCGAATGATCGCGTTCTCGTCGGCGGCGATCGCGCTCGCAGGGTTCATGGTCTGGGCGCATCACATGTTCACGTCGGGCATCGCGCCGTACATGCAGCTGCCGTTCATGGTGCTCACGTTCGCCATCGCGGTACCGACCGGCATCAAGATCTTCTCGTGGCTCGCGACGATGTGGGGCGGGAAGATCCACCTGACGACCTCGATGCTGTTCGCGCTCGGATTCCTCGTACTCTTCACCTTCGGCGGGATCAGCGGGGTTTTCTTGGCTGCCATTCCGTTCGATCTGCACGTGCACGGGACGTACTTCATCCCCGCACACCTGCACTTCGTGCTCGTGGGCGGAAGCCTCATGGGCATCTTCTCGGGCATGTACTACTGGTTTCCGAAGATGACCGGACGGTACTTGAGCGAGTTTTGGGGCCGCGTGCATTTCGCACTTTTCGTGATCGGCTTTTTGGGAACGTTCCTGCCGATGCACTGGCTCGGCGCCGAAGGCATGCCGCGCCGCGTCGCCTCGTACGATCCGCAGTTTCAATGGGTCAACCAGCTGGAGTCGATCTTCTCGTTCATCATGACCGCGGCGATCTTGATCTTCTTCGTCAACATGCTCTACTGCATCCGCAACGGGAAGAAAGCCGGGCACAATCCATGGGGCGCGCGCACGCTCGAGTGGCAGATCCCGTCCCCGCCGCCGTACTACAATTTCAAGCACATCCCCAGCGTCTTCGGTTTGCCCTACGATTTCACGGAGCCGTTGCCGTATACGCATCTCGAAGACGAGCTGACGGACGCTCCGGTCACCGTGGGAGCGCAGTAGGAGATGGCGGTTGTTTCGATTCCGGGCGGCGGGGAGGTCGACCAGCTGTATGCCGACACTCGGGAGCTGCGCCTGCAGGGCTTTCTCCTCTTTCTCGTCAGCGACGTCGTGCTGTTCTCGTCGTTTATCTTCGCCTATCTCTATTTGCGAAACAGCGGGCAAGGATGGCCGCCGCCTGGGATCGCGCGGCCTCCGATCTCGCTCGCCGCGCTGAACTCGGCCATTCTATTCGGCTCGGGCGCCACGATGCATTACGCACTCGAGAATTTCAAGCGCGGGAACTTCCTGCGCTACTCGTCGCTGATGCTGTGGACGATCCTCCTCGGCATCCTGTTCTTGTGCGGCCAAGGCATCGAGTACACGACGCTGTATTTCCAGGACCACGTCTCTTGGGCCGGGAGCGGGATCTTCGGCGCGTCGTTCTTCACGCTGACGGGCATGCACGGCTTCCACGTCTTCTGCGGCATCTGTTATCTCGTCGTGCTGCTGCTGCAGTCCGTTCACGGCGTCTACGACAAGAACAAGTACTTCGGCCTCACGGCGGGAACGCTGTACTGGCATTTCGTCGACGTGATCTGGGTGGTACTCTTTTCGATCTTCTATCTGATATAGGAGCCGGCGAATGAATCTCGTTCAAATAGAGCACGTTTTGGCCGTCGCCGGCGGAATCGTCGTGTTCGTCGTCGCATCGATCGCGCTGCGCAACGATTGGAAGACGCCCGGCATGGACAATCAGGTCTTCAAGCTGATGCTCGGCTTGTTGGCCCTCGGCGGCGTCTTGGCAGCACTTGCCGGACTCGGGGTGATCGGAAAGGCATGAGGTATTGAGATGAGCCACGAGGACATCCACCCCGATTTCGGACACGTCCCGAAGAGCAAAGGCGTACCGCGCAGCCTCATCGTGGCGGTGGCGATCGGGCTCGTCCTGACCTTCTCGATCGCCGCGGGAGTCATCGTGCTCTCAGGCTACGGCCACAGGTGGCCGTCCGTTACGACGCTGCGCGAAACGTTGAAGTAACTTCTTCGACTGGCGCCCGCGACGAGTGGCTTACCGGCGCGGCGCTATGCCAATGGTCAATGGCGGCAGATCACCCACCGGCAGCAGGCCCGTCGGCCGTCCGTCGATCGCGTGGATTCCGGCGAAGACCGAAAACTCGACCATCGCCGCAACGGTGCGCGTGGGATACGCCGCCTTGCCAAGGGCGCGCCATTCGCAGGCCACGCTCTTATCCTCGAAGAGCGCTGCGACGTAGCCGCATTCACCCGGATCGGAATCTTCGTCGGGGGAGCGGTAGCGAACGTATCCGTCGACGATGTAGATGGGCTTGTACGTTTGCGCGTACGCGACGATCGGCGCCACGAGCACCGCGACGAGGTATCCGAGAAAAGCGAAGGCTCCGAGCGCGAAGACCGGCGCGACGACGATCAGCGACGCATCGCTGGGCACGCGATGCGCCCTCCAGACGATTCCCCATGTAAAGAGGGCAAAGAAGACGAAGCCGAGCAGCGGTTCCACGGCGATCGCGAGGCGGCCCACGAGCCCGCTCCAGACGACGCGCCGTTCGCGCGGCGTCCACGGACGGTGCACGAGCAGTCGCGCGCGAGGGTCGAGGCGTCGCGAGCGCGCCATCGCTACGCGACGATCTCTGCGCTCGGCGAAGCGCGGTCCAAGATTACGCCGAGACGACACTCCGGCGGAAGCGTTCCGAGCGCGCGTCCGCCCTCACCGCTCAAGCGCGAGCGTAGGAACGCGTCGGCGACGTCGCGCGGCGCGTGCGCGAGCAAGAGCGAGGCTTGCCAGATCAGCGCCGCCCGCTCGGCGATCGTGCGCGCCTGCGCCTCGCGCGCGTCTTCGTCCCGAAGCGAGGCCTCGAAGGCGCGCACCGCCGCCGCGACGCGCGGCTCTTCGCGCGCCGTTGCCCACTGCGCGCGCAACGCCTCGAATGCGGCGGGTTGCTTGCGAAGGATCCGCACGACGTCGAGCGCGTTGACGTTGCCCGCACCCTCCCAAATCGAGTTCAGCGGCGCTTCGCGATAGAGGCGAGGAAGGATCGAACTCTCGACGTATCCGTTGCCGCCGAGGCACTCCAGCGCCTCGCCGACCAGCACGGGCGTCCGCTTGCAGATCCAATACTTCCCAACCGCCGTACCGATACGCCGCAGCTCCGCATCGCCGTCGTCGACGGCGCGCGCCAGACGCATGCACAGCCACGTTGTCGCTTCGGACTCGAGCGCGATGTCCGCCAAAACGTTGCGCATCAACGGATGCTCGAGCAGCGGCTTGCCGAACGTTTGGCGATATTTCGCGTGGTGCAACGCTTGCGCCAGCGCTTGGCGCACGAGCGCGGCAGAACCGAGCATGCAATCCAGCCGGGTGTAGTTCACCATTTCGACGATCGCTGCGAGTCCGCGCCCCTCCTCGCCGATCAGATAGCCCTGCGTTCGCTCGAACTCCACCTCTGCCGAAGCGTTGCTGCGATTGCCGAGCTTCTCTTTGAGCCGCTGGATGAGAAATACGTTGCGCCGTCCGTCTTCGAGCACGCGCGGGACGAGAAAGCACGAAAGGCCGCCGGGTGCTTGCGCGAGCACGAGGAAGCCGTCGCTCATCGGTGCGGAGCAGAACCACTTATGACCGGTGAGCCGATAGGGCCGACCCGGTCCGCCGAGCGACTCCGCGACGGCGCGCGTCGTGTTGGCGCGTACGTCCGATCCGCCTTGCTTCTCGGTCATGCCCATGCCGCAGAGCGCCGCGCGCTTGCGCTCGATCGGCACGAGCGCGGGCTCGTAGCTGCGGTGCGAGAGTCGCGGTTCCCAAAGACGTGCCAGCTCCGGCTGCATCCGTAACGTCGCCACCGCCGCGTAGCTCATCGATATGGGACAGCCGTGCCCCGATTCCACTTGCGACCAAACGTAAAAGGTCGCTGCGCGGCGTAGGTGCGCGAGCGGCTGGACGTCGTGCCAAGCGGCCGCGTTCAGCCCGAACGATGTGGCGTAGCCGAGGAGCCGGTGCCACGACGGATGAAAGCGAACTTCGTCGAGGCGATTTCCGTACGCGTCGTGCGTATGCAGTTCGGGCGGATACGCGTTTGCATCGAAGCCGAGCGCAATCGTCTCTGGGTCGCCGGCGAGCGCGCCGATGCGCTCGAGCTCCTCTCGCGGCAACGCCGGTGCGAATGCGTCGAGCGATTCGACGAGCGCGCGGTCGCCGGTGAAGAGATTGCCGCCCTGCAGCGGCGGCGCCTGATTCATGAGCTCGGCCGTTCGACGCTCCCCTATGGAGCGGCTTCCTCCAGCGGGGCAGCGCGCTCGTCGGGTCGCGCCCGCAGCGTCGAGGAGATCGCGAGCGCGGCGAGGGCAACCGCGCAGAAGGCGAGGTACGTAAACCGGTACGCTTCGACGTCGTTGCGGATGGCGCCGATGATGCTGCCGGCCATCGCGCTGCCCAGGATTTGCCCGATGATGAGACATTGGCTGAGCAGCGATACCGCGATGCCGCGCCTGCTTGGGCCCGTCTCATTCGTGACGAGGTATCGCGTCGGGGCGCCAAGCAGAGCACCAAAGCCCGCACCGGCGACGACCATCGAGAGCAGCGTGAGCGGCATCGAGTCGAAGCCGAGCGCAAAGATCGCGAGCCCGATCTCCGTGAGCACCGCGCCCGCAAGCAGCACGTCGCGCGAACCGATGCGATCGAGAGCGCGCCCCGAAACGGGAATGACGACGACGAAGGTTGCCGCGCCGAGCGCAGCGACGAGTCCGGCCGTTGCCGTGCTCACGTGCTGGACGGCGACCACGATCGTGGGGATAAAGAACAGCGATCCCTCGAGCACGCCGATCGTCAGTTCCAGTACGTACGTCTTTGCCAGCTGCGGCGCGCGCAGGAGCGAGAGCGGAACGATGGGGTTCTCGACCTTGCGCTCTTGCACGAGAAATCCCCCTAGCAAGACGACGCCGATTGCCGCTATGACCGGGCGCATGCTCACGATGCCGTCGACGACGCAGAGCAATCCGAAGGAGAGCAGAAAGAGGCCGAGCAGGTCGAGCGGACCGCGCGATTGCGGCGCGAGCGCCGGAACGTAACGGCGCGCGAGCACGAGTACGATCGCTGCCAGTGGAAAGTTTGCGGCGAAGATCCATTGCCACGAGAAAAAATGCGTGACGGCGCCGCCGAAAACCGGACCTATCACGGCGGCAACGCCCCACGTTGCAGCGACCGCTCCGAGCGCCGCGCCGCGCCGCGAGGGAGGCACGACGTCGCCGATGGCGGCGGTCGCAACCGGGAAGAGCCCGCCCGCGCCGAGTGCTTGGACCGCGCGGCCCAGCAGAAAATACTCGTACGTCGGAGCGAGTATCGTGACCGCGCTTCCGACGGCGAAGGTGAGCATCGACAGCATGTAGATGCGCCGGCGGCCGTATCGGTCGGCGAGAGCTCCCGCAACGGCAATGGCTACGACGTTCACGAGTAGGTAGATCGTAAAGATCCATGAGAGATCGCCCGTCACGACGCCGAAGGCGCGCGCGAGCGCAGGCAGCGCCGGCGAGAGAACGCCGAGATCTAGCGCGCCGGCGAAGACGCCAAGGCCGAGCGTTATGAGAAGCGGGAACGACGATCGATCACGCAATGATGCGGTCGATAACCATAACCGCGCACATCAGTGCGAGGTAGAGGAGTGAGAAGCGGAAGAGGGAGCGGGCGGCTTGCGTCGATCCCCGCCACGCGCGCAGCGCCCCCAACACGAAGACCCCCCCGAGAACTACGGCGCCGGCGAGGTAGAGTGCTCCCATAACGTGCAGCGGGTAGAGCGAGAGGGATGCGGCGACGAGCAGCAGAGAGTAATAGATGATTTCGCGCTTGGTGCGCGCCTCGCCGCTAACGTTGGGCAGCATCGGAATGCGTGCTTTCGCATAATCGGTCTCCGTCATCAACGCGAGCGACCAAAAATGCGGCGGCGTCCACAGGAAGATGAGCGCAAAGAGTCCCAGCGCGGGTCCGCCGACGGCATGGGTAACGGCGGCCCATCCGACGAGGGGCGGAACGGCACCCGCGGCCCCGCCGATCACGATGTTGAGCGGCGTGAGCCGCTTGAGCCACATGGTGTAGATGACGACGTAGTAGAAGTTTCCCGCGAGAGAGAGCCACGCAGCCAACGGATTGACGAGCCAGTAGAAGATGGCGAACGATGCGACGCCGCACGCCAGCGCAAAGATCGTCGCGGCACGCAGCGAGATGCGTCCCATGGGAATCGGGCGGCAGCACGTTCGCGTCATCACGGCATCGATGTCGGCATCGTAGACGCAGTTCAAGGCTCCGGCGGAGCCTGCCGCAAGCGCTCCGCCGACGAGCGTCCACAGCGCAAGCGCTAGCGGCGGTACGCCGCGCGCGGCCATCACCATTGCCGCTATCGTCGTGATGAGCAGGAGGACGATGATTTTCGGCTTCGACAACGCATAGTAATCGCGCGCCACGGCGAGCGCCGCCGTCAACGCGACCCCTCGTACGTAGCGACGGAGGGCGCGTAGGAATCGATCGCGGCGAAGGCCGTTGCCGTCACGAAGGCGACAAACACCAATGCAGCGTTTGCAGCGTGCACTTCGCGAAGATCCGTCGGGAGCCGTAGAGCGACGTTGAGCAGTCCCAATATCACCTGGATGAAAACGAGCAGTATTCCCGCACTTGCCGCCAGACGCACGTGCGGAGCGACTCTTCTCGTCCACGTCAGCGCGAACGCTGTGCTTGCGCAGAGGAGCGTTGCCGCCGCTGCGACGCGGTGCAGCATCTGGACGATCTGGCCGGGAGTATATACGACGACGTTCCCCGCACATCCCGGGAGAGATAGGCAAGCGAGGCCCGCTCCGCTCGAGCTGACGTACGCCCCGACGCACATCGTCACAAAGGCGACGACCGCCGTGACGCCGAGCATCACCGGTACGATGCGCGGTGACGGTGAAGTGTCGCGTGCCGTCCCCGAGTCGGACGCGTGGGCGAAGATCGCGACGGCGGTCAGTGCCGCAATAACGGCCATCGCCGTTCCCCAGTGCAGGACGACCGACAGCGGGGAGTTGTCGAGGCGTACCGTTGCCGCTCCCAGCGCAATCTGGATGAGGAAGAGTGCGGCAACGACGCCGCTCGTCAAAGCGGCGAGCGACGAGCGCGCTCGCGATCGCCATGCGACGATGCAGACGGCGGCGATCAGCGGAGCGAGCGAGAAGGCGAGGAGGCGGTGGGTCCATTCCCAGAGCGTGCCACCGGACATGTTCGGGAAGAGCTCACCTCGGCACATCGGCCAATCGGGGCAGGTCATTCCGGCGGCGTTGATCCGCGTCCAGCTTCCCATCACGACGACGAGAAACGCAACGAGATCTGCGGCGAGCGCGAGGCGCCTTAGGCTCTTCACAGGATATCCAGCCTATACGGTAATCGCCGAAGCGGCAATGGCCGTGGTCGCCTGACGCTGCGAGCCTGGCGGCGCGCAAGGTGTGCCGCCTTTTCGAAGGGGGTCCCACCGCAACGTGTTGGTGGGGGCGCGCAGCGGAGTGTGTGGCGCGCAGCGCCGCACGTGGCGCGAAGTGCCTGGCGGCGCGCAAGGTGCGCCGCCTTTTCGAACGAAGGCGGGGCGGGACGTGAAACGCTGGTGGGCTTTATTCACCCTCCTCCTCCTCATGGGTTGTCGCGAGGTTCGCGTCAAGACATACGCGGTCGGCACGACCGCGGTCTTGGGGGGAAACCAGATCGCGATCGTCCGCGACGGCGATTCGTTGGCGCGCCTCGGCATCCACGCGCCCATACGCTTTCGCGGTGAGTTCGGCGTCGTACTCTTGATGGGACCGCACGACCGTACGGGCTATCGGCAGATCGTGGAATCCATCGGCGCAAACGAGACGCGCGTTCGCGTCGTCGCATTCGAAGAGGCGCCGGCGGACGGGGGCGAGCCTACGACGCCGTATCGTACCTTTACGCTGTGGATCGTCCCTAACACGGTCTACCGGCGCGGCATTCGCGTCGAAGTCGTGACGCCGGCGGATGCGCCGATCACGGAGACGGTACTTCCCTGACGAGACGCGCGAGAGGGCTCTCGGTCCCGGCATCCGTCTCTCTCGACGCCCGCGTCGAGCGCCTCGGCATCGTGCTCGAGCCCAACGCAAGCCCGGAGGAGACGGAAGGCGTCTTGAATCCTGCGTTCACGCGTGCGCGTGACGGCACTGCGCTCTTGTACCCGCGCGCGGTGCAGACCGGGAACATTTCGCGCATCGAACGCGTCGCGCTTCACGATCGAAACGGGAAGCGCGAGGTGGAGCGCCTAGGATTCGTGCTCGAGCCGCACGCCGCATACGAGTTGCGAGCGCGTCCGGGCTATGGATGCGAGGACGCTCGCGTCACGTTCGTCCCCGCGCTCGACGAATACCTGATGGCATACACCGCGTTCGGGCCGGATGGCCCGCGCGTCGCTATCGCGCGCTCGAGGGACGCTCGCACGTGGGAGCGACTCGGCCTCGTCTCCTTCGAGCATCCGGGTGCGACGGCCGGTGACGACAAGGACGCCGCGTTCTTTCCCGAGCCGGTGATCTCTCCCGAGGGCGTGCGTTCGATTGCCTTCTACCATCGCCCCATGCTGCACATCTCGACGGTCGACGGCGTTGCAGCGATACCGTTGATCGAAAAAATGCCGTTCGTCGACCGGGAATCGATTCGCATCGCCTACGTCCCACTCGATGCGGTGCTCGCGGATCGCGCAGCGCTCCTGCACGTCGGTGAGAGCGCTCTCGTCCTTTCGCCCGACGAGCGCTGGGGATCGATCCGCATCGGTGCCGGCACGCCCCCGGTTCTCGTCGACGAAGGATGGATGTCGATTTTCCACGCGGTCGACATCAGCGGCTTGGAGAGCGCGCGTCCGCAGTTCCGCTATTCCGCCGGCATCGTCGTTCACGATCGCGAGCGGCCGCATCACGTCCTGTACCGGTCGCCGCAGCCGGTGCTCGTGCCCGAGCGCGAGGCGGAGAAGCATGGCATCGTCGACAACGTCGTATTTCCGACCGGGATCGATCCGCGGCCCGACCTCGGCGATCGAACCTTCGACGTCTATTACGGGATGGCCGACTACTCGTGCGGAGCGGCGCGTCTCACGCTAGCGTAGGTATCGCGTGCTACGGTATTTCGTCATCGCCACCGTCCTCGTCGTCGGCGCCATCGTCGCGGCGACGGCCTACCACCAATACCGGCTGCGTATCGTCGTCGGCTCCGGCAAAGGCTACGTACCGCCCAAGCCGGCGGCGTCGCTTGCACCGGGGCGCCGCACCCCGTACGGACTGCGCGGCGACGCGGCGTGGGCGCTCTCGGCACTTCCTGAATGCATGATTCAAACGCAGGAGTGGAAGGGGCGGCGCGAGGCGCTGATGTCGCATCTTCCGACCGCGGCCCGCGCGATCGCGGCGCCCGCAGTACTGCGCTACGGCGACTGCGCGATAACCATCGTCGACGACGAAGCGTACGTGCGACGCGGCCAGGATCGCCTGCGGATTCCGCCGCGCGTGCGCTTCTATCTCATCCCCGGTGGAATCGCGACCTTGCGTGACGCCGGCTGCACGGGCGGCACGTGCGCGGCGGTCTTGCGCCTCTATCGCACCGCGCAGGTGGCGTCGTGACGAATTGCGCGCTCGGCGCGGAGGTTGCGCGTCGGCGCACGTTCGCGATCATTTCGCACCCGGATGCCGGCAAGACGACGCTCACGGAGAAGCTGCTGCTCTACGGCGGCGCGATACACGTGGCGGGCCAGGTCTCCGCGCGTAAACGCCAGCGCGAGGTGACGAGCGATTGGATGACACTCGAGCGCGAACGCGGCATCTCGATCACCTCGACCGTCCTGCAGTTTCCCTACGCCGGATGCGTCATCAATTTGCTCGATACGCCGGGGCACCAAGATTTTGGCGAGGACACGTACCGCACGTTGCTCGCCGCCGACTCGGCGGTGATGCTCATCGATGCCGCCAAAGGCGTCGAGCCGCAGACGAAAAAGCTCTTCGCGATTTGTCGCGAGCGAGCGATTCCGCTCTTCACGTTCATAAACAAGCTCGATCGGCCGAGCCGCGATCCGCTAGATCTGCTGGACGAGCTAGAACGCGTGCTCGGCATCCGCGCCTATCCCGTGAACTGGCCGCTCGGCAACGGCGAGCGGTTCCGCGGCGTGTACGATCGCGCATCGCGGCGCTTGCACCTCTTCGAGCGCAGCGCGCACGGAGCGACGCGCGC
Source organism: Vulcanimicrobiota bacterium (assembly GCA_027364935.1). Lineage (GTDB taxonomy): Bacteria > Vulcanimicrobiota > Vulcanimicrobiia > Vulcanimicrobiales > Vulcanimicrobiaceae > Tyrphobacter. The sequence goes on along the minus strand of DAHXOK010000003.1, from coordinate 19,866 downwards.
TGCCGTGGAAGTAACCGACGCGCGAGACGAGCGGCTTCGCGCACTCGTCGACGACAGCACGTACGCGCAGTTTCGGGACGCGCTGGACCTCCTCGAGGGTGCGGGCGCGCCGTTCGACCCGCAGACGATGCTGCGCGGCGAGGTGAGGCCGGTGTTCCTCGCCAGCGCGGTGACGAACTTCGGCGTTGCGCTCTTTCTCGACGATTTCGTGCGCATGGCTCCGGCGCCCGGACCGCAGCGACTCCGCGGCGGCGGGATCGTGCGGCCCGACGGCGAGCTCTTTACGGGATTCGTCTTCAAGATCCAGGCGAACATGGATCCCCGTCACCGCGACCGCGTCGCGTTCGTACGGATCTGTTCCGGCCGTTTCGCGCGCGATCTCACGGTGCGCAACGCGCGCAGCGGTTCCACGGTGCGTCTGTCGCGTGCGATGCGACTCTTTGCAGACACCCGCGAATCCCTCGAGACGGCTTATGCCGGCGACGTGGTCGGGCTCGCCAATCCCGGCGTCTTTGCGATCGGCGACACGCTGTGCGATACGGCCGCCGGCGCAGAGGTCGCGTTTCCGAAGATTCCGGCTTTTGCGCCCGAGCATTTTGCTACGATCCGCAGCGCGGACACCGCAACGTACAAGGCCTTCGCGAAGGGCATCGCACAGTTGAGCGAGGAGGGTGCGGTGCAGGTTTTCGAGCCGTGGCAGCCCGGCGCGTACGAACCCGTCCTCGGCGTCGTCGGCGAGCTGCAGCTAGAGGTCGCAAAGTATCGGCTCGAGTCGGAGTACGGCGTGCGCACGTTCGTCTCGAAGCTGCCGTACACGCTGGCGATGCACGTCGCCTCGGACGGGCGCGCGATCGCGAGCATGGAGGTGCCGTCGAACGCGCGACTCGTGCGAGACGGCGAGGGGAAGGCCGTCGCGCTCTTCGAGAGCGAGTGGAGCTTGCGTCTCGCGCGGGAGTGGAATCCGAGCATGAGCTTCGCGGCCTTCGGCGCAGCGGCATGATCGGCATCGCGCACGTTCGCGAGGCGGCCGTTCGGATCGCCGGCGTCGCGCACCGAACGCCTGTCGTGACGTCGCGAACGCTCGACGAGCGGACCGGGGCGAGCGTTTTCCTGAAGTGCGAGAACTTTCAGCGGATGGGGGCGTTCAAGTTTCGTGGAGCCTACAACCGCATCGCACAGCTGACGCCGTCGGAACGGGAGCGCGGCGTCGTCGCGTTCTCGAGCGGGAATCACGCGCAGGGAGTTGCGCTCGCGGCGCGCCTGCTCGGCGTCCCGGCGACGATCGTCATGCCGAGCGATGCGCCGGTCTCGAAGCTCGCAGCGACGCGTGGCTACGGCGCCGAGGTGATCGAATACGAGCGCGACCGCTCGCATCGTGAGGAGATCGCGGCGTCGGTCGCCGGCGAGCGTGGCGCGACCCTCGTGCCTCCTTTCGACGACGAGCGCATCATCGCGGGTGCGGGAACGGCCGCCCTGGAGTTGCTCGAAGATGTGGACGCCGTGGATGCGGTCGTCGTTCCCGTCGGCGGCGGCGGGCTATTGGGCGGAACGGCGATCGCAGCACACGGGATCGACCCGCGAATTCGCATCTACGGCGTCGAGCCGGAGGCCGGCGACGACGTTCGCCAGTCGCTAGAACGCGCAGAGATCGTGCGCATCGAAGTACCGCAGACGATTGCGGACGGACTGCAGACGCAGGCGCCGAGCGCGCTGACCTTTGGGATCGCGCGCGAGCATCAGGTAGAGATCGTCACGGTCTCGGATGCAGCGCTGCGCGCGGCGATGAGATTCGCCTTCGAGCGGCTCAAGCTCGTCCTAGAGCCAAGCGGAGCCGCAGCGCTTGCCGCACTGCTCGGCCAAAGGCTCGAGCTGCGCGGCAAGCGAGTCGGAGTAATCCTCAGCGGCGGCAACGTCGACGCCGCTCGTTACGCGGCGCTTATTTAATGTCGCCGCAGGCGGCGTAGATGCTCGGATTGTGGGCGTTGTGGACGTTGATCGCGTAGTGTCCGCTCAGTAGACTGGCGAGGCGGACGTTGTGGATCGTCGTGGTCGTCGTGCCCTTCGTGGCGTTGGTCAAGGGATATTTCGGCGACGGATTCAATTTCGCGCACGTGCCCGGGTGAATGTGCGCCGGTTCCGCAACGCCCGCCGGAATGCCGCTCATCGTGAGGGTCACGACCACGTCGCTTCCCTTTTGCACCAGGGTCGCGGTACCACTCTGGCCACTGTGATTCTGTGCGGTCACGTGCACCGTCGCGGCTGACGCGGCGTGCGTGGTGCCCATCGTCGCCGTGGCGCTAGCGATGCCGCACAGGGCAATCGTAAAGGCTGCGGCTATTGCCGCGTTGCCTGAGAGTCGTCCCATCATGGATAGGTCTCCTTTTGAAGACACGGGTTGAAGACACGGGTCCCGTAGCGGGCCCTTGGACAGTATACACTCAACGCCTTGCGAGGCGATGCTCCACCCGTGCGCGCAGCGTTTCGTACGCGGCGCGCGCTTGGGCGGTCGGGGCGCTGTCGCTTCCGTCCACCGTTTGGAGCAGTGACGCGAGCTCGTAGACGAGCTCCTCAGAGCCCTGTTGAGGGGCAATGCGATCGATCAGCACCGCGACGTCGTGTGCGAGCCGATACTGCTCGACGAGCGTCGCCTCCGAGAGATGAACCCGCGGATCCATGAGCACGGTCACAGGGGCCGACGCCGCGTGCCCGTCGGCGTCGATGCGAACGACGTATCGTCCCGGCGGCAGCAGCGCTCCCTGCGGAACGCGCGGCGTACGCTCCCAAACGGCTGAAATCGGTAGGTCTTGCTCTGCCGGCGGGACGGCAGGCGGAGCCTCGCGCAGGTTCCAAACGAAGCGGTGCATGCCGGCCTGCGCGGACGGTCGTTCGAATGGCGCTTCCCATGCGTTGGGCTTATCGAGATCGGGAATCGGTGCTCGCGCTTGGGCGGTGCTCGAGTACCGCCGAATGACGCGGCCGTCGCCGTCGAGGATCTCGATCGTGAGCAGACGCGCCGGCGAGGCAAGTGCGTAGTCGATGATGGCGCCGACGGGTGGGTTCTCACCCGACGGCTCCTCGGGAGGAAGCGGCGTATCGGTATTCGTGTCTCGCCGCACGCGATATGCGACAGCCGGAGTGAAGAGATGGAGCGCTCCCGTTACCCGGCCGGCGGCGATTTCGCGCAGCGGTTCGACGTCGTCGAGGATCCAGAAACCGCGTCCGTGCGTCGCGACGACGAGATCGTCGCCGTGTACGATGAGATCCCGCACCGACGTGGGCGGAAGGTTACGCTGCAGCGATTGCCAGTGTGCGCCGTCGTCGAAGGAAACGTCGACGCCGTCCTCCGTTCCTGCATAGAGGAGGCCGCGACGTACGGGATCCTCGCGTACGGCGTTGACTGGCTCCTCCGGCAGACCGTCGACGACGAGCTGCCAATGCGCGCCGCCGTCGTGCGTGCGGTAGACGTACGGATGGAGATCGTCGAGCCGAATGCGGTTGACGGCTACGTATGCGGTCTGGTCGTCGAAGTGCGACGCATCGATCTGTGCGACTTTGCTCCACGGCGTCAGCGCCGGCGGCGTGACGTTCGACCAATGCCGGCCTGCATCGCGCGTGATCCACACGTACCCGTCGTCGGTCCCGGCCCAGAGCGTGCCTTCGTGCACGTACGACGGCGCAAGCGAGTACACCGTGCCCCGATGCGTGCCGCGTGCGGGATCGTCGCGTTCGAACGGACCCAGCACGGCGGGTATTGCGGGATGCTCGCGCGTGAGGTCGGGACTCACGAAGTCCCACGACGCGCCGCCGTCTTGCGTTGTTAAGACGCGGTTCAGAGCGAAGTATAGGCGCTGCGGGCGCAACGGATCGAACGCGAGCGGCTGGGTGCGGTCCTCGCGCAGCGCGAGCGAGCGCAACGGCAGCGGCGACACGTCCTGCGTCTGCCCGGTGCTCTCGTCGAACCGCTCGACTCTGCCTCCAAAGAAGACGCCGTGATGGAGTGGATCCGGTACGACGTATCCGTACTCTTCCGCTCCGACCGGATGCCAGTCGCGAACGGTCGTCTCTCCCCAAGCCCCGCGGCTGCTCACGCATGCGGAGCCGCTCTCTTGTTGGCCGCCGCAGACGACGTACGGAAACCCGTTGCTTGCGTTGACGTGATACATCTGCGCCGTCGGCTGATCGTACCACGAGCTCCAGGTGCGGCCGCCGTTGAGCGAGACCGCGGCACCCTGATCGCTGCCGAGGATCATATGGCTGGGCAGAATCGGGTTGATCCACATCGTATGATAATCGTCGCCGCCCGGCGCGCCCTTGATGGCCGTGAAGTGACGTCCGCCGTCGATCGAGCGATAGGTCGACGTGTTCGTCGCATAGACGACGTTCGGGTCGCGTGGGTCGACGGCAAGGGAGGCGAGATCGTCGCCGCGCTGCGCAAGCCGCTGCTCGTGGTCGACCTCGATGAAATGTGCGCCGGCGTCGTCGCTGCGATAGATCGCGGCGCCATGGTGCGCAACGTCCACGTACGCGTACACAACGCTCGAGTTGCTCGGAGCGACGGCGATCTCGCTGCGTCCCGAGAGCGGCGGCAAGCCGTCGCGCAGCGGCATCCACGTCGTGCCGCCGTCGGTCGACTTGTAGACGCTGATGCCGGGAATCTGGAACGAGTCGCCCTCGCCGGTCTCCCACGGTGACTGACGCGCGGCCCAGAGCGTCGCATAGACGACGTCTGGGTCGTTCGGATCGATGACGACGTCGTACGCTCCCGTGTTTTCGTCGACGTAGAGCACGCGCTGGAAGGTCACCCCGCCATCCGTCGAGCGAAAGACGCCGCGCTCGGCGTTCGGACCGTACGGGTGCCCGAGTGCGGCAACGAAGAAGCGTCGCGCGTCGTGGGGATCGACGGCTATGGCGGAGATTTGTTCGGCCTCACGCAGCCCGCGGTGCGTCCACGTCTTCCCGCCGTCGGCGGAGGTGTAGATGCCGTCTCCGACCGCGAGATCGGGCCGCTGCAGTCCTTCGCCGCTTCCGGCGTAGACGACGTTCGGATCCGAGGGAGCGACGGCGAGGGCGCCGATCGAGCCCGTATCCTGTGCGTCGAAGATTGGCGTCCACGTTCTTCCCGCGTCGTCGGTGCGCCAGATGCCGCCGTTGACCGCGGCAATGTAGAAGACGTCGGGCTCGCTCGCGACGCCGGAGACTGCAGCGGTTCGTCCTCCGCGCAACGGCCCGATGAAGCGCCAGTGTACGTCGGGTACCGACGCGGCACCGACGAATGCGAGAAGTGCGGCAGCGAGTATCGTGCAACGGCGCATGTCCGCCGCTACGAAGGCGCGTTGCACGACCCCTCTATCGCGAGCGGCGGCCTGCGCCTTTGCGGCGCCGCTTCGGCTGAAACGGCGGGCCGATCTTGAAGCCGCGCGCGTGAGAGAGCGTTTCGTCGACGTCCTGACACCCGATTGGCGTGAACTCGCGGCAGTCGCCCGGCCGTGCCGAATAGATGCCACAGTAATAGCGCCCGCTGCGATCGCCCATGAGGAAGACGCACTGATCGGCGAGATCGTCGGAGATCTTGCGCAGCCAGCCGACGTAGTGTCCGTCGGCGGAACGCCGCGGCACCACGTACTCGCGCATAACGGCGTCGTACGATATGCCCAAATGCTCGGCGATGCGCGTGACGTCCGGGGCGGTCACAAACGGCTCGTATCCGCTACAGCATTCGGCGCAGCCCGGCGGACAGCTGATGGTGTCCGGCACGTCCTTGACGTGCTTTCGTGCGAGCTCGATCACGTTGGCTACCGCGGCGACGAACTCGGGATCGTCGTTGTACTTGTAGATCCACTCGCTCTTCGTGATCTCGTTTAGGTTGTAGTAGCGGGTCGTCTTCTCATTGTACTCGATCGTGACGTGCTCTTCGTCGATTTCGATCTTGCTGACGTACTCCATGGGCCGCACGTCGAGGAGCTCTGGATGGGTCGGTTGGCCGGTGCGCTTCGCGAAATCGCGCAGGGCGATGAGATCGATCGTTTCCACGCGAGCTTCTTCGCGATGCGATGCGGGTGCCGCCTTCGCTCGTGTAAAAAGGAAGCGCGCAGATGCGAACTGCAATAGGCGTCGATTTGGGCGGCTCTCACGTCACCGCCGGAATCATCGATGAAGACGGTACTATCCGGGCGCAGCACGAGCTCGACCTGACGGATCTCTCTTTTCCGGCGGTCATCGAAGCGCTCGTCGCGGTCATCGGCAAAGCGCAAGGCGATGCCGGCAAGTCGGCTGCGATCGGGATCGGCTCGCCGGGGAACGTCGAGCCCCACACCGGCATCGTGCGGTATAGCCCGAACCTCGGCTGGGAGAACGCGCCGCTCGGCCCGACCCTCTCGGAGCGATTGGGCGTTCCCGTTCTGATCGCAAACGACGCACGCTGCGCGACGCTCGGCGAGTACACGTTCGGAACGGGCGCCGGGACGCAGGACTTCGTTCTCTTGACGCTCGGCACGGGAATCGGCGCGGGGATCGTCGCCGGAGGCGAGCTGTTGCTCGGCAACCGCTACGGCGCCGGGGAGATCGGGCACCATCAGATCCGCCCGACCGACGGCTTCGTATGCGGCTGTGGAAAGATCGGATGCTTCGAAGCGCAGGCGTCGGGGACCGGGCTGATCCGGCACGCGTTCTTGCTCGCGCCGTCCTTTCCGAGGAGCAAGCTGCTCGACGTCGGGCGCGACAATCTCGGATCGAAGAAGATTCGAAAGGCCGCGCAAGCCGGCGATCTTCACGCGATTGCGGCCTGGAAAAACTACGCGAGCGACCTCGCGCTCGGGATCGCCAACGTCATCGCGTTCGTCAACCCGCAGCGCATCGCGCTCGGCGGCGGCGTCTCGAGCGCGGGAGAGTTCATGCTCGACGCCGTTCGCGCACGCGTGGAAGAACTGACGACCATGGTGCCTCGGAGCACGACGGAGATCGTCATCGCGACGCTGGGGAACGATGCAGGACAGGTCGGTGCCGCGACGATGGCGTTTCGCCGCGCGCTGACGACGCGACTATGACGCGACTATAATGAAGCGACGGCTTGCAGGCGCGGAGCGCCTCGATTCGCCATATTGGCGATGAGCGCGGCGATCTGTCGCGAGCTTCGCTGCGGCGCAATGGCGGCTTGATTGCGCCGAATCTGCTCGAGCCGCTCGGGAGATCGTAGGAGCGTGCGCACGGCCCGCACGACCTCCGCGGTGCCGCGTATAGCGACGGTACCGAGATCGTTGCGGCGCACGAAGTCCACGTTTCCTCGCTCTTGCCCGGGAATGTAGTCGTAGACCACGATCGGTAATTGCGCGGCGTTGGCTTCGGCAAGCGTGCCCGGTCCCGCCTTCGTTACCAAGAGATCGACAGCGTGCATGAACTCGGGCACCTTTTCCGTGAAGCCGAGTACCTGCATCGGCGTCGGCACGCCGACTGCGGCATCTACGAGACGTTGCCGCAGCGTTTCGTTGCGACCGCTGATGACCACGAGGTGAATCGGAAGGCGCGCACGAGAGAGAGCAAGCGCGGTCGGCAGCAGCTTTCCGCCGCCCTCACCGCCGGCCATGAGCATCACGACGAAAGCCTCCTGCGGCAAGCCGAGCTGCTCGCGCAGCTGCGCCTTCGTTCCGGTGACGTCGTCGAACCTCGGGTGGATGGGATGGCCGAGCACGAAGAGCCGCGACGGCGGTATCGCGCGGGAGAGCGCGCGCTCGTACACTTCACGCGCGGGCACCGCGACGGCGTCGCTCTGCGGCGTGAGCCACGATTCGTGTACGTTGCCGAGATCGGTGATCACCGTTACGATCGGTACGTCCTGCATGTGCGCGTCGGTGCGCGCGCGCAGCGCCGCGTGGTTGAGCAATGGGTGGATCGAGACGATGACGTCGGGCGTGTAGTCGATGAAGAGGTCCCGCAAGCGCTCGCGATAGAGCGGCTCGCAGAATCGTACGAGCGCGCGATAGCGTCGCCGCCCATTGGTTGCATGGTAGAGCGCGCCGTACACTGGCGGCGCGTACCGCAGCGCCATGCTGTACCCTCGCCCGAGCTGCGTGAGCGGGAAAGAACAGTGCGCCGCGACGTCTTCGATGCGGCATTCGAACGTGCACGGGGAATCGATCTCACTCAGCGCAGCGGCAATGGCGTTGGCGGCGCTGCGATGGCCGCCGCCGGTATCCGAGATCAGCAACAAGACGCGCTTCGTCACAAGGATGGCGCGCCGTGTGCGCCGCGCAGCGCGGAGCCCTTTCTCTTTCCCTTCTCGATCCGCGCGAGCAGCGCGCGTGCCGGCGCGTCGTAAAAGCGAAAGATATCGCCAAACTCGATCCGGGGATTACGGTGATGCTTGTCGTGATCTTCCGGCAGAACGACGTAGAGCGGGCGCAGCACCGCGGATACGGCAGGCGGGGTTTTCCAAGCGATCTGGCTCGTATGGCGCCACCAGACGTGCACTTGCCCGATCGCCAGCCCAGCGAGCGCCCCTTGCCAGGAGAGACGCGACGCCACGGCCGCGACCGCCACATACGGTACGGCCCCGAGAAGGCCGTCCAGGAGCACCCATGGGTCGAGGCAGAGGACCGCGTGGTCAAAGTAGGAGCGGCGCCGGTCGTGGTGCGTGCGCAAGTGGAGCGAGAACCATGCGTGCTGGGGGACGTGGTAGAGGAAGGTGGAGGCGCAGTCGCCTGCTACGAGCACGAAGAGCGCGGCCAGGAGCGGCATCGTCTTTCCTGCTTCACTCGGATGGCGGCGGCCGCCTTCGCGTAGAATAGGCGGATTCCCATGCTCGCACCAGCGAAGCCGCCGCGCAGAGGCAGCTTTCCCGACGATCCGGCTTCCTACTTCAGCCAAGAGCTCTCGTGGCTGGAGTTCAACGACCGCGTGCTCGAGGAGGCGCTCGATCGCCGTAATCCGCTCTTCGAGCGGTTGAACTTCATCGCGATCTACGAAACGAACCTCGACGAGTTCTTCATGATTCGCGTCGCGGCGATCAAGCAACAGATCGACGCGCAAGTCCTGCGTCGTACGGAGGACGGCCGCACCCCCAGCGAGCATCTGGCGGCGGTCTCGGAGCGCGTTCGCCTCTCGAAATCGCAGCAGATGCATCTGCTCGTCGAGCGCATCCTGCCCGCTCTCGAGCGACGCGGCATCCGCATCGTGCGCGTCGCCGATCTCGACGAGGAAGCGCAGGCGAACGTCGAGCGAACGTTCGACGAGCGCGTCTTCGCCGTGCTGACGCCGTTGGCGGTCGACAGCGGGCATCCGTTCCCGTACATCTCGAATCTCTCGCTCTCGCTTGCCGTCGAGCTCGAAGAGAACACTGCCGACGGCGTCTCGCTGCATTTTGCGCGCGTGAAGATCCCGCCCACGCTGCCGCGGTTCATCGCGGTGGAACCGTCGCTGCCGGGCGAGCGCAGGTTCGTGCTCCTCGAGGACGTGATCGCGCGATACCTCGGCGCCCTCTTCCCCGGCATGACCGTGCGCGACGCGTACGTGTTCCGCGTCACGCGAGACGCGGACCTCGACTTGCAAGAGGACGAGGCCGACGATCTCCTCGCTGCGATCGAATCGGAGCTTCAGCGGCGACGATTCGGCGAGCCCGTTCGCCTCGAGATCGAGCGCGGCATACCGGAATACATGCGCGAGTTCTTGCTGAAGTCGCTGGATCTCCACGAGGTCGATTGTTACGAAGTGGAAGGCCCCATGGCGCTCGGGGACCTGCGGCAGCTGATCGATCTTCCCGGTTACGACGAGCTGCGCTATGCGCCGTTTCTTCCCGCGATCCCCAAGCGTTTGCGCGGCGTCACGGACCTCTTCGCGTTGATTCGCGACGGCGACGTGCTGCTGCACCATCCGTACGACTCGTTCGATCCGGTACTGCAGTTCTTACGACAGGCGGCAAGCGACGAACGCGTGCTTGCCATCAAGGCGACCCTCTATCGCACGTCGGGCTCCAACTCGCCGATCGTGAGCGCGCTGCTGGAAGCGGCGGAAAACGGTAAGCAAGTCGCCGTCGTCATCGAGCTCAAGGCGCGCTTCGACGAACAGAACAACATCGAGTGGGCACGCAGATTGGAGCGTGCCGGCGTTCACGTCGTCTACGGCTTCCCGGGCCTCAAGGTGCATGCGAAGGCGCTCATGGTGATTCGTGAGGACGACGATGGCCTACGGCGCTACATCCATTTCGGCACTGGGAACTACAATGAGAAGAGCGCGCGCGTCTACACAGATCTCGGCCTCTTCACCTGCCGCCCGCGTCTGGGCAGCGACACCGTCGCGCTCTTCAACGCGCTCACCGGCTTCGCGAAGGTGACCGACTTCGACGATCTCTTCGTCTCGCCGGTCACAATGCGCCGCGAAATACTCTCGCGCATCGAGCGCGAGATCGAGCACGCCCGGGCAGGGCGCCCGGCCGGAGTGCGCGCGAAGCTGAACGCGCTTACCGATCTCGAGATCGTGCGCGCGCTCTACCGGGCGAGCCAGGGCGGCGTCGACATCCGGCTGGTCGTGCGGGGAATGTGCGTGCTGCGGCCGGGCCTCCCCGGGCTCTCCGAGCGCATCCGCGTCTGGTCGATCGTCGGGCGGTTCCTCGAGCACTCGCGTATCTACGTCTTCGAAAACGGCGGCGAACGCGAGGTCCTCCTTTCGAGCGCCGATTGGATGGGTCGTAGCCTCGACCGGAGGGTCGAGTTGGCGGTCCCGGTCCAGGACGCTGCCATTGCGGAGACGGTCGACCGCCGGATTCTCGGAACGCTGCTGCGGGACAACGTCAAGAGTAGGGAGCTCCTGCCCGACGGAACGTACCGGCGGCTCGTGCCCGGGGAACGCCACCCGCCCTGCGACGCCCAGCGGACTTTCTTAGCGAAATCTCATAAAACGTAGGGGGCTAGCGCCGGGCGGCGAAGGCAGACGGCACGGGTTGGCTACCTTTTTGCTGGGCCATTGGGAAGGGGCACTATGGCTATTGCGGTCGACGGACCCGCGACAAATGACCATTCAATCGACGAGCCCCATCATCGAAATGTCTCTCTTTACTTCAGTGCTGGAGGATACGTGAGTACTCTCACTCGCATCCTGGCCGCGTTGTTGTTTGCAACGCTCACCGTCGGACCCGTAAGCGCGGCGACGGTGATGCATGGCGCAAACGTCGTGGCACAGGCAACAGGCTCGGTGCAAGGCACCGCAACCTCGTCGGAGGGCGCACCCATCTCGGATGCGTCGGTCTCCCTCGTCGGGCCGCAGACCTACACGGCAACGACGGACGCGAACGGCGCGTTTACCCTTTCAAACGTCGTCCCGGGAATCTACCGCTTGACGGTTGAGAAGCCTGGATACCAGACGGCAGAGAACGACGTCGCCATCGTCGCGGGGGCTCCGGAGATCGTCTCCGTCTCCATGCCGGTCGCAACGTTCACGACGCTGCGCACGATCGCGCACGTGACGGTGAGCGGGCACGGCACCTTTAACACATCGACCGCCTCGGTCAATACGCTGACGTCGCAGCAGTTCGAAGAGCAGGGGCAGTACTCGGTTAACCATACGCTCGACCAGATCCCCGGCTTGCAGATCAGCTATCCGACCTCGAGCGCGAACGGTGCGTCGCCGGGTTCGATCGTCGTTCCGAACATTCGTGGCGGCCTCTCGTACGAGACGGCAACCCTCATCGACGGCCATCCGCTGGCCGTCGTCGACTACGGCGACTACGTCACGACCTTCTTGAACAGTTATCTGTTCTCGAACGTCGACGTCATCAAAGGGCCGGGCGCCATGTCGCCGCAGACGAACTACGCTATCGGCGGCACCCTGAACTTCCGTACCAAGGACCCGACGCGGGTGTTTACGCCCGATTACGGCTTTGGCTACATCAGCGACGGCGGCACGTACTATCACTTCGGCGTCTCTGACACCGTGCTCAACGGCCGCTTGGGCTTCGTCGTCCAGCTTGCCGGTGTCAACGATCCGGGCCTGATGCACAATCAGCGGACGTACTTCAACGTCGGCCCTGGTCCCAACGGCGTCATCGGCTGGAACGGCACGACGGGCAACGTCGCGAACTATAACGACAGCCGCCAATATATCGGGAACACCGAGACGGCGCCCTTCTCGGCTCAAGGCCTCGTCGCGTGCTGCTACACATATAACGGCTACTTCAACCAGTACGCGGAACTCTTGAAGGCGCAGTACCATCTCTCCGACTACACGCGCGCGACGGTGACGTATTTCGTCACCGAGTCCTACGCCGACCAAAACGCCAACACGGCGAGCACGCTGCAGCCGGACGTCTTCCTTCCCGCTTCCGGACACGGGTATTCGGGCTCGCTTACGCCGGGGACGCACTTCTGGGGACCGTCGGGAGGCCCATATCCGGGCGCGACCGGCGGAACCGAGGGTGAGGTAAACTCGGAGCCGGTCGTTCAGGCGGAAATCCAGTCGACGATCGGCGACAACACCATCCTCGCGCGCTACTATCACGCCAACGTCAACCGCCTCATCGATGGCGGATCGAACAGCCCGTACGTTCCGGTCGTACAAAACTACACGTACTACGGCGTGAACCACGAGGCGGGAAACTACACGACCTACAACGGCGTGAGCGAACCGACCGCGTTCTTCTCGTACTATCGTCAGTTCGAGCTCGATAAGCTCAACGGCTATTCGTTCGAGTTCACGCATCCGTACGGCGAGGGTAACGAGTTCACGCTCAGCGCCGAGTCCACGAACTACCAAACGAACGGTGTCGGAAGCCTCTTTGGTTGTTCGCCGAGGGCGAATGGGCTCGGACAGTTCACGGGACTCGCGTGCCCGGGGCCGGACCCCTTTCCCGGTCTAGCCGCGCCGTCGACCACGGTTCCGGGCGGTTCCAGCCAAATCATGAACACGTACATGCTTCGGAACATCCTCAACATCAATCCGAAGCTGCAATGGATCGTGTCGCTGTACGACAACACGTACCACAACACGTTTGCAAATCAATGTCTGTTCACGACGGGCTGGTACGGCCAAAACGGTTTGAATCACAATCTTCCCGGCGCGTCGTGCTCGCCGTACGGCAGTAACGTCGTCTGGGCGACCACCAATCAGTCGCACTTCGACGCGCGTACGGCGCTCGAGTGGCGTCCCGCGCCGAACGTCGCGGTTCGGCTCTCGGCCGGTTCGAGTATCGCTCCGGAGTATCTGGCCGAACTCACGAGGCCGTTGGGATATCCGTCATGTGGGTTCTTCGGCTGCAACGGCGCGGTGACGATCAACATTCCGAACGCAAACTTGCATCCCGAAACGTCGATGGGCTACGATCTGGGTTCGGACTATCGATTCGCGGACGGCGACACCGTCGCATCGGTCGACCTGTACGAGACGAATCTGTTCAACCACTTCATCACGTCGGTGTTTGCCAGCGGCTTGACCTGCACGAATACGAGCTATCCAGGGTCCAACTGCGGCGTCACGCCGGTTCCGATCTACTATAGCCAGAACCAAAACGTCTCGAACGCACGCTTTGTAGGCGTGGAAGCGGGGCTCAAGCACGTGCCCGTCAAGGGTTTCGGCTTCGATCTCGCCGCATCGCTCGAGCACGCGTACGCCTACAACCTGGCGCCGAACTTCTACTGCGCCCCGGTCCCGGGCTTCCCCAGCGCTCCGTGCGTTCCGGCGAACTACAACACGAACCTCAACATCATCGCCGGCGGGCAGTTCGAGGGCAACGCGAGTTTCGCAGGATCGTATTATTGCGGCACGTATAAGGCGCCGCACGCTCAGAACCCGGCCTTTCCGTACAACTGCAGCGACAGCCCGAACGGCTTCTCGAACACGAACATCCCGTTCTTGACGGGGCATGCAGAGCTCAACTGGTCCGCTCCCAGCGGGTGGCGAGCCGTGCTCGGCAGTACGTTCCTCGGAAAGAACAACTCGTTCAACTCTCCGCCGTTCTGGATCACGTACGCGTCGCTGCGCGTTCCACTGAACCACGCGTTGTCGCTCCAGATCTCCGGTGACAACATCTTCAACGCATTGCCCGGCTACTACGAATACATCGGTACGGGCGTGAACTACGGCTTGGCGAACGGCCAGCAAGCCGCCTCGATCGAGAACCAGCTCGGTCCGGCAGTCTGGCACGTCGAGCTGACGAAGACGTTCGGCGGACCGTAAACGCACGAGAGCACGAAAGAAGAGCGCGGGCCCCGCTTCGGCGGGGCCCGCATTCGTTTACGCGCGGGCCAGCTCGAGCACGATCTCCCATTCGCGCTGCGTCACCGGCTGAACCGAGAGGCGCCCGCGCCGCAGCAGGACCATACCCTCGAGGCGCGGCTCCGCGCGCATTTGCGCGAGCGTCACCGGGTGCGGCAGCGGCTCGACGTACTCGACCTCGACCATGTACCATTTCGGGCGCTCTGGGCGTGAGGTCGCGTCGTAATACTCGCTGCTCGGATCGAACTGGGTGAAGTCGGGGTAGGCAGCTTTCACGACGCGGCAGACGCCGACGGCGGCCGGCCGTGGAATCGACGAATGGTAGAAGAAGCCGAGGTCGCCCAGAGCCATCGCTTGCATGGTCCCGCGTGCTTGCCAGTTACGCACGCCCGTCCACGGCGTTGTGCCGTCGGCGCGCAGTTGCTCGAAGCCGTAGGCGTGCGGCTCGCTCTTGAACAACCAGTACTGCATGCGGTGCGTCTTCGTCGCGCTCCTGGCGCTTTTCTTGTTGCCGATCCAGGCGCGCGCCGATCAGGCGTGGCTCGTCGTGAGCGACATCCACCTCGATCCCTACGACGCCGGTCCCGCACCCAGTGCCTACGGCTCCGATACGAATTGGGCGCTTTGGCGCGGTGCGTTGGCTGCCATGCAGCGCGTGGACCCGCATCCCGAGGTGGTGATCGTCGCCGGCGATTTTCTGGCGCATCGCTTTCCCGACCTGGCGCGCGCGCACCACGCGCTGCCTTCGGTCGCAGCAGAGGAGACGATGCGCCGCATCGCCGCCGGCCTCGCGGCGGCGTTTCCGCGCGCGCAGTTCGCAATCGCGCTCGGTAACAACGACGACCCGTGCGGCGATTATCGCACCGCTCCAAATACTCCGTACCTCAAAGCGTTGGCGCGTATCTGGGCGCCGCTCGTCGATCGCGGCGGCGCCGCGCCCGCATTTACGCGCGCCTTTTCCAGCGGTGGATACTATACCGCGCAGTTGCCGGTGCGCTCGCTGCGGGCGGTCGTTTTGGACGACGTCTATTGGTCCGTGATCTACCGTGCGTGCGGCAAGACGAACGGAGACCAGGCCGCAGTCGAGCTCTCTTGGCTCGATCGAACGCTCGCAGAAATGCCCAGCGGCACGCGCGCGGTCGTGATCGCGCACATTCCCGCGGGCGTCGATGCGGCGAGCACGCTCTTCGCGCATCGTTTGTTCGTCGTTCCATTCCTGCAGGCAGCGGACGATCGGGCGTACGTTCGCGAACTCGATCGGCATGGCAGGCGCGTCGCTTTTGCTCTCGCCGGGCACGTGCACCGGAACGACTTTCGCATCCTCGGCGCGCCAACCATCATCGCACCGTCGATCTCGCCTATCTACGACAACAACCCGGCGTTCCTGCGCCTACGCGTCGCACCCGACGGCGCGCTGCGCGACTACACGCTCTATGCGTACGACGCGCAGCGAGCCGTTTGGGGCCCGGAGTTCGATTTTGACGCCGCATACGGTGCCCGGAGCGTCGACGCGGCGTCGATGCGCGCGGCGCCAGCGCGCTCGTCGCCGGATCGACGCACGGTGAGGTCACGGCTTCGACGTGGCGCACGCCATGGTGCGCGCAGACGCGGTTCGGCGGCGCGTTCGTGCGGTGCGCCGGATTGCGCCGCCGGCTCTTCGTCGCACCGACCGTTGCAGCGCTGCTCGCCATCGTGGTTGTCGCGAGCGTGGCGCTCATCGTCCTGCGCCTGCGCGGTCGCCGCAAGGGCGGCGGTGTGCTATCCTAAGGGTCGGTTATGGAAGAGTTGCGTCAACGGCGCGTCGTCCACGCGACGCAGGACGGCTGGGACGGCGTCGAGGTCGAAGGCTACCGCCCCGGGGCGGCGGTGGGCGTCGCGCGCCACACGATCCTCGGGGGTCGTAAGAGCGATCCCTTGCAGCCCGGCCCTCGCATGGAGCTGCGCTACTTCGAACTACAAGCTGGCGCGGTGTCGCGCCTGGAGAAGCACGAGCACGAGCACTACGTGGTGATTCGCTGCGGCGAGGGATATGCGATCGTCGGTGACTCCGCCTCGCCCGTTGGAGCGAACGACGTCGTCTACGTCGCGCCGCTCGAGATCCATCAGTTCGTCAATCGCGGAAGCGAGCCGTTCGGGTTTTATTGCATCGTCGATGCGTGCCGCGACTTCGCGCAAGAGCCGTCCGAAGAGGATCTCGCGCGCCTGAACGCCTCCCCCGCTGGCGCCGTCGCGAAGCCATTTGCCGTTCCCATGCCGTCGAAGCGAACGTGAGCAGCGACTAGTTCCCGGTTTCGATCGGGCGCATCGGGTCGGCGCACCATTCGCTCCACGAGCCGGTGTAGAGACGCCAGTCGTGGAGTCCGGCGAGTTCCATGGCCAGCGCGTTCACTGCCGAGGAGACGCCCGATCCACACTGGTGCACGATCTCTTCGGGCGCCCCGTAGCCGGCGAACTCGTCGCGTAACCGCTGCGGAGCCTTGAAGCGGCCGCGCTCGTCGAAGTTCTCTTTGAACCAACGATTGCGCGCGCCGGGAATGTGTCCGGCTGCCGGATCGAGTGGTTCGACGTCACCGCGAAATCGTTCCGGGGCGCGCGCGTCGACGATTGCCATCGCATCGTTGCCGAGACTCGCGAGCACGTCATTCGCATTGACGAGGAGTTCCGGGTGAAGATTGATGGTGAGATTTCCGGCAGCCCTTCGACTTCGCTCGCTGCGCTCAGGGTGACCATGCTCGATGGGATATCCTAGCGCGCGCCATCCGGTAATGCCACCGTCGAGGACCGCGGCGGCGTCGTGGCCGATCCAGCGACAGAGAAACCAGAAGCGCGCAGCGTACATATCGGCGCCTTCGTCGTAGGCAACGAGCTGCGTCTCGTCTCGCGCGCCAAGCGAGCGGAGAAACTCCGCGAACCGCTCGGGATCGGGAAGCGGGTGGCGGCCGTTCTTTCCGGTCTTCTCTCCGGCGAGGTCGCGTTCCAGATCGGCGAAGAACGCGCCGGGTATGTGCCCGTCCTGGTACGCGCGCCGCCCGGCAGTGAAATCTTGAAGGTTGTGGCGGCAGTCGACGAGGATCCACTGCGATTCCTCCGCGTGCTCGCGAAGCGTCTCCGGCGAGACGATCGTCGTCGCCATCTAATGGAGGTTGATCGTGGCTTTGGCTTGCGGCGGAGCGCCGAAGCTCTTTTCGAGCAAGGTTTGCAGCTCGCCGCTTTCGGCCATCGGGCCGAGCACGTCGGTATCGCCGTAGAACGTCCCGTCGATGAAGACTTTGGGCAGCGTCGGCCACTCCGTCATCGCGGCAAGCGCGTCGCGCTTGGGCATGTTTTCGAGCACGTCGACGACTTCGAACGGGTAACCGAAGCGGTCGAAGAACTCGATCGTTTCGAGGGTGAATCCGCAGCGCGGAGCCTCCTTCGTGCCCTTCCAGTAGACGAGAATCTTGTTGGCGCCGATCTCGCGGGCGATCTCGTCGCGAATCTCTTGCGGCATGGTCATTCCTCCCTGTGGACGGTCTTGAGCTCGACCGCATGCACGCGGCCGTCGCGTAGAGCGCTTCGAAGCGCCCCATAGACCAGCTGATGTTGTTGTACGAGCGTCCTGCCTTTGAAGGCTGCTGACCGAACGGTGACGTTGAAATGATCCATCGTGCCGGTTCGATCGACGATCTCGACCTCGGCATCGGGAATGCTCTCACGGATCAGCGCGGCGAGCGCGTCGTTGTCTATCACGGATTGAGTGGCGGGCGCGCGCCTCGCAACGACTCCGACAACCCACGCGCTTCGTGAAGCGTTTCGGGAAGACGCTCGGCGCTTCTCGCGAGCATCGCAGCCACGCCGTACGCGGCAACGATGCCGGTGACGCCGACCAGGATGGCGGGAGCACCGCGTGCGTGGATCGGGCCGATGTGGATCTCGAAGCTCTCCTGAACGCGCGCGATTCCCCGAAAGATCGCCCTCAGAATGCGGCCGCGCTTCTTCATAGGGAGTGGCTCGTACGGCGCGACGGTGGCGAAGGCCTGGCGTGCGTGGCGTCGTACCGGTTGGCCATGCGTGCGGTGCTCCTTCACGAGCTCGGCGGCCCGGAGCGGCTCGTCCTCGAGGAGGTTCCTACGCCCGCGCCGGCACCGGGAGAAGTGCTGGTTCGCATCCGCGCGGCAGCGCTGAACCATCGCGATCTCTTCGTCACGCGCGGCCTCTACCCGAAGATCGCACTCCCCGCACTGCTCGGCAGCGACGGGGCCGGCGAGGTCGCCGCACTCGGCGACGGCGTCACGAGCCTTCACCCGGGCAGCGATGTCGTGATCTATCCGATGCTCGACTGGGGCGACGATCCGGCGCTGCGTTCCCCGGCGTCATCGATTCTCGGCATGCCGCGCGCCGGAACGTTTGCGCAGTACGTCTGCGTGCCGGCGCGCAACGTCTATCCGAAGCCGGCGCATCTTTCGTTCGAAGAGGCGGCGGCGATTCCACTCGGAGGGCTTACCGCGTATCGCGCCCTCTTCACGCGCGGCAAGCTCGCGCGCGGCGAGACGGTCTTGGTTCCTGGAGCCGGCGGCGGCGTGCAGACGTTCGTGTTGCTCTTTGCAAAGCAGGCCGGCGCCCGCGTCATCGCCACGTCGAGCAGCGAGGAGAAGCTCGAGCGCGCGCGCGCACTCGGCGCCGACCTCGCGCTGAACTACGCGGAGAACTCCTCGTGGGAGAAAGAAGTGCGGGCCGCCGGCCCGGTGGATCTCGTCGTGGATTCGTCCGGAGGCGAGACGCTCTCGAAAGCGCTTAGCGTCGTGCGTCCCGGCGGTCGCGTCGTGCTCTACGGCGGCACGCACCCGGAGGCAAACGTCAAGCTTTTTGCGCTCTTTTGGAACGAGCTCTCGGTCATCGGGTCGACGATGGGAAGCCCGCAGGATTTTGCCGCGATGCTCGCTCTGTTCGACAAGGGCCTCAAGCCCGCGGTCGATCGCGTCTTCTCGATGACGCAGATCGTTGCCGCCATGCGGCGCATGGACGATGCGTCACAGTTCGGCAAGATCGTCCTCTCGTGGTAGGAGCGCGTAGCGATCGAGGCGCTCGATGCGATACGCACTGCCGAGCTCGGCTTCGATCACGGCGGCGAGCTCGGCTTCGACGAGCGAGGCCCAGTCGGGATTGAGCATCGCCGACTCGCGTGCGGTGAGCGGCCGCTCTACGGGCATCGCGACGACGCGCCCTTCTTGCGTCAACGCTTGGAGATGCGCCAGTAGCTGGCGCGCGGCGGCGGGCCAGAGCGCCGGCTGCGAGCCGGCGTAGATGCGCGTCACGAGCTCGGGAATCGTCTGCGGCCCATGCGAAAGTGCGTCGAGGAGCTGTGCTTCCCGCCACTGCCGATGCGCGATGTACTCCGCGATTTTTGCTTGAGCGTCGGTCACGAGCGGGCCGTGTCCTCCGCAAATAGCGCGCGCCTGCGGGAACTCGCGCGCAAGGCGTTCGAGCGTGCGCTGATACGGCCGCATCGCGCCACCCGGCGGCGCGATGACGACCGTTCCTTCACCCAATATCACGTCCCCGGTGAAGAGCGTGAGCGATTTGGGCTCGAAGAAAACGACGTGATCGAACGTGTGGCCGGGAGCGTCGATCGCGTGCAGTTCGAGCTCGCCGACGCGGAGCGAACCGCCGAGCGAAAGGTCGCGATCGTGCGGC
>DAHXOK010000039.1:3788-18360 GCA_027364935.1 Vulcanimicrobiota bacterium | reverse complement strand
GGGGATCACCAAGGCTTTTCCAGGCACGCTCGCCGTGGACCGCGTTGACTTCCAACTACTGCCTGGCGAGATTCACGCCCTCGTCGGTGAGAACGGCGCTGTAAAATCGACCCTCGCCGCCATCGCGTTTGGCGAGCTGCGCCCCGACGCCGGAACCGTCGAGGCGCACGGCAGCGTCGGCATCGTGCACCAGCACTTCGAACTCGTCGGCAGACTGTGCGTCTGGCAAAACGTCTTACTCGGTCGCGAGCCGCGCAGCGGCTGGCGCATCGACGTTGCCGCGGCGCGCAAGCGCGTTCGCGAACTCGCCGCGTCGAACAACTTGACCATCGACCCGGACGCGCTCGTCGACGAGCTGCCCATCGGCGTTCAACAGCGCGTGGAGCTCCTGCGCGAGCTGGAGCGCGAACCCGCGGTGCTGCTGCTCGACGAGCCGACGGCCGCGCTCGCCCCGGCGGAGATCGACGGCTTCTTCGCAACCATCGTCGCACTCGCACGGCGCGGGACCTCGGTTCTCATCGTCACGCACAAGCTTCAGGAGGTCATCTCGTACAGCGCGCGCGTCAGCGTGATGCGCCACGGAAAGATCGTCGCGGCCATGGAGACCAGCAGCACGAGCGTTGACGAGATCGCGCGGGCGATGGTCGGCGGGGATCTTCCGCAGGTCGCGCAGCGAAAGCAGACGACGCTCGCGCCGTGTCTCTGCGTCAACGATCTGCGTGCCGGTACGGTAGCCGGCGGCACGAGCGGCATCTCTCTCGACGTTCGCGCTGGAGAGATCGTCGGCATCGCCGGGGTCGAGGGCAACGGGCAGACGGCGCTCGCAGACGCCATCGCCGGCATGATTCCGTATCGCGGTACCGTCAAGCTCGCAGCCGGCGCACCTGCAAAAGCGCGGGCAACGATGGGAATCATTCCGCAGGACCGGCACGTCGAAGGCCTGATCTTGAACTTCACGGTCGTCGAGAACGCGATCCTCGGACGACAAAACCATCCCGGAGTTCGCCGCGGAATGCTCTTGGACCGGAAACGCGCGCGCAGCGACGCACGCGCGATCGTCGAGCGTTTCGACGTTCGCGCCGCCTCGCTCGACGTCAAAGTGCGCACCCTCTCCGGCGGTAATCAGCAGAAGCTGCTCGTCGGTCGTGCGCTCGTCGACGGGCCGCCGTTCGTGTTGGCCTACAACCCGACGCGAGGCATCGACGTGGGCGCCGCCGCGCTCGTTCAATCGCGGCTCATCGAAGCACGCAACGCCGGAACGGCGGTGCTCCTCATCTCCTTCGAGCTGGACGAGATTCTTGCGCTGGCCGATCGCGTGCTCGTGATGTATCGGGGAAAGATCGCCGGCGAGTTCGACCGCGCAAACGTCGATCGTGGCGCGATCGGTCGCCTTATGGCGGGATCCCGATGAAACGCGCCGGAGCCTTCCTATCCGGTCCGCTCGGCGCCGTCGTACTCGTTGTCGTGCTGATGTCGATCGCGATGATGATTGCCGGCACGAGCCCCGCCGACGGTTTCCGCGCGCTCATTCTCGGATCTCTGGGCGGGCGCAGTCAACTCGGCGAAACGCTCGTCGCCACGACCGCCCTGCTCTTTCCTTCCCTCGGCGTCGCGTTTGCCTTCCGCGCTGGGCTGTTCAACATCGGCGCTGAAGGGCAGCTGCTCGTCGGCGGGATGCTCGCCGGCGCAGCGGGCGCGGCGTTCGTCATGCCGCCGTTCGCAGCCATCGTGATGATGCTCGCGCTGGGAGCAGTCGGCGGTGGACTCTGGGGAGCGATCGCGGGCTGGATGAAGGCGAAGCTACACGCAAGCGAGATCATCTCGACGCTCATGCTCAACTTCGTCGCACTGTACGTCACGCTCTATCTCGTCAGCGGTCCGCTCAAAGGGCCCGCGGCGACGGGAGCCGAGACGGCGTGGCTGCCAACGAGCTACTGGCTGCCGACGTTGATCTCGCACACGCGCTTGTCGATCGCGCTGCTCCTCGCCGTCGCGATCGCCGTCGCGCTGCAGTTCCTCTTCGCGCGCACGGTGTTCGGTTACGACCTGCGCGCGGCCGGCGAAGCGCCGGAAGCCGCACGCCGCAATGGCGTGAATCTGCCGCGGCTGACGTGGCTGGCGCTCGCGATCTCCGGTGCGATTGCAGGCATCGGCGGTGCGACGATCGTGACCGGCGAGCTGCATCGCTTCAACACGCAGCTCTCGCCCGGATACGGCTTCATCGCAATCGCCGTCGCGCTCGTCGGCGATCTCGATCCGATAAAAGTGTGCTTTGCCTCGTTTCTCTTCGGCATACTCGAAGCGGGAGGCCTCGCGATGCAGGCGAGCGCGCAGGTTCCCAAAGATGCGATCCACGTCATCGAAGGGCTCATCATCCTCGTGCTCGCGGCTCGCCGCTACGTAGCGCAGCGCAGCGAGCGGGTTGCGGAGGCTGCGGCGAGCGTATGACGGAGCTGCTCGTGACGCTCTTGCTGCTGACGCTGGTGAAGTCGGCACCGATCATCTACGCCGCACTCGGCGGCGTGATTTCGGAACGCTCGGGCGTCATCAACATCGGGCTAGAGGGCATGATGGCCGCCGGGGCGTTCGCCGCAGTCGTCGCATCGTATTTTGCGAACGACGGCATCGTGGGGCTGGTCGCCGGCGTTGCCGCAGGCGCCTTCGTCGGTCTCGTGCTGGCAATCGCGGCGCCGAAATTCAAGGTCGATCAAATCGTCGCCGGCACCGGCATCAATCTCATCTGCGCGGGAGGCGCCGCGTACGGGCTCGTGCTCATCTTCAATCAGCCGGGCGCATCGAGGACGGTGCCGCCACTCGGTGGCATCAACATTCCCCATCTGAACATGAACCTCGGCGAAGCAATCCTGATCGCCTTGGCGTTTGCGCTTGCGATCGCGCTGCATTGGGTACTCTACCGTACGCCGTGGGGGTTGCGCGTGCGAGCGACGGGCGAGAATCCGCTCGCCGTCAAATCCGCGGGACTCGATCCGTTGCGGTTTCGCCTGCTGGCCGTAACCGCGAGCGGCGCGCTCGCGGGGCTCGGCGGCGCGTTCCTATCCATCGGCGAGCTTTCCATCTACTCGGACGGCATGACCGCCGGTCGCGGGTTCATCGCCCTCGCAGCGGTGATCTTCGGCCGCTGGACGCCGCTCGGGGCAATGGGAGCCGCAATCGTCTTCGGCCTCTTCGAAGCGCTTCAGGACGTCCTGCAGGGCCGCTTCGCGTGGCTGCCGGCCGACGCGCTCTCCGCGCTTCCGTACATCGCCGCACTCGTCGCGCTCGCCGGCATCACGGGGCGCGTGCGCGCTCCCGCCTCGGACGGCGTGCCATATTGACCCAAACTGAACGCGAAACGCGCGGCGCGACGCTAGGCCGGCAGCGCGACCGTGTGCTACAATCCGAGCATCGTGGCGACCGGTCGGCGTAGCAACGCCCTTCGCTTTGCCATTGTTGCGGTCTGCGCGATCGTGCTACTGCCGCTTGCCGCGAGCGCCGCACCAAGACCCTTGCGCCAGATGCGCGTCGAGATTCGTCGCCTCGCTGCGCGTATGCCCGCACAGACGGCATTCGAAGTGATGGATCTCTCGAGCGGTTTGGTCGCCGGCTACAATACCGACGTCTCGATGCCGGCCGCATCGACGATCAAAGTCGCGATCATGGTCGAGGTCTTCAAGCAGCTCGAGCGCGGAGACTTCTCGCTCGATCACCGCGTCGTGTTACGAGCGAGCGACAAGGACGACGGGTCCGGAGATCTCTGCGACGAACCGGCCGGCAGCTCCTATTCCGTCTCCGATCTACTCTCGCGCATGATCGACGTCAGCGACAATACCGCCGCGAACATGCTGATCCGCCTCGTCGGAAGACAACGCATCAATCGCGACATGCGACGGCTCGGCCTACGCCGGACCTATCTCGCGAACTACATCCGCACGAACGGCTGGGCGATTCGCAGCCAGTTACGCAGCTCGCCCGCGGACATGGTGCACCTTCTCGCCCTCATGGCCGAGCGCAAGCTCGTCGACGAGTGGTCGTCGAACGAGATGATCTCGATTCTCGAGGACGACGAGATCAACACGCTCCTGCCGCAGCCGCTACCCGACGACGTGCTCGTCGCGCACAAGACCGGCAGTCTCTTCGATACGCTCGACGACGTCGGCATCGTGTACGCCGACGGCGCTCCGTACATCATCGCCGTCATGACTACCGCACTCCCTTCGCGCGGCCTGGGACGCACGTTCATCCGCGCACTCTCGCGCGTCGTCTATCACGGCGAGTTGCAGTTGGCGGCCTGGCGCGTCGCGCACGGGCTCTCGATCTTCGACATCGGCGACGCGGCGCGCATTCCCAACGCACCGGACGTGCGCTTTTGGGACAACGCCGCCACTGAAGCGACCGGCGGGCTCTAAGGAACCTCGCTCTCCATCTCTTCGGGTTCCTGCGCAGGCCGAAAGAGCGCTTGGGCTACGAGAGTGGGAATGACCGCGGTGAGAATGACGACGGTGACGAGGACCGTGTATTGCGCTCGATTCACATCGTGATGCGTGTAACCGTAGAGGCTCGCAATCGAGCCGAACGTAAGGCCGGTCGCCATCAACAGCGTGAGATAGCCGGCGTCGCGAAGTGAGTACCTGAAGAAGCGCGCCGCCGGAAGGACCCCAAGAACTTTCGCTGCGATCTTCACGCAGAAGAACAACCCGATGAGCCCTATCCCGGCCCATGCGTCTCGGAGCGAAACGTACGACCCTACTTTTATGAAGTAGAACGGCGTGAGCAGCGTCATCGTTATCGTCTGCAGCTGGCGCTTGACGTTGGGCTGCGCAATCATTGCGTTCGCGCACGCCAGTCCTAAGAAGTACGCGGGCAGTACGCTCTCGCTCTTTGCGTACGCCGCGAGCGCCGAGAGCACGAAGATCAGGGCGAAAAGCAGTCGTAGTCCCGGCTCGCTGACGTACCTCCCCGTGCGTTCAAGTATGGCGGGGAGAAGCTTGGGCACGAGCAGCGTCGATATCGCGATGGCGGCAACGAGCGCGGCAAGCCAAAGGTTCGCGCTTGCGAAGAGCACGCTGAGCGCAACGACCGTTCCGAGTCCCGTAAAGAAGCAGACGGCGAAAATGAGCTGGCCGAGCGGTCGCGCCGCCAGTCCCGATTCGATCATGACGGCGTAGACGACGGCGACCGACGTCGTGGACATTGCGACGCCCGCGATCTTCGCGGCCTCCAGGCTCCAGTGGGCGACGTAAAACGCGAACAATCCAGCAGCGACGAAAGGCAGACCGAACGAGATTGCTCCGAGCACGGTTGCGGGTAGGAGCTGCGCTCGCAGCGCGCGCGGGTCGATCTCGGCGCCCGCCAAAAACGTGAGCAAAATACTGCCGAATCCGGCGAGAAAGTCGATCCAAGCATTTGCGTGTAGGCCGAGAAAGTTTCCGGCGATCACGCCGATCACGATCTCGACCAGCGCCGCCGCGATCTTCAGGCGGATGCCGACGAACGCACCGAGCGCCGCCAAGAGCATCCATACGGCCGCCGTAGACCAAAGGCTGGTGTCGTCGATGACGTGCACGCGAAACTCCTATCGTATAGAGCGACAGGAGCCATCAGCCGTTGCCGGCGGTTTAACGGAGCTCCATCCGTTGGGGACGCCTTTTCAGGCTATCGTGGCCGCCGTCCTCCGATAGACGTGCGTCAGCCACGACGCGTAGCGCGGCTCGCCTCCGACGACCGCACGCTCGTACGTCTCCGCGACGCGCCGCGCGATCGGTCCCATCTCGCCGTTTCCGACGACGCGCTGGTCGACCGACGTAACGTACGCGATTCCGGCCGCGGTGCCCGTGAAGAATATCTCTTCCGCGGCGTAGAGCTCTCCGCGGTCGATGGCGCGCTCCACGACCTCGACGCCATGATCGCGCGCGATCTCTATGACCGCACGACGCGTACAACCTTCGAGAACGTTCTGCGATGGGTCCGGCGTATAGAGCACGCCCCGGCGCGCGAGAAAAATGTTCTCCGCAGAGCCTTCGGAGACGTGGCCGTCGTGCGAGAGCAGGATCGCCTCGTCGTAGCCGTTCGCGACCGCCTCGCTCTTTGCGAGCGCCGAGTTGACGTACAACCCGGTGATCTTTGCCCGCGGAGGAACCATCGTGTCGTCCGCACGGCGCCACGAGCTCACGCACGCCCGCACGCCGCGCGACTTGTCGAGATAACTCGTGAAGGGGATCGGGACGATCGCAAAGGCCGAGGGTACGTCGTGCAAGCGTACGCCGACGTCTTGCGCCGCTTTGAAGATACACGGACGCACGTAGACGTCGGTTTCGAACGCATTGCGCAGACACAGCTCGACGGTCACGTCGATCAGCTCGTCGGTAGAAAGCGGAAGTTCCATCAGCAGAATCTTCGCCGAGGTGGCGAGGCGCTCGTAGTGCTCGCGTAGCTGCACGAGGAAGAGCTCGCGCTCAGCCGCCGACCAGTACCCGCGGATCCCTTCGAAGCAGCCGGTTCCGTATTGCAGCCCGTGCGTCAGCAGCCCGATCTTCGCCTCGTCGTAGCGCCGGAAGCCGCCGGAGGCGTAGACGACGGTTGCATCCAGATTCGCACTCGTGGCCATGAGCCACGATTGCGCCGCCGAGAGGGAATCGCCTGCGCAGAAGGTTACTCTCGAAGCATGCTGCGTTTCCTTACCATCGCACTAGTCGCTACGCTGGCGCTGCTCGGCGCGGGCGCGGGGATGAGGACGATTTGGCTCCCCACCGCTTGGCACATCTCGGCTCCAACCGGCTCCGTTCATTCGGTAGGGCTCTTTGCGCAAGGCATCGCACTCTCGCCCGACGGCAAGCACCTTGCGGTCGTGGATTCGGGTGACGGACCGCCGGCGCTGCTCGTACTCGATGCGACGACGCTCGCTCAGCAGCGCGCCATCTCGCTACCCGGCGCCTTCGGCAAACCGATCTGGCTAGACGCGACGCACGTGCTCGTTGCCGGCGAGAATGACGACGCCGTCGAGGACGTCACTATCACCACCGGCGGCGTCTCGCACATCGCGCTGCCGAAGGGATCGTGGCCCGCGCAAGTTGCGCTCTCGCCCGATCGCCGCCTCTTTGCTACCTCAAACGACCTGACGGGCAGCGTGGCGATTGGAGCGTTCGACGGCGCCGCACCCGCGATCGTGCACGGCGGCGCAAACCCATCGGACCTGCTCTTCTCTCCCGCGGCGCGGCGCGTCTACGTTGCTTTGCGCGCGGAGCGACGCGTCGCCGTCGTTAACGTCGCGAATCACGACGTCGCGTCGATTCCCGTCGGCTTGCATCCCGACGCGCTCGCGCTCTCGAAGGACGGCACCCTGCTCTACGTCGCCGAAAGCGACGACGACGCGCTCGGCATCGTGGACCTACGCAGGCGCAGGCGCGTCGCCGATGTCGATCTTTCGCTGCACGACGGGCGCACGCGCGGCTACGGCGCATCGCCGAACGCAATCGCCGTCGGAGCGCGCGACGTGTACGTCAGCCTCGGCGCCGAGAACGCGATTGCAGTCGTGCGCGATCGCACGCTCCTCGGGCGTATCCCGGCGGGATGGTACCCGAGCGGCGTTGCGCTCGGCAGCGGCGGACGCCTCTACATCGCCGACGCGAAGGGCGAATCGAGCCCCGCCAACCCGCAGTACCTGCCGTACGCTCCCGTCCACAGCAACGGCTACGTCGGATCCAGCCTCGACGGCTCGATCCGCATCGCCGGAGCCGGCGCGATCGACACCCAGCAAGTCGTCGCCAACGCGTCCCAAGATTGGGTCGCGCCCGTTCACACGATCGTACGCGCCGGCGGTCCGATCGAGCACGTCATCTACATCATCAAGGAGAACCGCACGTACGACCAGGTTCTCGGCGACGTGCCGAACGCCGACGGCGATCCGAGCCTCGCGTGGTTCGGCGCGCGCGTGACGCCGAATCAACACGCGATCGCAACGCGCTTCGGCGTCTTCGACCGCTTCTTCGCCGACGCGCAGATCAGCGCCGACGGGCACAACTGGTCGACGGCCGCGTTCGCGAACGATTACGTCGAACGCTTCTGGCCGCAGAACTACTCCGGCCGCCGGCCGATCTACGACTTCGAGGACGGCAACGTCGCAGGGGCGCCCCACAACGGCTTCCTCTGGGACGACGCGGCGCGCGCCGGCATCACCTATCGAGACTACGGTGAGTTCGTGCAGATCCCGTCACCGGGAGCGAACGGGATCGTCGTCTCGCACATGCCGCATCTCGCGGACGGGCACGTCGCGCCGCAGTATCCGGGATGGAATCTGGAGATCAGCGACCAGGTTCGGTACGAGGCCTGGAAAGACGAGTTCGACCGGTACGTCGCCGGCGACGACCTGCCGCAGCTCGAGATCGTGCGCCTTCCCAACGATCACACCATGGGAACGCGTCCCGGCGAGTTGACGCCGCAGGCATACGTCGCGCAGAACGACGAGGCCCTCGGCGAGATCGTCGATGCCGTTTCGCACTCGCCTTACTGGGCGACCACGGCGATCTTCGTCGTCGAAGACGACGCGCAGAACGGGCCCGATCACGTCGACGATCAACGCACGACGCTCTACGTCGTGAGCCCGTACGCGCTCGCCGGTACGCACCACGACGTCTACACGACGGCGTCGGTGCTGCACACGATCGAGCTGCTCCTCGGCATGCCTGCGATGTCGATCTACGACGCCGTCGCGCCGCCACTCTACGGCGCCTTCGGATTCCGGCCCATCCTGCAACCGTTCGATGCGATTGCCCCACGCGTCGACGTCAACGCACGCAACGCGCGCACGGCCTACGGCGCGGCCGAGAGCATGCGTCTCGACTTTCGCGACGCCGATGAGGCCGATCCGCGCATCCTGAACGACATCCTCGCGCACGCGGTGCGCGTTCGCCCGCGTCGCTAACGCGCGCGCTTTCGCCGGAGGAACTCGAGCAGCTCCGGGAGCGGCTTCGCGTTGAGCACGCGCTCCTTCGTGAGCCCGGCGCGGCGCGCTTGGCCCAGGGCGAACTCGACGTTCTCGAGATGTTCGACGCGATGCGCGTCGCTGTCGAGTGCAAAGAGCGCGCCGAAGCTTGCAGCGTGGCGTGCGAGCGTTCCCGAGAGATCGAGTCGCGGCGCCTGACCGTCGATCTCGAGGGCCGTCCCCGTGCGCGCCGCGGCGGCAAACACGACGTCGTAATCGAACGCGTAGCCATCGAACTCTCCGAAGCGTCGTCCGGTCGGGTGGCCGATGACGTTGACGTAGGGGCTCTCGCACGCGCGAACGAGGCGCGCCGTCATCTCGGCACGCGACTGGTCGAACGCCGCGTGTACGCTCGCGACCACGAGATCGAATCGCGCAAGCGCATCGTCGGGATAATCGAGCGAGCCGTCGGGGAGAATGTCGACTTCGCTCGCGCAGAGCGTGTAGATTCCGTGTTTCTCGCGTAGCGCTTCGATGGCAACGCGCTGCTCGCGCATGCCTTCGGCCGTGACGCCAAAGCGCCCACGCGACGGTGAATGGTCGCTGATCGCGTGATACTCGTAGCCGCGCCCAGCCGCAGCAGCGACCATCGCATCCAAATCGTCGCGCCCGTCGCTCCACGTCGTGTGCATGTGGAGATCTCCGCGCAGATCGCCGATCTCGACGAGCGCCGGCAGCGCGTGCGCGAGAGCGCGCTCGATCTCGTCGAGACCGCCGCGCATCTCGGGCGCAACGTACTGCATACCGAGCCGCTCGTAGACACCGATCTCCTCTCCCGCCGTGGTGACGGCGCCGGTTGCGAGATCGACGATGCCGTTCTCGCCGACGCGCAGACCTTTGCGCACCGCGTATTCGCGCAGCTTAACGTTGTGCTCGCGCGAGCCGGTACAATGCTGCAGCAGATTCCCGTAGAGGCGATCGGGAAGGACGCGTAGGTCGATCTGCAATCCTCCGGCGAGCCAGATGCTGGCCTTCGTCGGGCCTTCCGCGAGCACGGCTTCGGCACGGTCCCACGACGTGAAGCGTTCGATGACGCCGCGTGCGTCGTCCGAGGTGCAGACGAGATCGACGTCTCCGACCGTCACCTCGTGGCGCCGCACGCTCCCCGCCGGCGTGAGCCGATGGAGCGACGGGCCTTGCGCGAGGAAGGTTGCGATCTCGCGCGCGATCGCGCACGCTCGCGGCAGCGGTATCCGGCTGAGATGCCCCTTGTACGCGAGCAGGCTACGGCGCCAGTTCTCCAGCGTCTTTTTCCCGAGTCGCGGAACGCCTTCGAGCCTTCCGCCGCGCAGCGCATCCTCGAGGTCGTTGAGCGATGCGATGCCGAGATCTTCGTAGAGCATCGCCGCCGTTTTCGTCCCGATCCCAGCGACGCCGAGCAGCTCGAGCAAGGCCGGTGGAAAGCGCGCCAGCAACGCCGCGAGCGGCTCGGCAGTACCCGTCTTCACCAGCTGCTCGATGACGGCGCCGATGGACGTGCCGACTCCGGGCAGCTCGAGGTGCGCGCCGGTGGCGACGAGATCGGCGAGTGGAGGCGCGTTCTCGACGCTCGCCGCGGCTTTCTCGTACGCCGTGTACTTGTAGAACGACTCGCCCGCCATCTCCATTAACGTGCGAATTTCGAGCAGCCGCGCCGCGACCTGGACGTTGGAGAGCATCGCCTCTTCCGTTCTTCCCGCACGGACGCGGCGCCCGCCGCGGCGAAGCCCGCCATCATGAAGCCACGGCTCGATCCATCGATCTTCAATCTCCCCGTCGAGAAGATGCGCGACGGCTATTACTCCGACACCTATTTCAATCGGTCGCGCGAGATCCTCGAGCGCGACGGCGCGCATCCCGTCGTACGAATGCAAGTCTTTCAGCGCTCGGATGCCGTGCTCTGCGGCATCGACGAAGCGCTCGCCATCCTCAGACTCTGCAGCGGCCGCCACCGCGCGGACGGCACGTGGGCGGACGGCTGGAGCGACCTGTGCGTCTACGCCCTTCCCGACGGTGCGCACGTCGTGCCGTACGAAACCGCGCTCATCGTCGAAGGCGACTACGGGCTCTTCGCGCATCTCGAAACGTGCTATCTCGGCGTCCTTTCGCGCCGAACGAGAATCGCTACGAACGCGCGCGACATCGTCTCCGCCGCGAACGGAAAGACCGTGCTCTTCTTCCCAGCTCGCTTCGACCACCATCTCGTGCAAACCGGGGACGGCTACGCCGCGTACATCTCAGGGGCGCTCGGCGTCTCGACCGACGCCAACGCCGAGTGGTGGGGAGAGCAGGGAATGGGTACCGTTCCGCACGCGCTCATCGCGGCGTACGGCGGCGACACCGTGCTCGCAACGCAAAAGGTCGCGCAGTACGCGCAGCCCGAGGCGCAGATCATCGCGCTCGTCGACTTCGACAACGATTGCGTCGCGACGAGCCTCGCGGTGGCGCGAGCCCTACGCGGGCGGCTCTGGGGCGTGCGCCTCGACACCTCCCGCACGCTCGTCGACAAGTCGCTGTGGAACCAGATGGGCACCTTCGTGCCGACCGGCGTCTGTCCGCAGCTCGTATGGAACGTTCGTCACGCGCTCGACGGCGAAGGCTTTGCGCAGGTGCGGATCATTGCGAGCGGCGGCTTTACGCCACACCGCATCGCCTCCTTCGAGCGTGCGGGAGTTCCCGTCGACGCATACGCCGTCGGCAGCGCCTTCTTCGACAACTCCGGTCGCTTCGATTTCACCGCCGACATCGTCGCGTTGCGAGAGAACGGCGCGTGGAAGCCGTGCCACAAAGTCGGGCGCCCCGCGCGCCCCAATCCACGGCTCGAACTCGTCGAGATCTAACGAGTCGCTACGCGACGGGTGCGACGGCTTGCGCGAGCTTTTCCAGCGCCGTGCGATTGAACAGCGCGAGATCTTCGCCGCCGCGTGTCGAGACCCAGTTCGAATCCGTGACGGTCGGCTGTTCGCGGTAGAGACCACCCGCATTGCGGATGTCGTCGGCGATGGATTGCGCGCCCGTGAGCTGGCGTCCGCGCACCACCTGCGCGGAGATGAGCACCTGCGCGCCATGCCCAACCGAGAGGATCGGCTTCTTCACCGCTTCGAACTCGCGCACGAATCGTTGAACCTCGCGGTTCGTGCGGATCTGGTCGGGCGACGTGCCGCCTGGAATGAGGAGCGCGTCGAAGTCGTCGGCGGTGCAATCGGCGACCAGCTCCTCGGCACGAGAGCTTGCACCGTCGTCGAGACCGCGCTTGCCACGGATCCGTTGTCGGGCACGCTCGTCCGCGCCCACGATCGTGACGATCGCCCCAGCGTCCTCGAGCGCGCGCCGCGTCTCGGAGAGATCCTGTTCTTCATACCCATCGCCGATCAGCGCGGCGATTCGCTTGCCTTCAACTCCTTGCATCGCGCCCTACGATTCGCTAGAGTCCGCGAATCAACCCGCCGTCGATGGCAATGGTCTGGCCGGTGACGTATCGCGCGGGCTCGCCGCACAGGAACGCAACCAGCGGCGCGTACTCCTGGGGCTCCGCAGCGCGGCCCATGGGAACCTCGCGCTCGGCGGCACGGAGCATCTCGTCGTCGCTCCCGTAGAGCTGCCGCAGGCGATCGGTGGCGACGCGACCGGTCGCGATCGCATTGACCGTGACGCCGTCGCGAGCTACTTCGTTCGAGAGCGTCTTCAGCGCCGAGACGAGCGCCGTGCGAAACGCGTTCGAAAGCACGAGATTATCGATCGGCTGCTTCACCGACGTGGAGGTCAAGGCGACGATGCGTCCCCAGCGCCGCGCGCGCATCCCGGGAAGAGCGCCATCGACGAGGTCGAGCATCGCGCGCAGCACCGAGCGATAGGCGACATCCCAATCGGCAGGCGCGACGTGCAGGTAGCTTCCCGGCTTCGGCCCTCCGCCGTTCGCAACGAGAATATCGATTCCGCCGAACGCCGTCTCGACATCGGCGATCATGCGACGAACGCTCGCCGCATCGGCGAGATCGACGGCAAACGCGCGCGCGTCCCGCGCGCCCGCGGCGCGCGCGCGTTCTGCAACCTGCTCGAGCAACTGCGGGCGACGCGCCGCTACGGCCAGCCGGACGCCTTCGCCGGCCAAAGCGAGTGCCACGGCGGCACCGATGCCGGAGCTAGCGCCCGTGACGAGCGCGACCCTTTCACGAATGCCGAGGTCCATGCGCCGCTTTATCGGGCGCGGCGCCGCCGATCCCCTTGCGAATCGAGCCTCTCCCCTGCTATAGTAGCGCGGTCGCCGAGGCGGCGCGGAGCGCTGCACTCGAGCGAGACTTTCCTGAACAAGGAGCCACACCACGTGCCCCTCACCAAAGAGCAGAAGGCGGAGATCGCCGGCAAGTACGGCCGCACCGCCGCGGACACCGGATCCGCAGAAGTTCAGATCGCGGTGCTCACGGCATCGATCAATCACCTCACCGAGCACCTGAAGACCCACAAGAAGGATCACCACGGCCGCCGCGGCTTGCTGCTGCAGGTCGGGCGCCGCCGCAGCCTTCTGAACTACATTGCACGCTCCGATATCGAGCGGTATCGCAAACTCATCTCCGAGCTCGGCCTGCGCCGCTAGGCGGCTCGTCCTCGTCAGTATCCCAGGGCGGCACCCGAGGGGCGGCGGCGATCGCTCGCGCCTTCGATCAGGTGCGTGCGCGGGTCGACGACGATTGCTTGCGCCGAACCCCACGTCGCGATCTCGCGCAGCGCGTAGCCCTCGGCTCGCAACCGGCGTATCGTCGCGGCGGTGAACGCTCCGGGCTCGTACTGGATCTCGTCGGGAAGCCATTGCATGTGCATCCTCGGCGCGTCGACCGCTTGCGCGACGTTCGCGTGATGGTCGAGCACGTCGAGCAGCGTTTCGAGCACGATCGTGATGATGCGCGCGCCGCCCGGGCTGCCGGTAATCATCACGAGTCTCCCGTTCCGCGTCACGATCGTCGGCGCCATCGAGGAGAGTGGACGTTTGCCCGGCACGATCGAATTGGCCTCACCTTGCACGAGCCCATACATATTCGGCGCGCCGGGTTTGCTCGTGAAATCGTCCATCTCGTCGTTGAGGAAGAATCCCGTGTTGCCGGCGACGACGCCGGCGCCGAACCAATCGTTGAGCGTGTACGTCACCGCCACCGCATTTCCGTGCGCGTCGACGATGGAGTAATGCGTCGTCTGTGCGTGCTCGTGAACGAGCGTCGCCAGACCTGAATGAATCTCGCTCGACGGCGTCGCGCGCGTGGGATCGATCGACGCGCGAAGCCGCGCGAGATAGGCTGGTGCGAGCAGTTGCGCCACCGGGTCGCGTACGAACGCCGGGTCTCCGAGGGCGGCGTTGCGATCGGCATAGGCGCGACGATCCGCTTCGGCGACGTAGTGCGCCTCGCGCACGCCGTGCCACGGCCACTGCGCGAGCGGATAGGGTGCGAGAACGCCGAGGATCTCGCAGAGCGTGACGCCTGCAGAGCTCGGCGGCGGCGCAGCGGAGAGGAGATATCCGTGATACGTGCAGTGCAGCGGTGACGCTTGCGCGACGCGGTACCGCGCGAAGTCTCCGAGCGTGAGCACGCCGCCGCCCGCTTCGCTTGCAGAGACCACGGCGCG
>DAHXOK010000039.1:0-3778 GCA_027364935.1 Vulcanimicrobiota bacterium | reverse complement strand
ATGCAGACGCCGCGCGCGATGAGCTCGAGCGTCGCTGCGAGCTGCGGTTGACGCAAGAGCTCTACCGCGCGCGGCGTCTGCATCGCCCAGCGTGCCGCCGCGTAGCCTTCCGGCACCGCGCGCAATGGAATCAGGTCTCCGGTGCCGAGACGAAAACCGTCGCGCGCGAACCGAATCGCAGGTGCCATGAGCGCGGCGCGCGACATCGTTCCATACTCGCGGCGCGCGGTCTCGAGGCCGAGCACCGATCCCGGGACGCCAACGGCAAGCCAGCCTTTGCGCGACTTCATCGGCTCTACGTTGCCGCGTGCGTCGAGATACATGCCGCTCGTCGCGCGCGCCGGTGCGACCTCGCGAAAGTCGATGAACCGCTCGCGTCCGTCGTGCATGCGGACGATCATGAAGCCGCCGCCGCCGATGTTGCCGCAGCACGGATCGACCACGGCGAGCGCGTAGCCCACCGCGACCGCCGCATCGACGGCGTTCCCACCCTCGCGCAACACCTGCACGCCGACCTCAGAGGCGAGATGCTGCTCGGTGACGACCATCGCATGACGCGCGACGACGGGGCGCGCGTTCCGCCACCCGCCGGCGGACGCGCCGGTACTCACGGCGAGAATCAGCAGCGCAGCGAAAATGCGAATCAGCGACACGGATAACGACTATGCGCGCCGCGTGCCGAGCTCCTGCGCACCCGATGCCCCGGCCCGGGGACGCGGCCGTCCGCGAACCCGCCTGGCTTGCGAGCGAGCCCGTACCATTAAAGGTCCGCGCTCCGCGGCCCCAGAAGGGCGACGGTGATTCACTAAAAGAGAAATATATTAGGAGTAATCGTGCCTGAATCCGTGACCCTTACGGTCGGCGGGCGCACGATGGTCATCGAGACGGGTGAACTCGCGAAGCAAGCAAACGGCTCCGCATTGGTTCGTTATGGTGATCAAAACGTCGTGCTCTGCGCCGTCACCGCCTCCGAGCATGCTCGCGAAGGCATCGACTTCTTCCCCCTGACCTGCGATTTTGAAGAGCGCATGTACGCCGCCGGGAAGGTTCCGGGCGGTTTCATCAAGCGCGAAGGGCGCCCGACGGAGCACGCCGTGCTCAGCTCGCGCCAAATCGACCGCCCGATTCGCCCGCTCTTCCCCGACGGCTTCCGCAACGACGTGCAGATCGTCGCGACGGTCCTCTCCATCGATCCCGAGTTGGATGCCGACGTGCTCGGCGTCTGCGCCGCGGGCGCAGCACTCGCGTTCTCCGACATTCCGTTCGAGAAAACGGTAGCGGCCGTGCGCGTCGGCCGCAACGAGAACGGCGAGTACATCTGCAACCCCGCGCTGCCGGAGTACGAACCCGGCGGCATGGACATCGTGATCGCGGGAACGGACGAAGCGGTCATGATGGTCGAAGGCGGTGGAAACGAGATCTCCGAGGAAGATTTCCTCGGAGCCGTTGCGTTCGCTCACGAGGAGATCAAGAAGAGCGGCGGCGCAATCGACGAGCTCGCAAAGAAGGTGGGCAAGCGCAAGCGCGAGTTTCCCGTGCATCTGCCGGCAGCCGGTCTCGACAAATGGGTACGCAAGAATTTCGCAAAGGACGTCGCCAAAGCGATGCGCGTCGTCGACAAGGAGGAGCGCGAGCGCGCCTTCGACGCAATCTCGCTCGAAGAAGCGCTGGACCGCTGCGGCAAGAAGGACGACGACGTTCGCGCCGCGCTCGAGGAGCCGCTAGGCAAGAAAGACTTCCAGAAAGTCGTCAAAGCGATGCAAGAGGAAGAGCTTCGCACGATGGTGGTCGACGAGAAGATTCGCCCCGACGGTCGCAAGCCCGACGAAATCCGTCCCATCTGGTGCAAGGTCCACTACGTGCCGCGCGTGCACGGATCCGGGATTTTCACGCGCGGGCAGACGCAAGTCTTTACCGCCGCGACCCTCGGCTCGACGTCCGACGCACAACGTCTCGACGGAATCGTCGCACTCGAGAACAAGCGCTACATGCATTTCTACAACTTCCCGCCGTACTCGGTCGGCGAGACGCGGCCGATGCGTGGTCCGGGCCGGCGCGAGATCGGCCACGGCCATCTCGCGGAGCGGGCGTTGCTTCCGGTTCTTCCGGCGAAGGACGACTTTCCGTATACGCTGCGCCTCATGAGCGAAACGCTCGAGTCGAACGGCTCGTCGTCGATGGCGTCTGTGTGCGCGTCGACGCTCGCGCTCATGGACGCGGGCGTCCCGATCCGCGCGCACGTTGCCGGCGTAGCGATGGGCCTCATTCTCAAAGACGGTAAGTACACCGTGCTCACGGACATCCAGGGCTTGGAGGACGCACTCGGCGAGATGGACTTCAAGGTCGCGGGGACCAAGAAGGGCATCACCGTCATCCAAATGGACATCAAAGTCCAGGGCGTCACGCTCGAGATCATGCGCGAGGCGATGGAACAGGCGCGTGCTTCGCGCTTCTTCATCCTCGAAAAACTCGCGGAGACCATCGCGCAGCCGCGGGCGGAACTCTCGAAGTACGCACCGCGAATGATCGTCATGAAGATCAACCCCGAGAAGATCAAAGACGTCATCGGACCAGGCGGCAAGATCATCAACAAGATCATCGCCGAAACCGGCGTCGAGAAGATCGACATCGAGGACGACGGCAGCGTCTTCATCACGTCGCTCGACGGTGAATCCGGCGACAAGGCCAGAGCGATCGTCGAATCCATTACGAAAGATATCGCGGTCGGCGAGACTTACGTCGGCAAGGTCACGCGCATCATCAACATCGGTGCGTTCGTACAGATCGCGCCCGGCAAAGAGGGGTTGGTTCACATCAGCCAGCTCGCGCCGACGCGCGTCGAGCGCGTCGACGACGTGGTCAAAGTCGGCGACGAAATCAAGGTGAAGGTGCTCGAGATCGACGGCCAAGGCCGCATCAATCTCTCTCGCAAGGCGCTGCTCAACGGTGCGTCGAGCGAGAGCGAGCGGCCACGTTCGCGCGAACCCCGCGAACCCTACGAACCGCGCGCAACCCACGAACCTCGCGAAACCCACGAACCGCGAGACGCGGGTCCAGCCGGCGCAGCTCCAGCCGGAGGAGGCGACGCCCCGCCGATGCGGCGACGCCGACGGCCGCAGGGTCGCCGTCACGACGAATAAGCCCGCGTCGGATTCTGCGCTCGTTACCGGCGCGTCGAGCGGCATCGGATACGCCGTCGTCGACGAGCTGCTGCGCGCGGGCCTGACCGTCTACGCCGGCGTCCGCACGGACGCGGACGCCGCGCGCCTCGCTGCGATCGGGGACGCGGTGCGGCCGCTGATTCTCGACGTGACCGTTCCAGAGCAGGTCGCGGCTGCGGCCGAACGCATCGCCGGCGACGGCGTCCCGCTCCGCGCCGTTCTCTGCAACGCGGGCATCGCGCTCGGCGGTCCGCTCGAATTCTTGCCATTGGAACGCCTGCGCTACCAGCTCGAGGTCAACCTCACCGGAGCGCTCGCGGTCGCGCAAGCAACGCTCCCGATGCTACGCCAAACGCGCGGGCGTCTGCTTTTCGTCGGATCGATCTCCGGACGCATTACCCCGCCGTTCGTCGGCCCCTATGCAGCCTCGAAGGCCGCGCTCGCGGCGCTGACCGACGCGCTGCGTTTCGAACTCGACGCGTCGGGTAGCGGTGTGACCGTCTCGCTCTTCGAGTTCGGAAGCGTCAAGACGCCGATCTGGAAGAAAGGCGAAAGCTCGCTCGAGCGATTGGAAGCTCAGTCCTCACCCGAGCAGCGCCGGTACTACGGTTTCGTGC
>DAHXOK010000038.1:2442-18513 GCA_027364935.1 Vulcanimicrobiota bacterium | reverse complement strand
CAATTTTGCGAAGGTTCCCTACGAGATGAATGGCGAGGCTCTCGTTCAGCCGGGCGACGCCGATTGCTTCTTCCTGTAGTAGTGCAGGGCGATCGCATTGTTCCGAGGCATGC
Source organism: Vulcanimicrobiota bacterium (assembly GCA_027364935.1). Taxonomy (GTDB): domain Bacteria; phylum Vulcanimicrobiota; class Vulcanimicrobiia; order Vulcanimicrobiales; family Vulcanimicrobiaceae; genus Tyrphobacter. The sequence continues at coordinate 18,400 of DAHXOK010000038.1, read as the reverse complement.
CAACCCGATGCAACCGTCGGCGTCCTGACGGCGTCCTCGCTTACATGAAAAGCATAAACGAAGTTCGGCGAGAGCCCTCGCCGGCGGGGCGTCCGCAGGGTCTAGCCTTTCTTGCCGGCAGCCTGTACTTGGGCTCTTTGGATGCAGGCGCGCTCTACGAGATCGACGCGGCTTCATGGCAGGTTCGGGCAAAGATTCCGGCTCCGGGAAAGCCATACGGGCTGGCGATTCTTGGGGAGGCCGTTCGCGTCGTCGTCTCGATCGGCGCGGATGACGACCGGTATCTCTACTCGTTCGTTCCCCGCAAGGGCTTTGACGAGGCGGGGAAAATCGCCCTGCCCGACCTTTCAGGCTCGCATCTCGCCTCCGACGGGTCGCGGCTCTATCTCCTGCAGATGGGCAAGCGTCAAATCGTTGCGCTCGATGCGGACGGCACCGCATCGCGAATTTGGCCGTTGCCGCAGCGTATCGCAGGCATCGGCTTCCTGAACGGCGCGCTCTACGGCCTCGCCGGCGACGAAGAGTTCGAGCATCTGCATTTCGCGCGGATCGATTTGGCCGGCGCGCAGGCGGTCGTCAGCGATGTTGCATCGATCTCCGACGAAGCGCGGTCCCTCACGCACGACGGACGCGCTTGGTGGACGAGCTATCGTGACGAGAGTCAGATCGGATCGTTCACGATTTCTTGAACGCAACGGACGTCGAGGCGCCGGTAAACTGCGCGGTGGTTTTGCCGGTCTTCGGGTCGACGGTCCGGAGTAGATCGGCGCTGAACTAGGTTAGTGCAGCCTAATGCCCTATGGTTCCGATCACTCGACGATGCACGCTTGCAAGCTGCGGCGTGGCGCATCGACTACAACTAGCATCGCTCTCGGTACCGCAGGCTTCTCGCTTGCACAAGGTCGAAGGTAAAGAAATCATCCGAACTAGTTGGAATCCGCGATAACGCCGACTCGTGTTCAACGCAGTCCTGTATTTGGACGGGGGCTCAAATGGGAAACCAGACAACTACCGTGCTTTACATACTGTTGTGGGCAGCCGTTGTCGTCGCCGTAGATGTACTGTTCTTCAGACACCAGTTCTGGCAACGGCTGACGGTGAATATAGGAATCGCTTTGGTATTCACAGCCTTCTACTTCAGATTCCTGAAACGTCCATGAGCAAGGCGGACGGCGCGGCGCTGGAAACTCATACAGAAATCGCAGGGTCATTTCCGTAAACGAAATCCAAGGGTACGAAGCCCGAGTACTGCGCAGGTGTAGAAAAGCCCTGATTCGGCCCTACCTTGTCGCCACAAAAACCGCACGCGTACGTTCGAGGGAAGAGGGACAGAGTGATCACCGGCATCCACGCAATTTTCTACACAGCGCACTCCAAGGAGATGTACGAATTTCTCAAGGACGTGCTCGACCTGCGCTACGTCGACGCCGGCAACGGGCGGCTCTTCTTCGCCGCACCGCCGACGGAACTCGCCGTCCATGAGACGGAAGACGACCCCGAACACGAACTGTGGCTGATCTGCGACGATATCGCCGCGACGGTACAGCAGCTCGAGAAAAAGGGAATCAAAACGACACCGGTCGCCGACCGCGGCTGGGGTTTGGTGACGACGCTCGAACTCCCCGGCGGCGACAAGCTCGGCCTCTACGAACCAAAGCATCTCTCGCCGCTCACGTAACTCGTGCTGGGTGGGCCATCGCGTGCGTGTCACATTGGACTTGCTTGTGTCGAAAGGCGAGCAAGAGCAGGATAAGTCCGCATAAGCGGCACTAGGGGTAGCGACGCGCTCGCGCACGCAGGGGCGGCCAGGCTCTAGAGCCCGGCCGGAGAACCCCAAGCAACCGGAGGCGCGCATGCTCACCTTCAAGCGCACTGCTTTAATGCTTGCCGTTGCTGCCGCGGCGCTCGCATTGTTTTTGATAACGGCGAAGCTGGAGCCGGCCAATGCCGCTGCAACCGGCAATGCCACTGCCGAGGTCGTCCTGGGCCTCAAGTACAAGAGCGGCCACGGCGTTCCTACGAGCTATGCGAAGGCTCTTCATTACTTTCGACTTGCCGCCGCGCAAGGCAACACCGCGGGCGAGGATGACCTCGGTTACATGTACGAACACGGCCAGGGCGTGCCTCGGAATTACGCGACGGCGCTGCACTGGTATCGATTGGCGGTGGCTCATGGTAATGCAAGTGCCGTAGGCTTCGTGCGACATGTTCAGCGACTCATCAATCAGTCTACACATCGGCCTTCTGCTTCGGGGCGTCACGCCATTCCGCGCGCAAGCCTGAGCAGAATGGCGCCTGCGGATGAATACTTTGGGCGCTACAAAGAGAGCATTCTCGAGATCCGAAATAGACTCGATAGGTTCGACCTGCGCAGCGACGACGATATGCTGCAACGGGGCACGACGCATGCCCTCGACGATCTTCAGAACGCCATCCGTGATTGGCAGCACAAGTACCCGCGCGATCCGTGGGTGCCGGCATCGCTGCGGCGTCTGCTTCGCGACTATCAACGCGCGGGCGCCGCATCGAGCGCAGCATCGCTCGAGATCATCGCCTTCCTGCGGAGCGCCTATCCTGACTACGGGCAGAGGAGCGAGACGGCCGCCTCATTAGCTGCCGATAACGCGTCTCCAGCGGTTGCACCGGATAGCGCGCCACCTTCGGCCGTTGCGCCGGATAGCGCGCCGCCACCGGCCATTGCACCGGATAGTGCGTCGCCACCCTGGGAGCAAGGCGCGCAGCCCAACGCCAACACGATCACGCTCCAGGGGGCGGTCGTCGATGCGCAAAGCGGGGAACCGATCGTCGGCGCCGCGATCCTCGTCACCCCGGACGGCGGCACGCTCGATACCGCGCCGTTCGTCGCAACCGGCGACGACGGCTCCTTCAGCATCGACGGTCTTCCTGCGAGCACGTTGCAGGTCGTCGTGGAGCCGCCCCGCGGCAGCGGCTACGCCCCTTATCGCGTCACGGTCGACGGCTCGAACGGCGACGTCGATGCGGGGGTGATTGCTCTCTCAATCGACGACCAGCGATGACGGCGCCGGACAGTCTGCCGTTGAACCCGGCGCGCTCGCGTAGAGCCCTTGTCACCGTCAGCAACGTCGACGTGGTCGTTCTTGCGGTAACGAGCCCAAGGAGATAACAGTACGAGCTCATCACGCTACTCATTATCGTCATCGTGCTCGACCTGGTCTTTTTTCCCGATCCGCTGCCGGACCTGACCGACCGACATGTGGCACAAGGGCAAACCCCTATCCAGCTGGTGTCTATAATGTGACGGTACGGGCGCAATCCGATGGGAATATGAGAGGCGAGCCAAGGGCCCCGCAAAATCGCACCGGAAGGTTACTGCTATGGATCTAGCCCTTGCCGTCGCTCTGGCTGCCGCAATCGATTGCGGCTCGTCGTGGAGTTGCTTCGAGCGGGCGGAGGCGCATGCGCAGCCGGCCACGGTGACGCGGTCGGTCAGTTCCGGCAGCGGATCGGGAACGACGGCGCTCGAGCTGCGTTTGACGCCAATCTCACCGTCAACGGCGACGCTCGGCGTTAGCGTCGCATCGGCGCCCGGTCAACACGAGACGTGTACATTTCAAACGCCGGCGCTGGAAGGGCTACTCGAGGACGTCGACACGATGGGAACCGTCTCGATCGAGGCGTTCGTGACGGCGGACTCCTGTCAAGGGACGCTCCTGCCGAACTTCACGCAGATGAAAGCCAAAGCTGCGCTTTCGCCGGAAGAGCAAGCCATGCCGACGGGATTCGAGAACTGCGGCTTTTCCCTTGGATGTCTCGTGCGCGCTGGGGAGCAGCAACATCCGGCAATAGCGTGGAACGCCGTCACGTTTTCGTTATTCGGGCTCGACATCAGCGCCGTCAGCCTGTTGCGGACGAGTGATTTTGGCAACGGCGACGTCACGCTTTACGTGAAGACGATCAAGAACGACGTGACGCTGGATCCGAGCCTCATCGCGCAGATGAGATCCCAGCACATGTCCAGCACCCAGATCGCGCAAGCTCAAGCGCGGGCGGAGCAGAACGCGCACGCGTCGGTCGGCAATGACGGAACGTGCCGCTTTCACGTGGCCGCCCTTGAGGCGCTGCTACGCAGGTGGTACGAGGGCAACTTTTCCAGCGACGACTGGAGCACGGCAGAGAGCTGTCACGGCAAGATGTTTTCGGGCCAGCAAAGGTGATTCTCTCGGGGCAGTGGGCTCACTTCGGGCCATGCCCGAGATGCCATCCGTGAATCTCGCATCGGTACGGCTTCAAGCCTTTCGAAGTTGGAGGGATCGCACGCTCTGCTTGTTTCTTCGTTGCAAAACACGCCTTCGGCGCGCCTTTTTGCTTGTAGCACGAGCGTGGCCCATGGATCTTTCGCGTCCTCACGACTTTGGGAGAGCAGCCTCGTTCACGATACGCAGCTTGCGCTCGCCGCGGATGACCTCAAAATCGGGGATATTTCGCATCGCTTGTTCCGTCCAGGCCGTCGCGTACTTTCGGCAGCGTTGCGCGCAGACGAAGCTACACGCATTTGCTCCCAATGCATCTAGGCGTGATGACGTGCCAGGGCTGCGGCGCGATCGCGATGGCGTCGTTGGCATACGTGCGTATGTACTGGAACGACACAAATCCGTAGCCGCGGTTGCCGAACCCCGTCCCGAAGCTGTTACGGAAGATGAAATACCCGCCGCCCGGAAATGCTGTTGATTCCCGGAAGCCGACGAGATCGATCGAGTGGCCATCGAACATCGGAGGATTGGGGCCAGTGTTGGCACTACGCGGATAGTCCCTGAGCAGCGGAACGCCTTTGACGGTTACCGTTGCGAAGTTGCTGAGCCACCAGATTCCCGTGGCCACGGGACGCCCGGAACGTAGAATGGCGAGCGTATGTTGCAACTCTGCGGCGGTCATTCCGTGCGAGTTGTCCCAAACTTTGACGATCGTGAATGGATACTTCACGGGAAACATCGCCCGGGCTGCCGCAATGACGGCCGCGCTCGGCGTAGCGGGATGTGCGGGGTTGTACGTCGCTTGATAGGGCATCTGTCGCGCGTTGGCAATGCCCCACTCGCTATATCCGCTGATGAACTTGGTGAAGAATCCACCGTCGGTGTCTTCGCCCGTCGCCTGATTGCCGGCCCAGTTGAGATACTCTTCCGACAGATTGGGCCCGCCGCGCACGGGCCACATGCCGGCCTTCTGATATTCGATCAAGAAGGTCGTGGCAAAGACGGTACAGGTACCGCGGTTCCCTTGGTTGCGGATCGATAACCTGCGTTGCCTGATCCGCGGGCGAAGGTCGACCTCCGGTGCGAGACCGGGAATGAAATGCTCGATAAAAAGGCGCTGGATCGGTATGGCGGGGCGCCACGTGGGTCCGGCAGATGCAACGCCGGTCAGCAGAAAGACCGATGCCAGAAGTGACGCGAGAGATTTGTACATAGAAGATATCCCCCAGACGGCCGAATCTTTCGACGTCTAAATTGGCGGTTCCGGCCGTCGACGGCGGCGGAGCGCCCTTACCGGCCCTTCCATGGATCCGACAACGGCTCTCGCGTGACGCTTTTACGCTAGCCGGTCATCGCCAGCAGGGCGACCTTCGCGAGCTGTAGCGGAGACTTGGCGAATTCGTACTCGCAAAGCGCGGCGCCGATCTTTGCTTGATTCCGATTGCTCACGAACCACGGCGGCTTGGGCAGCAGGGTTCCGCCATAGCCCAAGAGGCTGCGCGGAAACGGTGCGAAGGGCGCGTACACGACGCTCTTCTGCGAGCGCGAGAAGAGATGGGTATTGTGCACGACGCCGATGCCGCTGCCGATATTTCCGAGCGTGTGACCGGGGAAGGCTCCCCAGGGCGTCTCGCAGAGCAGGAAGCCAACCCCAGTCCAGGCATTGACGCCGACGCAACCGTAGCGGAGTTGCGCGATCGCTCGGTCGACCGTGCCGGCATGCTCGCGCATCGTGCGCGGATGAACGATGAGATTGCCGCCGAGCGTTCCCCATAAGCGTTCGTTTGCAAACGCCACCGCGTCGCGAGCGTAGGTTTCCAGGTCGCCGGGCAGCGTCGTAACCGCGAGCAGGCTGGAGAAAGCCTCGGTTGTAAACGCGGGCTCGTCGGGATTCGCTGCGTCGACGTGCACGATCGTGCGCGAAGTGAAACCCTCGCCGTTGCGCCCGAAACGCTCCACGTTCGCGTGCCCCGCGGCGAGCATCTCGACGCGCGACGCCGCACCCGGATAGTACGCGGGCCGGTCGCGCAGGTCGGCTGCGAGATCCTCGATGGCTGCGAGGAGTTGCGGCGTCTGCTTCCAAGCGGAGGGAAGAATCAAGATCTGCGAGGCGATGCAGTTGAACCCGTCGTTGTGGAGCTTCTGCGTGAGAATGTTCTCGGCTTGGAAGCGAATGTCGGCGTCGCTCCAAGGACCTGGAAGAACGATCGTCGGGCTCACGTTGCCGAGTTCGCTCGTAATCGGTTTGGCGAGTACCGGATCGTTGCGCCGCTTGCGCTCCGCCGCGTCCTCGCCGTCGCCGAAGACGATTGCGTCGTGAGTCTTGTCGCTTCCGGTGATGTGAATCTCGTCGACGAGCGGATGCGTGCAGAGGTACCTCCCGATGTCGGAACCGCCGTAGGCGAAGCGCAGGAAGCCACCTTCGACGAGCGGTGCGAGCGCCTCTTCGAGAATCGGGCCAAGGTATGCGTTGATGGGATTCAACTTCAAGATGCAGACGGCGCCGTCGGCGATGAGCTTGTAGAACACGTCGAGCGGCGCGATCGATGCGATGTTTCCCGCGCCCAGCACGAGCGCCACGCACGGTCGACGCGTTGCTTGCCGGTACCAGGTTCCCATCGTCTGCGCGAGCGAGGCCGGCGTCACGCCCGGTTGCATCCACACGTCGGCGCGGATTCCGTTGAGCAAGACTCGATCGTAGAGGTCGACCGGGAAGACGTCGACCACGACCTGCCCGTCGTCGCGCGTTCGTACGCGGCGTGCGTCGAGATTCGGACTGCCGGTTCGTTCGAGCTGCTTCAACGTGGTGAGATAGCGATTGAGCGCACCGAGTACGGCCCAGGGGCCGCTGAGTGCCTCCTCGCCGGCCAGCGGCGTCCCAGCCACGCCTTTTGCTGCGGCGGCAACCTGCGTCCAGCGGCTCGCGGCCGCACGCACGCGCCCGCGACAGGCTTCGAAAATAGCGGTCTTTCGCGCGACCGGCAGCTCCGCCCACGCGACGGCGCCGCTTCGGAGTGCTTCGAGTGCTCGATCGATCTGGGGCTGCGGCGTGGGGCCTACCAGTGCGTGCAACCCGGCGGCCTTCCCATGTCGGGAATATGCCGCTCGACGGCACAGATTTGCGCCACCGTAAGCGTACCGTGCGATCGCGCGGACCAATCGGCGGGAGTCGGGGCGTCGTCACCGCTCGTCGCGACCACGCGCCACCGGCCCGCGATCTTCTTTGCAAAGATCTGGCCACCGGCTACCGGCGGTATGAAGAAATCGACATACCCGGCAGTTCCGACGACGATAACCGTACCGATTTGGTAGTGCCGATGATAGTACGACTGTGGTAGCGCCGCTACCGCGGCTACGTCGCGTGGCGGGCCGATGTGCGGCGTCGTCGTATCGGCGACCGCGTTCCCTCCATGCGCAAGACACGTTGCTGCGGCAACCCAGGCCGCAACTCGCCGAACGATGTGGTTCATGCGTCGCTCCTTTCTCGATGCTCCTTCTCTAGGTAAACACGTTGGCCCGCGCCGCAAAAAGCCGCGCTCGATGCTACCTCAGCGATTCTAGATAGGTAGCGATGTCGAGGACCTCTTTGTCGTTCAAGCTTCCCGGGTACAGGCTCGGCATAGGTAGTGCGGGGTTTTTGATCCACGCAATCGCTTGAGCGAGATTCTTGCGCGACGATTCGTTTTGCAAGGATGGGCCCATGCCGCCTTGCGCGCTTGCTCCGTGGCAGCTGGAACAATATTGCATGTAGAGCTGTCTGCCGTGCACCGGATCGCCGGTAACCGCAACGACACTGGGGGTACTACTCGGCGTAGGCGTCGCCGACGGCTTGGATGGTCCAGCTGACGCCACCGTTCGCGTCCGGCCTGCCGGCTTTCGGGTGGCTTTGGGCGCAGCGGTTCTGCTCGCGGTGGCTGGAGCTTTCGTCGTCGCCGTTCTCGGGCTCGGCGAAAGTGCAACCGCTCGCGTTTTGGCTGCCGGCGTCGAGGGAGCTCTCTGGGCGGCCGTCGTGATTCTGGGGCTGGGCGCCGCCGTTACCGCGGTGGCGCTGCTCGCCGACTGCGCGCTGGACGATGGCTTCGAACAGCCCGTAAAGACGACTGCTCCGAGCATCATCGTCGCGGCTAGGCTCGTCATTCGCATAGGCATCATTCCTCCTGGTTCTCTGTGGCGTGCGCGGCACCCCGTGGCTTACGCGTCGCGTCTCCCTACCACGTGCCCGACGAGGGCTTTACCGGCGTATATGATGGCGACGTAGACGATTGCGAGACCCACAATTCCGGCGGCGAGCGCCGCCGGTATCGGAGCTACGAGTATGCCGAAGATCGCGATGGCCGAACATACTGCGACGTCTGCGAGCGACGCGGCGAGCAGCGGGGTTCCTGGCGGTAGTTTCGGCGTTGCGCGAATGACGTAGATCATCGCCTGGCTCGTCACGACGAGCAACAAAAACATTGCCGTTTGGATCTGGGGCACGGGCGCATGCAGTGACGTTATCAGCACCGCGAACAGACCCAGAGAGAGCACCAGCAGCGCGCCCGCGATCGCAGAACCTTCGCCGATGATCCCGCGCGGATTCCAGCGATCGGGCACGGGCGATCCGCGAGCGTTGTCCGTCGCTATCGCCATCGTCGCGAAATCGTTGCCAAAGATCAGCAGAATCATCAACAACGGCGTGAGCGGGACGATCGACGTCCAGAAGGCGACGATGGTGAGCAGCGCCGAGATCTCGATCGTCTTGCCGATCTTGTTCGTGACGTAGACCATCATGCGACGGAAGATCGCGCGGCTCTCCTGCACGGCGGCAACCGCTTCTGCGAGGCCGGGATTGGTCAGGACGATGCTTGCCGCATTTTTCGCGGCGTCGGTAGCGCTGGCCACGGCAATCCCGACCTGCGCTGCGCGCAACGCGGGCGCGTCGTTCACGCCGTCTCCGGTCATGCCGACCCGATGTTCCTGCGCTTGCAGTGCCCGCACGATCGTGTATTTGTCTTCCGGAAGAACGTCGGCGAGGACGTCGACATCGGGCGGAAGCCTCGGCAGGGTTCGCCACTCTGAGGCGTGCAGCGCTCTTCCGGAAAAGCCGATCTGCTGCGCAACGTCTTTGGCCGTCGGTAGCGCATCGCCGGTCAGCATGATCACGCGCACCCCCAGCTCCCGCAGACGGGCCAAGAGCGTGGCCGCATCGGGACGAACCGGATCGCCAAACGCGAGCAATCCCAAGACGCGATAGCCGCTGCCGTCATCGCGTGCGACGGCGAGAACGCGCGCGCCACCGGCGCTCGCTGCGGCAGCCGCCGCTTCATCCGGCGTCGCGTGCGCCAGGGCATAGACGGCCGCAATCGCACCCTTGCACGCGCGAACGATCGTTCCGCCGGCTCGAACGTCGGCTTGTGCGTACTTCAGCTCGGGATCGAACGGACGGTACGCGACCCTCTCTCCCAAGGCGTCTGCCGCGATGCGGTGCTGCGCGAGCGAGCCGATCACCGCAAGATCCAGCGGATCCTGGCTCGCTTCGTCGCTCGCGGCAGCGGCCGTCTGGAGTACGTCGGCGACCGATGCTCCCTCAACCGGAAGAATCGATTGGAGTGCGAGCGCGTTTTGCGTGAGCGTCCCGGTCTTGTCCGTGCACAGGACGTCCATCGTTGCGGCGTCTTCGATCGCCGAGAGCCGCGTCACGAGCACGCCGCGGCGCGCGAGATCTGAAGCGCCGAGGGCGGTGGCAAGCGTGAACGTTGCGGGAAGTGCGACTGGAATGGCCCCGATGAGCAGCGTCAAGGCGAACGAGACGATGCTCACCACGCTCATTCCGCGCACGCCGGCGTATGCGCCGAATGCGATCAGGAGCGCGCCGTCGAGCAGCAGAAGGTACTTGACGACCGAAAAGACTTGGTCGTGCAAGTGCCCGCCCTCGCGACTGCGTGCGACCAGGAGCACGACGTTCCCGAACGCGCTGCGCGCTCCGGTCGCGACGACCTCTGCAGTCGCTTCACCGTGTTTGATCGTCGAACCCGAGTAGAGTGTTGCACCGTTCGTACGGTCTCGCGCGACCGATTCGCCGGTCAGGATTGCCTCGTCAACGGTAACCGCACCGTCGGCGATCCGGCAGTCCGCCGGCACGACGTCGCCCATGCGCATGTGAATGACGTCGGCGGGAACGAGTTGCCGGCTCGCAATTCGCTGCCAGCGCCCGTCGCGCATCACGCGCGCCTGAATCTCCAGCCGCCGCTCGAGCGCCTCGACCGCCTCGCTCGAACGATGTTCGTGGAGAAAGGCAATTGCTGCGTTGACCAGCAGCAAGATGAGAACGACGGCCGCTTCCGTATAGCGCTCTGTCGCGACCTCGAGCGCCACGGTCCCCTCGAGCATCCACGGAATCGGCCCCCAGAGCTTGGCAGCGAACTGCCGAAGAATCCCAGGCTGAGATTCCTCGATCGCGTTCGGCCCGAACTGAGAGAGCCGCGCAGCCGCTTGCGCGCTGGACAGGCCTTGCAGTTGAACCGCCACGCAAGTCGCTAGCGAATCGACGCTAGCCGAGCTACCGCGAGGCTCGCAGGATGAAGTGGTACGGAAAGCGCGCATCGCCGATCCGTTCGATGCGTTCTAGCCCGCTGCGAGTCAGGCGGTTCTGCGCTTCAGGTGGGCTATGGACGTGCTCCGCGGGCGGACCCGTAGGACGATCGATGGTTGCGTCCCAGTCCACGACCAAGACGCTGCCGCCGGGCGCCAAGAGCGATGCGAGGTCGCGCAGCGTAGCGTTATCGATCTCGTGGAGCACGTTGAGCGCCAAGATGCGGTCGTAGGGTGCTCGACGCTGCGCATCTGCCCAGTCTGCGACGTCGAGGTTCGCGACCCGCGACTCCGCCGCGCGGCGGCGAACGATGTCGAGCATTTCGGGCTGCACGTCGTACGCGACGACGCGCAGGTCACGTCGAGCCTGGGCGAGCGCGAGCGCATAGCGTCCGGTGCCCGTGCCGAAATCGAGTACGCACGCACGCGCAGGGGCCGCGAGCAACTCCAGGAGAGCGGGAGTCGGAAGCCATTGCTCGCGTTCGGGTTCGTCCAGTACGGCGGCACGCTCGTGCGAGAATATCTCGGGCTGCTTCGCGCCTTCGCCGGGCTTGTGGTGACGATGGTCGTGCATTGAAGGCTGGTTGACTTCGGAGCCTTGGGCGAACTCCCCCCGGGCGGGAAAGGCTCTGGGTGAGGGGAAGAATCATCGCGTGGCGTGCAGAGTTGCCTTGACGCTGTCGGCGTTGTTATGGGCCGGCGCTCAGGCGCAAGCGTGGCCCTCGCCGAGTGTCGGCGTATGGTCGCAATTGCCAGCAGTAAGATGATCGCGTAAGGGTAAAGCGATGCGCGTCCTCGTCGTCGGCCTCGGTGCGATGGGGAGCAGCGCGGCGATGCAGTGCGCGCTGCGCGGCGCGCACGTGCGTGGGATCGATCGCTATGCGCGCGGCCACGCGCTCGGCGCGTCGAACGGGAAGAGTCGCATCATCCGTCAGGCGTACTACGAGGATGCGGCATACGTGCCGCTCTTGCTACGCGCGTACGAGCTGTGGCGCGATCTCGAGCGCCGCTCGAACGAGGACGTGCTTCGTCTCGTCGGCCTGCTGCTCGCCGGAAAAGAAGACTCGGCAATTCTCCAACGGACGCTCGCCGCCGCGCGCGAACACCTCCTGAACGTGGAGGCCCTCGACGCGCGCGACCTGCGACGGCGCTTTCCGCCGCTGTTGCTGGATCCGGGCGAGGTAGGCGTCTTCGAACCGCTCGGCGGGCTCGTCGTTCCGGAAGCGGCCGTACGCGCGTTTCAGTGCGTCGCCGAGGATGCGGGAGCCGAACTGCGTTTCGAGACGAAGATGGAGAACTGGAGCGCCGGAAACGACGGTGTCGAGGTTGCGTTGGAGGACGGCACGCGGCTGCGAGGAGACGCGCTCGTGCTCGCGCTCGGCCCGTGGTTCGAAGCGGCGATGGCCGGTGCGGGGGTTCCGATGCGCGTGCAGCGCAACGTGCAGCTCTGGTTTTCGCCCGCAACGTACGCCTACGATGCGGCGCGGTTTCCCGCGTTTCTCGTGGATCGTCCGTCGCTTCCGTCGCCGCTCTACGGCTTTCCGGATCTCGGCGACGGCGTCAAGGCGGCGTTCCACGGGTATGGCGCATTCGCGAATCCAGACGGACTCGACCGCGGGATCGATGCGAAGAGCGACGTCGCGCCGGTCGCGCGCGCGCTCGACGCGTGGATGCCGGGCGCCGCAGCGAACTTTCTCGAGGGGAAAGCGTGCATGTACGCGCTTACGCCGGACGAGCATTTCGTGGTCGACGTTCATCCGCAGCATCGCAACGTCGTACTGTGCGGCGGCTTTTCGGGCCACGGCTTCAAATTCGCGAGCGTCGTGGGGGAAGTCGTCGCGGACCTCGCGCTCGCCGGCGAAACGCAACACGATGTCGGCTTCTTGAGCGCCGAGCGCTTCGTGCCGAAGACGCGCGAGCGGGTGCCGGACGGCCGCACAGGAAAGGAAGAAGAATGCCACCGTACGACGAGCTCTGATGCGTAACGCCGGCCGTGTCGCCGCCTTGCTCGCCGTCGCCGCGCTCGTCGTCGCAGGGATCGTGATCTGGCGATTGCTTTCGAGTGGAGGAGCTCCGAGTAACGTCATCACGCTTTCGGGGCGCATCGAAGGCGACGACGCGGCACTCGCACCAAACGTCGGCGGCCGCGTCGCGGAGGTGAACGTTCGCGAGGGCGACAGCGTCAGAGCAGGCCAGGTCATCGCGGTGATCGACGGCGCGCAAGTTCGCGCTCGCGAAGCGCAGGCTCGCGCCGCCACGACGGCTGCCGCGGCACGCGCGTCGGCGGCACAGCAGCAGGTCGCCGTTCTCGGCGCGCAAGTCGCAGCGGCCGAAGCGCAGCTCGCCCAAAGCCGCGCATCGTACCGGCTCGCGGCCTTCAACGAGAACAGCGACGTCGCGCTCTTCCGAACCGGTGACATCTCCGAAGAGCAGGAGCGCGCCGCGATCGCGAGCGCGCAACAGGCGGCGGCAACCGTCGCTATGCGTGCGGCGCAAGCGGCTGCAGTCGAGCAGCAGATCGAAGGGCAGCAGGCGACGATCGCGGGAGCGTCGGCGGAGATGCGACAAGCGGCGGCACAGCTTGCAGAAGCGCGAGCGAACCGAAGCGACCTCGTCGTTCGCGCGCCGTTCTCCGGGACCGTGATCACGCGAGCGGTCGAGCCGGGCGAGGTCATCGCGGCGGGCACGCCGGTTGCGACGCTGCTGAATCTCGATCGCGTCTACTTGCGCGGGTTCATTCCGGAGGGAGAGATCGGAAAGATCAAAATCGGCCAATCGGCGCGCATCTATTTGGATTCCAATCCCAATCGACCCATCGAGGCGTACGTCATGCGCATCGATCCGCAAGCGACGTTTACTCCGGAGAACACGTACTTTCGTAGCGATCGCGTCACCGAGGTCTTCGGCGTGAAGCTCGCGCTGCGCTCGGGCTTCGGTTTTGCCAAGCCGGGCATGCCGGCCGACGGCGAAATCCTCATTAGCGGAACCTGGCCGAGCGCACGACCGCCGTCGTGAGCGCGAGTGCCGGCCCGGCAATTCGCGTACGCAGCCTCGTCAAGCGCTACGGCACCGTCGAAGCCGTGCGCGGGATCGCCTTCGACGTTGCAGCGGGCGAGATCTTCGGTCTGGTCGGGCCCGACGGCGCGGGAAAGACCTCCACCCTGCAAATCATCGCCGGCGTTGCCGATGCGACGAGCGGCGATGCGCTCGTGTTCGGTCGTCCCGCGCGCGCCGCGCGTCTACGAACGGGATATCTCACGCAAGGCTTCACGCTCTACCCCGATTTGACGGTTGCGGAGAACATACGCTACGTCGGCGATTTGCGGCTCACGCCGCCGGAGACGATCGCACGCCGCGGCGCCCACTATCTGGAGATCTTCGGCATGGCGCAGTTTTCGGATCGCCTCGCCGAACAGTTGAGCGGCGGAATGAAGCAAAAGCTCGCACTCGCGTGCGCGCTCGTTTCCGAGCCGGACGTGCTTCTGCTCGACGAGCCGACGACCGGCGTCGATCCGGTATCGCGCCGCGAGTTCTGGGACGCGCTCGCGCATCTCTGCGCCGAAGGTCTCACGATTCTCGTCGCGACTCCGTACCTCGACGAGGCGGAGCGGTGCGCGCGCGTGGCGTTCGTACATCGGGGCGAGATCTATCGCCTCGGCACGCCGAGCGAGCTGCGCGAAAGCCTGCACGCGAGGCGGCTCGTAGTGCGCGTCGACGACCTGCAGGCAGCGGCGCAGGCGCTCGGCGCGGCCGTCGCAGGAGACGCGATCGTGGACGTGCAGCGTTTCGGCGATCACCTGGACGTGCTCGCGAGCGATCCCGATGCGGCGCGCGCGATCGTCGCCGGCGCCATGAATGCGGCGCGTATCGCGGTGAACGAGATTCGCGTGGACGATCCGCTGCTCGAGAACGTGTTCGTCGCTTCGATGCGCGCGCTCGGAGAGCGGGCGCCGGAGGTGTCGTTTCCGGCGCGTCACGAGCATCGCGAGCCGCGCGGCGAGGTCGCGATCGGCGCCGAGCGGCTCACGAAGCGCTTCGGCGACTTCGTCGCGGTCGACGACGTGAGCTTCGAGGTGCGCTACGGCGAAATTTACGGTCTCTTGGGCGCGAACGGAGCGGGGAAGACGACGACGATCAAGATGCTCTGCGGCCTGCTCGAGCCGACGCAAGGGCGCGCGCAGTTGGCAGGGGCCCGCGATCATCTGCGCGCGCGGCAGATTCGCCAGCGCGTCGGCTACATGTCGCAGCTGTTCTCGCTCTACGACGATTTGTCGATCGGCCAAAACCTCGAGTTTTTTGCGGGCGTGTACGACGTTGCGCCCGAGGAGGCCGCGGCAAAGATCGCTTGGGTGCTTGCCTTCTCGGGGCTCGAAGGTAAGGAGCGCGACGTTACCGCAAGCCTTCCCGGCGGCTGGAAGCAGCGCGTGGCCTTCGGCTCGGCGATCATGCACGAGCCGAGCGTCATCTTCTTGGACGAGCCGACGTCCGGCGTTGACCCGCTCGCGCGCCGCGCGCTGTGGGGCGTGATTCAGGCACTCGCCGACCGCGGCGCGGCAATCCTCGTGACGACGCACTATCTCGAGGAAGCGGATCAATGCAATCGGCTCGGCTTCATGATCGGGGGACGGCTTGCCGTCGAAGGAAGCCCGAGCGAGATCCGCAGCCGGCAGACAGGACATTTGCTTGAGTTCAGGGTCGATCAGCCGCAGGCCGCCGCCGCTCTCCTTGCGCGCAAACGATACGATGCGTCGCTCTTCGGCGATCGACTCCACGTGGTCGTCGACGACGTAGCGTCGGCGCAGCCCGGCGTAACGGGCGAGCTCGAGAGCGGCGGGATTCGCGTCCTCAGCACACGCGAAGCTCGGTTTTCACTCTAAGACGCGTTCATCGGCGCCGTCGAGAAGGCCGGAACCCCGTAACGTGCGGCGCGTCTTCGCGCAAATGCGCAAAGAAATCATCCAGGTCCTGCGCGACCGTCTCACGCTCGTGCTCGCGCTGTTGCTCCCGGCCTTTCTCCTGATCATCATGGGAACGGCGATCTCCCTCACCGTCAACGAGATGCCCATCGTCGTACAGGATTTCGACGGCTCGAGCGCATCGAACGCGCTCGCGGACGCGTTTCGCGCGTCGGTCACCTTCACCGTCGTTTCCTGGCC
>DAHXOK010000038.1:0-2432 GCA_027364935.1 Vulcanimicrobiota bacterium | reverse complement strand
GCGCGGCGCGCCGGCGCCCGTGCAGCTGCTCGTCGACGGATCCGACGCCAATACGGCAAAGCTTGCCGCCGGCTATGCGAGTGAAGTCGTCGATGCGTACAATGCGAGCCTCGGGGCAGCCGGCCCGCGGCCCGTGCGAGCCGCGATTCGCCTGTGGTACAACCCGGGACTCGACTCGAAGAAATTTTACGGTCCGGGCATCTTCGTGCTTGCCCTGACGCTCTTTCCGACGCTCCTCGCCGCGCTCGCGACCTCGAAGGAGGGCGAGGAGAAGACGATTCTGCAAGTGTACGCGTCGAGCATTCCCGCGCACGAATACCTGCTCGGCAAGATCTTCGCGATCGTTGTAATTGCGTTCTGCGAGTGGGTGATTCTCATCGCGCTGCTCCTCACGTACTTCGGCTTGAGCTTTGTCGGCGATCCGACCCCGTTCATCGTCGCATCGCTGCTCTACGCATTCTGCGTGGCAGCCTTCGGCACGATGGTCGGTGCGGCGATCCCGAGCCAGGTCGCCGCAATGCAGGCCGTTGCCGCCGGCGGATTCTTGATGGTCTTCATTCTCTCCGGGCTGCTCTTTCCGATCGAAAATATTCCCATTGCGTTGCGCTGGATGTCGAACTGCGTGTGGGGGACCTACTACATCAAGATCGTGCGAGACGCATTTCTGCAGGGTGGCGGGTGGCCGGCGATGTGGTCCAGCGTTGCGGCGATCGGAGGTTTCGGCGTGCTCTTCTACGGGATCGCGTGGCGAAACATGCGTGCGATGCAGTTGAAAGACTGATGATCGGGCGGCGTCTACGGGCCTTGATCGTCAAAGAGTTTGCGCAGATGCTGCGCGACCGGCGCTACGTGATCGCGCTCGTTGTCGCTCCGGTGCTCGAGCTGTTGGTCTTCGGCTTCGTGCTGAGCGCGACGGTAACGAATCTTCCGCTAGGCGTGGTGGATCTTAGCGCAACGCCGGAGAGCCGCGAGCTCGTTGCGATGCTCTCGGAGAGCAGAAGCTTTCGCGTGGCGGGCTATTACGATTCTCGTGCGGCCGTCGGCGACGCGATCGAACGCGGCGCGCTCGACGGAGGGGTCGTGATTCCGTACGCGTTTGCGCGCGACGTGCTCCGCGGCAGAACCGCGACCGTGCAGTTCCTGTTGAACGCGACGAATGCGAACACGGCCGCGATCGCGCAGGGGTACGCGCAGGGCGTCGTCGCCTCCTACGATCGCCTCGTCGCCGGGTCGCCACACGCGAGCGGCGTGATGCTCGAACCGGACTACCTGTACAATCCCGGCCTTGTGGGATCGTGGTTCATCGTGACCGGCATCTTGGGATTGTTGCTCATCCTCGTCGGAACGCTCTTCTCGTCGCAGATGATCGTCAAGGAGCGAGCGGCGGGGACCATCGAGCAGCTCTTGATGTCGCCGGCGAGCGCGGCGGAAATCATCGTCGCAAAGATCGTTCCGCTCTTCTCGGCGCTCTTCGCGATGGGCCTGATCGCGCTGGCGATGCTGCGATGGATCTTTGCGCTGCCGTTCAACGGGAGCTTGGCGGTCTTTCTCTGCGGCGCCGGCCTGTGCATGTTCTCGGGGAGCGGGCTCGGGATGTTCGTCGCGACCGGCGTGCGGTCGGCGCGCCAGGCGCAGCTCGTGCTCTTCTTTCTCAATCCGCCGCTCGCGACGCTTTCGGGCGCCTTCACGCCGATCGAAGCGATGCCGCGGTGGCTGCAGCCGGTCGCGCTCTTCAATCCGATCAACCACTTCGGCGCGATCGCACGCGGCGCGCTCATCAAAGGCAGCGGCCTCGACGTGCTTTGGCCGCACCTTCTCGCGCTGTCCGGTTTTACCGTGGTGCTGTTGGGCTTGAGCGTCTGGCGTTATCGCGCGCAGCTCTGAGCGCGTTAGCTCGAGCCGCCCATGCTTTGCTTGAACTGCGCGACCTTGTCGACGCCTTCGGTTCCGGTAACGGGGAACGCGGCACCCTTCTGCGCTTCTGATTCTTGGTAGAACTCCGGCACGAGCTGCTCGAGCCAGGGCTCGTTCTTGCGCGCGTACAGCTTCGTGTCGTTGAGAAAACGCTGCACGTTGTGCGAGGCCGTGCGGTTGATCATACCGAGGGCGCTGAACGCGGGGCCGAAATAGAACGCCGCGAGCTGCGCGCGCACGGCCATGCGCGAGAGGATGATCTCGGGAACGACCAAGTTCGAATAGTAATACTCGGCAATCGCGGCGATCGCGTTGTAGATGGCAAGCGCGTTGCGCGTTGCGTCGATATTTCCGAAGACGAGATCGCGCTTGAGCTCGTCGCGAATCTTGCCGATGTCGCCGCCGTTGCTCAGGAAGAGGTTGTCGAGCCACTCCGCGGGTTCGCGCACGTCGCGGCCGTCGAGCAGCATCTGCGTGAAACGCAGGCGCTCGAAGAAGGCGGCGGTGTCCGTCTTGTT
>DAHXOK010000037.1:13680-18808 GCA_027364935.1 Vulcanimicrobiota bacterium | reverse complement strand
AATCCCGACAATCTGCGCCTCCGTGAAGCGGCTCTTTCTCATGGCGAGTCTCCTTGCTGGGCTCTACGCCCGGAAACCCACAGCTCCCGCTGGCCACCTTTTCCCAGCGCACGTCACAGCGGCCCGCCGCTGTATACGTGTATGAGATCGTCGTGGTTCCGGGGTTCACAATCCCCGATACGCTCGCATCGTTGATCGCCTGCGCCTGCGCGCGCCCATCCGTGCGATAGGAGTACGTGAAGAGTCCGCTCTGACTGAGCGCCGAGGAGCTGACGTCGAGGAGCTGACGTCGAGGCTCTCTTCCTTCCCGTCGGCGTGCGTACGCATGGACCCGTGCGACGTGATGGCCGCGTGGCGTGCACGGTGTTCGTCTGCGCGCACTCGGCAGCAACGGCGTACCCGCGGGCCGCGACGCATGCCAGCGCAAGGCACACCGCGGCGTATGGTACGGAGTTCATCCTGTCACCCTCAGTTCGCGTCGCGCCTACCAGTTGACGTTGCGAGAAAAGCAACCAGCTCGGTGAGATCGCTGAAGTAAAGGCGCTCCCGAGTCGAGAGGAGTTCGACGCTGCCGCGCCAGCGGCGAGCTCCCGGCGCCTCCTCGTCCTCGGCCTCAAACCAGAGGTTGACCAAAAAGGCGTCTTTGCGCCGGCTCATGGCACGAACATAGCGCACCGGCGTTCCCGTTCTGTTCCGGACTGCCGCACAGACCGGCCTGGAATGCCCGCGGAACGGTGCCGGCCTATGATGGGAGCCGACTACTCGTTGGATAGGAGCAGGCATGAAGCACCCGATTCTTGTGATCCTCAGCATCTGGTTCGCCGTCGCGGGCTGTGCCAGAGGCAGCAGCTCGTCGAGCCAGTCGGCCTCGACACAACAACCTACGGTGGCACAGGCGACGGCGTCAGCTCAAGCGAGCGGGTTGCCGGTCTATCCGGGCGCGACCAAGATGGCCGCGATGGCAAATGTAACCGTGACTCGCTGCGGCCACAAGATAACGGTCGCGAGCTACGACGTCAACGCGAGTTTCGACACCGTAGCCAACTGGTACAGCGCTCGCATCCCCGGCGGTATCCGCATCAGCCGTACCTTCCCAGGGGGATTGACGATGACGGACATATTCGAGCCAAACGGAGCGGGCGTCGCCGGCGTCACGCAAACGCACTTCGCGGGCGTTACGGCAGTTCACGTCGGCCTCGGAACGTACGAGCCGGCGCTCTCGTCGGCCGAGCTGCAAACTATGCAGCAGGTCGCGGGTCCCGACTCGCCCGCAAAGCGGCAAGCGCTCGCGAGAATGAGCGCAAAATGCGGACCAGCCAGCGTACGGGGTCTCGGCTCGCCATGACGACGATAGCGCGTATCTCGATTCCGCTTGCCCTTCTGCTCGCAACCAGCATCGCATCGGCGCAATCGCTCAAACCGGGAAGTCCGGCGCCACTCCAGCCCGGCGTCAACTCCGGGACCGTCGACAACTTCGTCGGCACGCAGTACTGGTATTTTATCGCCCACCCAGGAAAGATTGAAGTCCACGTTCGCTTCAAGGCGATGACCTTGCTCGGGAACGCGCAGCGAACTTCGTTGACGATCACGATGTACGATTCCGCTCAGAAGTGGCACGTCAGCAGGATCCTCAGTTCCGCACAGGTGGACGCGGAAACGACCTTCACGGGCACGCTGAAGGACACCGAAAAGATCATCATCAGCGTCGAGCCGCCGTCGGGCGGGCTCGTGCGGATGGGAGGCGACTACCAGATCACACTCGCGGGCACGGTTAGCTATGGCAGCGAGCGCGCGAACGGCGATCCGGTTGTCGGCACGTATTCGAGCTACTACGGAGCGTGCAAGTTCCTGGCAAACGGCGCGATCGAGTGCACCGACGGAACGACCGGAACGTGGAAGCTGTTTGACGCAGGTAGCCACATCTACGCCATCGACATCGCGGGGCTGCACTACTCGGAACAGTTGGTTCCGGGGCGTGGCCTCGTCGACACCAGCGATCCAACGATCATCCGATTCCAGGCCCTGCGCTGATGGCGCGAGTCGTGTTCTGCGTGGGGCATTTTGCTAGATTTCATGAAAGGACTATAACGATGTTTCGATTTCGCATTCTCGTGACAATTGTTGCTCTTCTTGGAGGCTTGGCGGCTTGCCATAGTTCCGGCGTGGCGTACAATCCGCCCGGCGGTGGTTTGGCCGGGCCGCGCCTCTACGTGCCGGATTCTTCTCACTTGGCCTATGCCATCGACATCTTCAACCTGACGGCCAACGGAAACGTCGCGCCGCTCGCGCGGATCGCCGGAGCGGCCACGACGCTTCAAGGTTCGACAGCCGTTGCGAAGGATGCCTCCGGCAACCTGTACGTCGCGAATTATCAGAGTAATGCGATCGACGTCTTCGCTGCCGGGGCGACCGGAAACGTTGCGCCCCTGCGCGTCATCTCCGGCGCCTCCACTGGAATCAACAACACGGAGGGCATCGGCGTGGACGGCTCCGGCAACATCTACCTCGCCAATTACAACAGCAACTCGATCACCGTCTACGCGGCCGGCGCGAGCGGTAATGCCACGCCGATACGAACCATCACAGCGGGCTTGACGACGCTCAACCAGCCCTATCAGATCGTCGTCGATTCAGCGGGTGATTTCTACGTCGCCAACGCCGGCGGGAACAGCATCCTCTACTTCGCCGCGGGCGCGAACGGCGGTGTTGCACCGACCCGCTCGATCGCGGGCGGGGGCACGAACATCTCGTACCCGATCGGCGTTGCGCTCGATGCCTCGGGCAATATCTACGAAATGGGCTCGACTGGCATCAACGTTTTCCCACCGGCGGCGAACGGCAACGTCACGCCCACGCGCACGATTACCTCGGGTAGCATCTCCTCCCCCGAAGGGATAGCCGTCGACGCGTCCGGCAACATGTACGTACCCGTCTGCCACACGGGTGCGGTCAACGTCTTTGCGGCGTCGGCGAGCGGCGCGAGCACCCCGATTCGCACGATCAGCGGTGCGACGTCCACGCTGGTCTGCCCGGACGAGCCGTCGATCTTCTAGCCGCTGGGCGAAAAGAGTCCCTGCGCGCGCTGGGTGCGCGTCGGTTCGGACGCTGCGTTGAGCGCCGTAACCGGCCGCACCCTGTAGCCTCGGCTAAGAAATGATGGCGCGCGTCCGTCCGGCCATCCTCTTGGAGCCGGAACGCTGTGGGAACGGTTGCGTGCTAGGTTGACGTATCGCTAGTTCGCTGGAGGTTCTCATGGTAAGGATTCGCTTCGTTGGTTTTCTCGTGGTCGGCCTCTCGCTCGCGTTCGCGTCGTGCAGCGGCCCGGGTGGGAATGCGTCCGTCGCTCCGGTTACGCCCGGCGCGATTACGTTTAGCGGCGCAAACGTTACCGGTAACACGATTACCATCACGTGTCCGCCCTACAACTACTCGACATTTACCATCTCGCAAACGCACTATAGCGGCACGTTCACGGTCGTTAGCAACTCGGCTGAAATTACCGTTCTGCCGGGTAACGGGACCTCGGCAACGACGTTCACCGTCAGCGATCCCGGCAACTATCGCAGCGTTACCACGACCCTCACCGTTACGGGCGGCGGCAATAAAACCGCAACCCCTACCGTCAACGCTACTGACAACTGCGGGTAACATGCACTGTGCGCGGTGCTATTTACTCAGCTTCGTCGAGCCGTAGCGGCACCTGACGTCCGGCGAGGTACGCGAAGGCGTGCCGGTGCCAGGGAAGATGCGCGTATGCGTCCACGAGATCGGCCGGCATGCGCAGCGCGCCGTCTGCGAATGCTCGCGCCGCGGCCTCGGCAAAATGCACGGCGTCGTCGGTATCTCCGATTAGTGCGTAGGCAGCCGCGAGATGCCATGCCGTTTCCCCGAAATGCTGAACCACGGAGTGCTGCGCCAGTTCTTGCGCGGCCGCTGCGTCCGCGCGCGCGGCGGCCGCTTCGCCTTGCCCGGCGTGCAGCCGGCTCGACAACGCATGGGCTTCGGCCTGGAGAGCAGGGTGCCCGAGCGCGGCAAGGCCGGCAACTGCTTCATCGAGATGCCGCCGGGCCTCAAGGCTCTTTCCGGTTCTCGCCGACAACTCGCCAAGATGCACGCGGACGCGCGCTGCGTAGAGTTCCGTCCGAAGCGTCGCGGCCAACTCGCGGGCGATGGTAAGCTGCCTTTCCGCTTCGTCGAATAGGCGCGCACTCAGCGCAAGCGCGCCGCCGTTGATCGCGACCCGCAGTTCGAGCCACGGCTGCCGAAGTGCTCTCGGATCGAGCTGCGCCAGCAGGCGCTGCGCTCCGGCGTAGTCGCCGCAGAAGCCTCGAACGCTCGCGAGGTTCAACGTGGAATCTGCGACGCCGCCTGCGTCGCCGACGTCACCATAGGCCTCCAGCGCGCGCTCGTGTTCGCGTAGTGCGCCTTCGATGTCGCGCATTCTGCCGAGTTGTACCGCCGCGTTCTGACGCGCTCGCGCCTCCGCAAAGCGATCTCCGATACGCAGCGCGAGTTCGACGGAAGTTTTCGCGCTTTCGAGCGCGAGATCGCGGTGTTCTTCATCTGCGACGGATGAAGCGACACGATGGAACTCCGCGAGCGAGGCGAGATCGCCCTCGGCCTCGACGAGCGGACGCAACCGGTCGAGCGCAGATTGTGCTTCTATAAGTTCTCCGAGGCGCCCGAGCGCGGCGATGTGTTCGAGTCGCGCAGTCATTGCCGCACGCGGATCACCTGCGCGTTCGAAATGTTCCGCCGAACGCGCCGCAGCGTCGCGAGCGCGCGGAAAATCCGATTCTAGAAGTGCGAGCGCCGCTGCCGAGTGCTCGAAGATCGCCGCGGCGCGCACGGATTCGCCGCTCAACTGCTCGAGGTTCGACAACGCCTCCTCGCGCACGCCGCCGTCCCCACGATGTGCGTAGAAGACGCGCTCCCATGCGCCACATGCGCGCTCTAGGTCGTCACCGGCCAACTCGACGAGCAGGAGCGCGTCCGCACGCCGTTCCGCAACCGCTCCGATCCGAGCGAGCGCGCGTTCTCGCGTCGCAATCAGATCGTATCGGACGCCGCGATCCGAATCGCCGGCGTCGAGGAGTGCAAGCGCAGAGGTCGCCGCGTGGCGTGCGTC
>DAHXOK010000037.1:8454-13670 GCA_027364935.1 Vulcanimicrobiota bacterium | reverse complement strand
CCTCGTTTGCAAAGACGTCGAGTGCATACGAAGCCGCGCGAAGGAGTTGCACTGCGGCGCCACGGCGATCGCCCGCCGCTTCGAGCTGTTGCGCGATTTCCGCGGCTCGTGCCCCGCCGCTTCCCGGCAGCGAGGCGAGCGCTCGCGCCGTGAGCGCGTGCGCGCACACGAGGTCCTGCTGCGACACGCGCTCGATCGCCGCGGCTCGAACGAGGTGATGAACGAACGCGAACGCGAGCCCCGGAGATCGCGTCGTTGCGCGAATCAGCCCGAGACCGATCGACTCACCCAGCGCATCGACGAGTTCGCCATCGTTCCATCCCGTCGTTGCCGCGAGGGTGGCGAGCTCGAACCGCGCGCCGAGCACGGCGCCGTAGACGAGCGCGGTTTCGGCCTTTTCCGATAAGCGCACGAAACGCTCGCCGACCAAGGTCGCGATATCGCCCATGGCGGGCGCGCGTCCCGCCGAAAGATCTCGGAGCGCCTCGGCAAGGAGCAAGGGAACGCCCTCAGCCCACGCGACGGTTCGCAAGAGTGCGTCGTCCGCGACACTGGGCGGCGCCGCCGACCGCGCCGCGCGCATCGCCTCCTCCGCACCGAGCCGCTGCAACGTGAGTATCTCGGCGCTTCCGCGCCCCTCGAGTTGGCGCGACAGCGCGCGCAGCGGGTGAGCCTGCGACAGCTCGTCGCTGCGAAACGTCGCCACGACGAGCACCGGCACGTTGCTCAAGCGTAGCGCGACGAACTCGAGCAAGTCTACTGTCGCCGCGCCGGCCCAGTGGAGATCTTCGAGTATCACGCACACCGGCCGGGAGCGAGCGAGGTCGGCGATGCCGTGGCGCACGGAGTCGAAAATCCGCACCCGCGCGGAACGGTCGTCGGTGAGCCTTGCGTGGGCGTGTTCGTCGAGCAGCTCGTCGAGCACGTCACGCCATACGCCGGCGTCGCGGACGCGAACCAGCGACGCGCTTTTCAGCGCGTCGACGAACGCCTCGTAGGGGCGACGTTCCCCGCCGGCGGCAGTCTCACCGCGGATAACGAGTCCTCCTTCGCGATCGATCGTGCGCGCGAGCTCAGTCGCAAAGCGACTCTTGCCGATACCGGCTTCGCCCGCGACAAACAGCACGCCAGCCCTCCCGTCGGCGGCCGCGTGCCAGCGCGCGATCGCCGCTTCCATCGCCGCGTCGCGGCCGACGAATGGCAACCCGAACGTCGGAGTGTCGATGAGTCTACCTGGCCGGGGCGGCTCGCTCGTGGTAAGGCGGGCGCTTCGCAAGATCGCATCGCGCACTGCCAGCGTTTCGGGCATCGGCGCAGCGTGCATCTCGTTGCGTAGTCGCAACGCAAAGCGCTCGAACGTGGCGAGCGCACCGGCGCGATCGCCGGACTCGTATCGAATGGCCATCAATTGGCGAACGATGTCCTCGCGCCAGGGGTCATCCTCGAGCAGGCGGTGCGCCGATGCAGTAGCGGTGTCGAAGTGCCGCCGCGAGCGATCGCGAGCGATCGTCCGGATGAGGGCGCCGTGAAACACGTCGCTCAGGCGTTCTCGCTCAGCGGTCGTCCACTCGTCGTACAGCGTTGGAAGCAGCTGGCCGCCATACTCCGCAATCGCGTCGTCGTCGCGCCCTTCGTCGATGGCACGCTCAAACTCGATGACGTCGACGTGCGCCCGTGCCTCCGGATTCCAGGCAATGCGGTCGGCATCGACGCGTAGGAAGGGCATGTCTTCCGGCGCGGGCGGCAACGAGGATAAGAGGTAGGAGAGATTTCGCCGCAAGCTCGCGCGCGCCGCTTCTTCGTCGTCATCCGGGAAGAGTGCGAACGCAAGCGCGTCACGAGATGGCGGACGTTTGCGGTGCAAGACGGCGTACGCGAGCACGTTCAAGGTCTTGCGCGGAAGATGGAACTCTTTTGTCCCGTCAGCGGAAAAGACGCGCGGCTGCCCGAGCAGCAAGATGCGCGCGGCATGCATCCCCGCTGCTTGGCAGGCAGTCCACATCGGACCTGCCCAGATCGTTATTTCGGCGCCTTTCCGCAGTACTTCGCAGTAGAGTGCTTAGTCCAACCGTCTATGGGCGGGGCCGGTGCCTCGGTTCGATGTCGCTCGCGGGCTCCTCGGAACGGCGTGCGTTCTGATTTCGGCAGTTCCAGTGGCCGGATCGCTTTTCGAGTTCTTCGCCAAGCGATGTTGTCTTAAATTGCGCAGTTTCGTCGCTGCGCAGGTCGCATGTCAGTGGGCACCTCGACCACCTCGAGAGTGAACCGTGACTTACTCGTTGGCTTACATCGATCCGCAAACACTACGGTCATGACAGCCACAAAAGCCGCTTTAAGTCGACTTCGTGGATTGTCGCTTCAAGAAAAATGAAGCAAGAAGAGCTCCTAGCGTTGGGGCAAGAACTAGCGGTGCTAATACCGTTGCAATGTAGGTCGTACCGCCCCTATCGTCGGAAGTTCCCGGAAGTAGGAAGGCCACGACCAAGAATCCGATGAGCGCGCCCGCAACTAATATTGGCAAAGACCTCCAAGGACGGTGCTTCGCCTTCGTAAGACATAGGATTGCCACCGCTTGCAGCCCACCTAGTACTACTGCACAAGCGACATACCAAATCTCACCGTATGCATAAGCGGCGGCAAGGGCGATAATCGCACCTCCTAGGCCTTTCGGTGTTCCTGTTAGGGACGAGAAAGACCACGTAATGAACACGAAACCCGCCACTAATCCGGTAAGCGCTGCTGCCACGGCGCCCGCACCGACGCGATTAAGGAACCATAGCATCCTTAATGCCTCCTTCCGATCAGGAATAATTTACCTATAATACTCGTCCTGCAAAGGCGTTTCGGCTTGCACGCTCTCCCTTCCGAGGTTTCAGCGCATTGCCATGAACAATCCAGGGAGATTGAAGATCACGTGAACGAAAACGGCTGGAAACACGCTGCCGCTGCGTCGGCGCAGTTCGCCCGCGAGCAAGCCCAGCACCAACGCCACGGCGGCCGTCCAGGGGCCGACGGCGAAATGCACCAATGCGAACAGAATAGCTGCGCCCACCACGGCCGCGACGCCGTTGCGTGCTGATGTCTCGCCCGACGCAGAAAGGTTGCGTGCCAGCACCGTCTGCAGCAGGCCGCGAAAGATCAACTCTTCCTGCAGCGGGGCACCAAATCCGAAGTAAAGCCACGCTAAGGCTGGCGCCAAGCGCAATCCCGCCAGCGGGCCAGGCTCGTGCACCCGCGACAGCAAGGCAGTGACGACCGCAGCAGACGGTACCGTAATCACGAGGGCGATAGCGAGATAACGCCAACTCGACCAGCGCAGCCCGAAGTCTGCGAGCGTGGTTCGTTGGTATCGCCGCAGCACCAGCATGAGTGCCAGCGCGAGCGTCGCGCTGACAAGGATAATAACGGGGACCCCGTGCGCCATAGAAAGATGCAGTGCCGCCACCAGCCCAAAGGTGGGGACGTACACCGCCAGGAGCAGCGCGAGCACCATGCCGAGGGCGCGCAGCCAATGCAACACCTTCGCGACAGCGTTGGACATGTCAGGCCTCCGATTTACGGTTGAGGCGCTCTTTCGTGGCGGTGCGTCTTAGCGCTGACGGCGCCCAGCGGATGCGTTGCCGTGCAACCCTTTTGCATACGTGCGACCGACGTACGCGCCGGAAGGCTATAGGCGAGGAGTGCGTTCTCACGACGCGCCCTCCTGCCCCATGACCGCACGCCGAACCCCGATACTGCATAACCACCCCAGCATGAGGGGTCAACTCCAGGTAGCCTCCCCCTAGTCGCTCGCCGCAAATGCGTGACGATCCGCACGATGGGTGAACCTCGCTTCAGTCTCGAGCCGCTGCTCGAGGTACGCCGAAAGATCGAGGAGGAGCGCCGCCGCGTCTTTCTGCACGCTGCCGCGCAGTTGCAGGCCGCCGCCCGGGACCGCGCCGTGCTCGAGAAGCTGGAACTGCGCCGGCGCGAGGCTTGGCTCGCCCGCGAGCGAAGGCGGGAGGCGTAAATGCACGCGCTTCTGCGACGCGTCCCCGCCTACGTCTTCACGCCGATTGGAGCGTACCTCGCGCTCGCCCGCGACGGACCCGCGTGTCTGCTGGAGTCCGTCGAGCACGGAGGCCGCATCTCGCGCTACTCGTTCCTCGGCATCGATTACCTCGACGCACGGAGTTTCGAAGGCGGCGCCGCGCTCTTCGACGAGATCCGCGCGTGGATCGCGCCGCACCGCATCGCTGCCGGGGATGGTGCGCTCGGTGGAGCGCTCGTTGCGTTCTCGTACGATGCCGCGCGGCCGTTCGCGCATCTCGCGGAGCGCGCTCAAGACGAGCCCGCTATGCCCGCAGCCTACGTAGCGATCCCCGCGAGCTGGCTCATCTTCGATCATTTTACCGACACGCTCTCGGTTTGGAGCTGCGGTACCGATGCCGGGAGACTCGAGGGCCGCATCGACGGATACCTCGACCGTCTGCAGCGTTCGACGCCGTCGCTGCCCGGCAAAATCCGCGTCGCCGGTGCGGTCTCGCAAAGCCTAGAACGCGATCGTTACCTCGAACGCGTAGCTGCCGTCAAGAAGCACGTGTACGACGGCGACGTCTATCAGCTCCAGCTCGGGATTCGCTTCGGCGCCCTGCTGGAAGGGGAGGCGCTCGATCTCTATCGCGCTCTGCGTCGCCGCAACGCGTCGCCGTATATGTTCTACGTTGATGCACCGTTTGGAGCGTTGCTCGGCGCGAGCCCGGAGTTTCTCGTTCGCCTCGAAGGGCGCCGCGCGCGGATACGCCCGCTCGCCGGTACGCGGCCACGTGGCGAAAGCGACGACGAAGACGCACGAATCGCGCAGGAGCTGCTGAGCAACGAGAAAGAGCGCGCCGAGCACGTCATGCTCGTCGATCTGGGGCGTAACGATCTCGGCTCGGTCTGCGACGTCGGCAGCGTCGACGTGGACGAGCTGCTCCAGGTCGAGCGGTACAGTCACGTGATGCACATCGTCTCGGACGTCATCGGACGGCTACGCTCAGAGTACGATGCGCTCGATCTCTTTCGCGCCGGCTTTCCGGCCGGCACGGTCACCGGAACCCCCAAGGTGCGCGCGATGCAGATCATCGACGAGCTCGAGCCGGTCAAGCGGGGCGGCTACGGGGGCGCGATCGGCTACCTCAGCTACACCGGCGAGCTGGACACCGCGATCCACATCCGCACGGTCGTCGTGCGGG
>DAHXOK010000037.1:444-8444 GCA_027364935.1 Vulcanimicrobiota bacterium | reverse complement strand
GTTTCTACGCTGGAAGCGTCGGTCGCTGGAGTTACAACGGGGATTTCGATTCGTGCATCACGCTGCGTAGCGTGCACGTGCATGACGGTCGCGCGTGGTGGCAAGCCTCCGCAGGCATCGTGGCGGACAGCGATCCGGCCGCCGAATACGACGAGATTCTCGGCAAGACGCGCATCGTTCGCGACGTGCTCGGAGTCGACCGATGAAGGTTCTCTACGTCGACCACTACGACTCGTTCGCGTACAACGTCGTGCACCTGCTGGCATCGCAAGGAGCGAACGTGGACGTCGTCCGCAGCGACGACGCACGTCTGGCACCCAAGCTGCTCGAACGGTACGACGCACTCGTGATCGGTCCGGGTCCGGGGCATCCGCGCGAGATTCCGCAGGTCCTCGCGGTGATCGGCGCCGCCATAGAAGACGGGATGCCGGTCTTGGGCGTCTGTCTGGGACTACAGGCGATCGGGGAAGTACTGGGCGCGCGCGTCATCCATGCTCCGCGGCTCATGCACGGCAAGACGTCGCGCATCGAGCACGTCGGCACCGGGATATTCAAGGACCTGCCCTCGCCGCTCGTTGCGACGCGCTACCATTCACTCGCGCTCGACCCCGAATCGCTTCCAGCGGCACTCGGGGTCACGGCGCGCAGCGAGGAGGCCGTCATTCAGGGCATCGCGCATCGCGAGCGCCCCGTTCATGCCGTGCAGTTTCACCCCGAGTCAGTGCTGAGCGAGCACGGGGCGCACCTCGCTCGCAACTTTCTCGAAGGGATCTAGTGGAGTTCGCAGTGCGCTACGCTCTCGCGCTGGTCATCGTGACGGCGATGCTCGCCGCATTCTCGTTGGCCGGGCGCGTCCTTGCGCGGCACCTCCAAAGAACCAGGGGTGCACGGCGGATCCAAATCGTCGAGAGCGTTGCGCTCGCGCCGCACGCGTCGCTGCACCTCGTGCGAATCGACGCCCGCGAGCTCCTCGTGGCTAGCGGCAGCGCGGCGGTCGTCCGGGGCGCTACTGATACGTGAACTGATCGAGTGCGTTCAGACCGCTGTCGGTGAAGTACAGCTTGTTATCGAATGCGATGATAGCTTCTTGCGGTACCGAACCCGACTTGAGCGCGAACGACCGTTGCTTCGTCGTCTGCGGATTGTACTGCACGACCACCGGCGACGCTCCACCGCAGAGAACGTAGAAGTTTCCGTCGGTGCCCTGTTGCAGCGCGCCCGGCGACGAGCATCCGGTGAGCGCCACTTCGGTGAAGGTGCCGTTGCTGGGGACGATGCGCCCAAGCTTGTCGCTCGCCTGTTCCGTGAACCACATCGCGTGGTCCGAGCCGGTGATGATGGCGAACGGCTGCGACGCCAAGGTCGGCACGGTGTGGAGCGCGACGCCGCCGCCCGTCGTGATCGAGCCGATCTGATTGCTGCCCTCGAGCGTGAACCACACGTTTCCGTCTGGACCCTCGGCTGCGTCAAGCGGCGTCGTACCGCCGGTCGGATACTCCGCGATGACGCCGGTTTGTGCGTCGGTGCGACCGATCTTCCCGGTCCCCGACTCGGTGAACCAGAGTCCGCCGTCTGCTCCGAGCACGATCGACGTCGCCTGTGCCGAGCTCGTCGGAATGGTGAACTCCGCGAAGTTTCCGCTTGACGAGTCGTAGCGACCGATGCGATTGCCGGCGTACTCGGTGAACCAAATCTGACCGTCGGGTCCGCACGTAATTCCGTACGGCTGCGATCCGGGGTTCGGCAACTGCAAGGTCGTGAACTTCGCGACCTGATTCAGCGTACCGATCGAGTTGTTGCTCTCTTCGGTGAACCAAATCACGCCGGTCGCGCAGTTCGAGACCGTCGGAGCAGAAGCGATTCCCTGAGGAAGGGCTGCGGCAGGCGGCGTCGGCAGCGTGTAGACGCTGGTAACGGACGGCGTGATCGGCGGTGCGGTAGGCACGGTCGCCCAGACGGGATACGTTTTGCCGCATCCGGCGAGGAGTATGGCGGCACCTACTGCGCCGGTTATGAAGCCCAGCGTACGCTGCAAGAAGAGCTCCCCCTTGGAGAAGGCGTGGTCAAGCCCTCTTATTGGCAGGCCACACACCGCAATCCCCCCAGGGCCGGCTTGCATAAGCTTTACAAGCGGTCAAGCCATCGTCAGTAAAGAAGCCGCCGGATATGACCGAATGGCTAGAAATGTGGGGAGCAGCGTGAGTAGGAGAGTCCTCATCGTCGACGATGCCGTCGTGATGCGGATGATGATCAAAGGAATTCTCGCCAAAAGCGGCTTCGAGATCGTCGGAGAGGCGCAGAACGGCGTGGAGGCCGTTGAAAAGTACGTCGAGCTCCACCCCGACTTGGTCACCATGGACGTCGTCATGCCCGAGATGGACGGCATCGCCGCGGTCAGGCAGATTCTTTCGCACGATCCGGCAGCGCGTATCGTCATGTGCACGTCGATGGGACAACAGGCACTCGTCGTCGAGGCGATTCAAGCGGGTGCAAAGTCCTTCATCACCAAGCCGTTCCAGCCGCCAAAAATCGTCGAAACGCTCAACAAGGTGCTTGCATGATCGCCGCACCCACGCTCACAGACCTGCAGAAAGACGCGCTGAAGGAAATCGGCAATATCGGAGCGGGTCACGCCGCGACGGCGCTCTCGCAGTTGCTCAACACGAGGATCACGCTCGTCGATCCGCGCATAGAAATCGTCAAGGTTCGCGACCTTGCCGATCGCATGAGTCACCTTAAAGAATCGGTGGCCGTGGTGCACATGTACGTGCGCGGCGACGCACCGGGGCAGATCGTCGTCCTCTTCGATCGCAGCCAAGCCACGGAGTTCGTCGCGCGCTTCATCCGTCGCGTCATCGGCAACATCACGATCTACGATTCGATAGCCGATTCCACGCTCAAAGAGCTGGGCAACATCGTTGCCGGCTCGTATCTCTCCGCAATCGTGCACCTCACGCAGACGCGGCTCCAGCCTTCGGTACCGACCCTGTCCTACGGGACGATCCAGGAGACGTTCCACAGCCTGATGTCGATCTTGCCGGAGCAAGACGTCTTCCTCGTCGAGAGTCTTTTTCTCGACAAGAGCGCGTCGATCGGAGGAGAGTTCGTCTTCATTCCGGACACCGGCTCGCTCGAGCCGTTGCTCTCGGTCTTCGGCGTAGCGTAACGAGCGGAAGCGGAGAGCGGCCCCGGCGAGCCGAAGTGATCCTCCGCGATGCCTGACGAGCCCTTCGACCGCGCGGAGTTCGTCGCATACTTTCGCGACGAAGCGGAAGAACTGCTGCATCGCATCGACGCCGACGTCCTGCGCCTCGAGGCCTCGTCGAAATCCGGCATCAGGGATCCCGAGATCGTCAACGCGCTCTTTCGCGCGTTG
Organism: Vulcanimicrobiota bacterium; assembly: GCA_027364935.1. GTDB lineage: Bacteria > Vulcanimicrobiota > Vulcanimicrobiia > Vulcanimicrobiales > Vulcanimicrobiaceae > Tyrphobacter. The sequence continues at coordinate 5,068 of DAHXOK010000037.1, read as the reverse complement.
CACACGATCAAGGGCAACGCGGCGATGCTCGACTTCGCGGACATCGCCGATCTCGCTCACGGTCTGGAAAGCCTCTGCGACCTCTTGCGCACGGAGCAGCTCGTGCTTTCGGACTCCTGCGTCGAGTTGCTCTTTACCGGCAAGGACCTACTCGTCGCGCTCGTCGCGTCGTCGCTCGCGGCCGCACCTCCGCCCGAGGGACTACGCGAGTTCCTCGACCGGCTCGGCGGCGTCGCACAGACCCGCGACGCGATGGAGACGGCAGAGTCCTTCGAAGCCGACGTTGCGCGGATGCTCGCAGGCGAATCGCCCGCCGTCACGCCGACGCACCTTCCCGGCCCTGCGCGCCGGCCGACGGTTCGGGTCGATATCGACCGGCTCGATCACCTCTTGAACCTCGTCGGCGAGCTCGTCGTCAATCGCACGCGGATCAGCGACATCGCTGCGTCGCTCGCTCGCGCGGGCGACGATCCGGCGTACGACACGCTGGTCGAGAGCGCCGCGCTGCTCGCGCGTACGAGCGCCGAGATCCAAGAGTCGCTCATGAAGGTTCGGATGGTACCGATCGGTCGCGTCTTCGAGCGGTTTCCGCGCATCGTGCGCGACATTGCGAAGGCGCGTGGAAAGGACGTGCGGCTGCACGTCGGCGGCGCGAGCACCGAGCTCGACAAGACGATCGTCGACGATATCGGCGAACCGCTGATGCATCTGCTGCGCAACTGCGTCGATCACGGTATCGAATCTCCAAGCGTTCGCGAAGCCGCGGGCAAACCGCGGACCGGAACGATTTCGCTCAATGCCTACCATGCCGGAAATCAGATCGTCATCGAGATGTCGGACGACGGCGCCGGGGTCGATCGCGAGCGCGTTCGACGTCGCGCTCTCGACGCCGGCATCGTCGCTCGCGACGAGCGCTTGAGCGATCAAGAGCTCGTCGAACTCATCTTGCGCCCGGGTTTCTCGACCGCCGACGCGGTCTCGGATCTGAGCGGGCGCGGCGTCGGCATGGACGTCGTGGTCAAGACCGTCGCGCGCCTCAAAGGGCTCTTCCACGTGCGAAGCGAGCCCGGGCGTGGCACGTACTTCGAAATCAAACTGCCGCTGACGCTCGCAATCATTGCCGCTCTCCTCGTGCGCGTCGGCAAGGAACTTTATGCGATTCCTCTCGACGCAGTTACCGAATCGCAACGCGTGGAGACCGGCGACATCCGCACGGTGCGAGGCAACGAGGTCGTCATGCTGCGCGGTGAGATCGTCCCTCTGGTTCGCGTCGCGGACGTCTTCGGGTTGCCTGTACCGCGCGATCCGGAAAAGGCAATGACCGTCATCGTGGGCGTCCAAGGGCGCCACGTGGGGCTCGTCGTCGACGCTTTCGAAGGCGAGCAGGAGATCGTCATCAAGCCCCTCTCCGACGTGGTCGGGCGCATCGTGGGGATCTCGGGAGCCACGATTCTGGGCAGCGGCGCAATTTCGTTGATTCTCGACGTGCACGGGCTCGTGAGCGATGCCTACGCCAGCGGCAAGATCCCGCGCGCCGAGTTGACGTCGATGGAGGCCTAAGTGGGAGAGAGCGTTCAGGTCGCAACGTTTCACATCGGCACCGAAGAGTACGGCGTCGATATCTCGCAGATTCAAGAGATTATCCGCATGGTCGAGATCACGCACGTTCCGCGGACGCCCGATTTCATGGACGGGGTCATCAATCTTCGCGGCCAGCTGATTCCTATTATCGATCTGCGGGCGCGATTCGGCATGGAGCGCATCGCGCCCACGAAGAGCACGCGAATCATCGTCACCGACATTGGGACCAAGCGCGTCGGCATCGTCGTCGACAGCGCGTCGGAGGTGCTGAGGATCCCCATCGAAGCGATCGAGGAAGCGCCCGAAATCGTTGCTGGAGTAGGTGCGGATTATCTGCAAGGGGTCGGAAAGGTCGGCGATCGCCTCATCATCTTGCTGGACCTGACGATGGTCATCTCCGCTCCTGCGCGACGCGACTTGGAGGGCGCGTCTCTGCCGTCCTGAGCGATCCCGAGCAGTCGACGGCCGAGCCGCGTTCCCTGACGTTTCGCAGAGCAGAAAAGGGGAGCTGAGCCCGTTCTGGTCGTAGACTGCAGTCGCATGCGCGTTCGTATCCTCGCCGTTCTCGCTTTTGCCGCTCTCGTCGCGGTGTTGCCGTCGCATGCCCCCGCGATTTCGCCGCACCCGCAACCGACGCACGCCGCGCGCCACACGCCGTTGCCGCCGCCTGTTATCTATCACGGGCAAGCGAGCCCATTGTGCGACGCGCTCGCGCGGCACATCAAGCCCGTCATCGGCATGATGATGGAGAACGACCGCACGATTGGGAAGAGCCCGCCGTTGTTTCACCGTTACGACCAAGCCCTTGCAGACGTGAACCAATCCGGCAGCGACGCCAGCAGCAGTACGGCGGAGCGCGATCTCACGCTGTATCATCTCGAGCAGCTCGTCGGCCCGCTTGCGAACAACGTGCTCGCGATGCAGCGCGAGCTCGAAGATTCGAGCGTTTTTGTACGCAATCCGCAGACCGACGACGAGCGCCGGCTCGACGCAATGCGCATCGAGCTCTTGAAAGCGCTCGCGACGCAAGCCGTCTCTCTCGACATCATCAACGGCTACGTGCAAACGCAACAGCTCGCGCAAATGCAGCACGAAGGGCTCGAGGGCTCGAACATCAACGCGATCACGCACCAGGATACGACGTACTCGCCGAATCCCGCGACGCCGAACCCGTTGATCGCCGGTCACGACCAGGCGGGGCTCAGTCCGAATCCGTACGAGATCGATCCGCTCTCCATTCCTGGCATCGTCGGCTCGGTCGGCAACACGCCGCTTTCGCGTTTGATGGCTGCCTTGCAATGGGTGCGTCAGCAGACGAACGAGCGCGAGAACGTCGCGTCCCATTCCATTGTGGAAGCAGCAAACTCGTGCGCGCGCCGGGCCGCTACTCCGCCACCGCATCCCAGGTAGCGGTCGCCGCCGTTTCCCGCTAGCAGCGGGGGATTGACTATCGAACGTATGTTCGATTAGCATGGTAGCCCATGGGTCTGCCGGCACGCCCTTCGACAAGCTCGAGACTGGCCTTCGAGGAGCTGCGGGAGCGGCTGGGCTTCACGGCCATGCCTGTGCCGCGAGAGCGGCTCTCCAGCGCCGTTCCGGCCTTAGATCGGGCGCTCGGCGGTGGCTTCGCCAAAGGCATGCTGACGACGCTGGAGGGGCGTGCTAGCTCCGGACGTTGGGCGCTCGCGACGCGGCTTCTCGCTCAGGGGACGCGGCGTGGTCTCGCGGCAGTGGTCGATAGCGGAGCGATCTATCCGCCCGGCCTCGCCGCTGCCGGCGTCGTGCTCGAACGCCTCGTGATCGTCTCGGTCGCAGCGCCCGTTGCCGTTGCCCGCGCCGCCGATGCGCTCCTACGCTCGCGGGCATGCGGCGTCATCGTTCTCGACGCACCTACGCTGCGCTCCTCGCTCTGGGTACGCCTTGCGGGCCTCGCTCACAAGAGCGGAGCGTTGTTGCTCGTTGTCGCGTTGCAGGCGCCGACGGAGCTGGCGGCGGCCGCGGGGCTGCGTTTGCGTTGCGAGCGCGCGGGCAACGAGTTCCGCTTTCACGTTCGCCACGAAAGCGTGCGGGTACCATGCTCGCCGTAACGCACTCCGAGCCGCTGCTGCTTTGCGTGCTGGCCGACGCCACGCAGGCAGAGCCGGCATGGGAGGCGATGCTCGATTCGCTCGATTCGGTTTCGCCGCTCGTCGATGACGTTCGTCCCGGTCTCGTCTACGTCGACATGCGCGGGGTACCCGGCGATGCCCTGCGTTGGATCGAGCAGACGCGTTCGTGTCTCGCGCCGTACGGCGTCCCTTTCTGCATCGGCGCGGGGGCGAACAAGTTCGCGGCATACGCTGCGGCTCGTCTGCGCGACGGCGCGATCTGCGCGCCCGGCGACGAACGCCGCTTTCTCGCGCCGCTCGCCGTCGAACTGCTCGAGGTCGACGAGCGCATACGCGAGCGCTTGCGCATGCTCGGCATCACGACGCTCGGCAATCTCGCACGACTGCCGCATGGATCCTTCGTGCGACGCTTCGGTCCGCATGCGGCGCGTTGGCACGCATGCGCGCGCGGCGAGGATCGCACCCCGTTCCTTCCGCGAGCGCACGCCGTCGCCATCGAAGCCTCGACCTTCGGTGAAGGCCGCGTCGAAGAAGAGGCGCAGCTCTTCTTTGCGCTGCGCGTCGTGCTCGCACGCGTCTGCGCAGATTTGGAGCGCTGTGGGAAGCGTGCGGGCGCGCTCGATCTCGGCCTGGAGCTCGAAGACGGGACCGTTCGGTGCATCGACGTACCGGTTGCATCGCCCAGCTCCGACGAAAAGACGCTCGGCGATATCCTGCGCGCGAAGCTCGCCGGCAGCGCGTTCCCGTGTGCGATCGTCGGGTTGCGCTTGCGTGCGGTTCGCTTGGAAGAGGGTGGAGAGGCGTTACCGATCTTTCCCGCCGACGACGTCGACCCGCGCGCCGTCGCGGTGACGATCGCGCGGCTCGAGGCGATTACCGGTAAGCCGCCACGGCGCGCGCGCGTCCGCGCAGCACACGCGCTCGAACGCCGCTTC
>DAHXOK010000037.1:0-434 GCA_027364935.1 Vulcanimicrobiota bacterium | reverse complement strand
CTCGTACGAGCCGTTTGCGCTTCGTCATCCCGATCATGCAGTACGAGCGACGTCGAAGGAGCGACGCGACGACGCGTTGGTGTCGCAGCTTCGGTTGCTCGCCGTCCGCGAGATCGACGTGCGTGTGGAGAAGGGCGTTCTCGCCTACGTCGGATCGCGGCGCGTACTCTCGTGCGGCGGTCCGTGGCGCATCGAGGAGGGCTGGTTCGCAGACGATCCGATCTCGCGCGACGAATACGACGTTCTGCTCGACGACATGTCGCTCGTGCGCATCTACCGGCAAGGAACACACTGGTATCTTCGCGGCGCCTACGACTAGCGCTGTCTTCGAGCGACGTCCAAGGATGTATGCCGAGCTCCACGCCTTTTCGAACTTCACGTTTCTCGCGGGAGCCTCGCATCCGGAAGAGTTGATCGAGCGTGCCGCCGAGCTC
>DAHXOK010000036.1 GCA_027364935.1 Vulcanimicrobiota bacterium | reverse complement strand
GATGAACACGCCGACGAGGAGCAGCGCCGGCAGCCAGCCTGCGAGCATCTGCCAGAACCACGGCGCCGTCGTCGTGGAGACGTCGACGATCACGTGGTGCCGCTCGAGTAGCGGCAGCAATCTGTCGTCGCCTTGCGTTGCGGGGAAGGTCGTCGCGAACGCGATCGTCTTTGGGGGCGTGGTCGCCGCCGGAGCGGGCTGCTCGGCGATCGCATTCATGCGCTGGATCTCCGACGCGGGCTGCGCGTACGGCCGTACGAACGCACCGGTGATCTGGTCGCCGACAACGCGCACGGCGGAGACGTTTCCAACGCGCACCTGGGCGAGAAACGTCGAGTACGCAATGGCTTGCGGGGTTTTGTGGGGCAAAAAGACGTTCGCGAAGTTCCATACGATCAGGAACGCGAGAGCGACCCACCAAGCGAATCCCCAGGGGCTGCGCGACCGCGCGGCTCGCGGATTCGGCTGCTCTTGCGGGAGTCGCCGACTAGGTCCCGGCTGTTGCTCTGCCACCTGCGGCCATTTCTCCGCGGGGCGCGCTGCGCACTTCCGCTCCTACGACGACGCGTCGCACTCCCATTGCCAGTTGCGTATATCGGGCAAGTCTTCGCCGTATTCGTCGATATACCGGCGGTGTGCGGCGAGAGTCTCTCGGATGAGCTGCTTGACGTGGGCCGCCGCGTCGCGCAATCGCACAACGCGGTCGATGACGTCGCCGGCCAGGTGATAGCGATCGAGTTCGTTTCTCACGGTCATGTCGAACGGGGTCGTCGTCGTTCCCTCTTCTTTGTAGCCGCGGACGTGCAGGTTGTCATGCCCGTGGCGCCGGTAGGTCAAGCGATGGATGAGCGAAGGATATCCGTGGAACGCAAAGACGATCGGTTTGTCGATCGTAAAGATCGCGTCGAAGTCGGAGTCTGGAATGCCGTGCGGATGCTCGCTGTGCGGCTGTAGGGTCATGAGGTCGACGACGTTGACCACGCGCACGCGTAGCTCCGGCAGATGTTGGCGGAGGAAAGCAACGGCCGCGAGCGTCTCGAGCGTCGGCACGTCGCCGCAGCATGCCATGACGACGTCGGGTTCGGCGCCTCGATCGTTGCTCGCCCCCTCCCAGATGCCCACGCCGGCGCGGCAATGCGCGACGGCGCCGTCCAGATCGAGCCACTGCCATTCCGGCTGTTTGCCGGCAACGATCACGTTCACGTAGTTTCGGCTGCGAAGGCAGTGGTCGGCTACCGAGAGCAAGCAGTTTGCGTCGGGCGGAAGATAGACGCGAACGACGTCGGCTTTCTTGTTGACGACGTGATCGATGAAGCCGGGATCCTGGTGACTGAAGCCGTTATGGTCCTGGCGCCAGACGTGCGAGGTCAGCAGATAGTTGAGCGAGGCGACCGGCCTGCGCCACGCGATCGCGCGAGTGGATTTCAGCCACTTCGCATGTTGGTTGAACATCGAATCGACGATGTGAATGAAGGCCTCGTAGCAAGAGAAGAAGCCGTGCCGCCCGGTGAGCAGATATCCTTCCAGCCACCCTTGGCAAACGTGCTCGCTGAGTATTTCCATGACGCGTCCGTTCGGCGAGACGTGATCGTCGCTCGGGAGAATCTGTGCCGTCGATGTGCGATCGGTTGCGTCGAAGAGCGCGGTCAAACGATTCGACGTCGTTTCGTCCGGCCCGACGACGCGAAACGTGTTGGGATTCGCGCGCACGACGTCGCGCAAGAGAGCTCCGAGCACGCGCGTCGCTTCCGCGCGCACGCTCCCTGGTGAGGAAACGGCTACGGCGTAATCGCGGAACTCCGGCATGACGAGATCCTGTAGGATCGACCCGCCGTTCGCATGCGGATTCGCACCCATACGCCGGTCGCCGCGAGGCGCGAGCGCTGCGATGTCGTCGCGTACGCGGCCGCGTGCATCGAAGAGTTCTTCGGGACGGTAGCTGCGCATCCACGCTTCGAGCATGGCGAGGTGTTCGGGATTGTCGCGCACGTTGGAAAGCGGAACCTGGTGGGCGCGAAACGTTCCCTCGATCTGGACGCCGTCGACGACCTTCGGCCCGGTCCAGCCCTTTGGCGTCTTGAGAATGAGAATCGGCCAGCGAACGCGCGTGGAGAAGCTCCCGCGTCGTGCCTCATCCTGAATCGCCTTGATACGTTCGACGACGGTATCGAGCGCGCGCGCCATCAGCTCGTGCATCGTTGCGGGATCGTCGCCCGCGACGACGAGCGGCTCGTAGCCGTAACCGACGAAAAGCGCGCGCAGCTCCTCGTCCGGAATGCGCGCGAGCACCGTTGGGCCTGCGATCTTGTACCCGTTGAGATGGAGGATGGGCAGCACGGCGCCGTCGCGCTCGGGGTTGAGAAACTTATTCGAATGCCAGCTCGCCGCCAACGCTCCCGTCTCCGCCTCGCCGTCGCCCACCACGCAGCACGCGACGAGATCGGGATTATCGAAGACGGCGCCGTACGCGTGCGCGATCGAATAGCCGAGCTCGCCGCCCTCGTTGATCGATCCGGGCGTCTCGGGAGCGGCGTGGCTCGGTACGCCGCCCGGAAAAGAGAACTGCTTGAAGAGCCTGCGCATGCCGGGCTCGTCGAGGCCGACGCTCGGGTAGATCTCGCTATACGTTCCCTCAAGGTAGGTGTTGGCGACTACTGCGGGGCCACCGTGGCCGGGACCGGTGACGAAGATTGCGTTGAGGTCGTATTTTACGATGACGCGATTCATGTGCGCGTAGATGAAGTTCAAGCCGGGCGTCGTGCCCCAATGACCGAGAAGCCGAGGCTTGATGTGCTCCGGGCGCAGGGGCTCCTTGAGCAGCGGGTTATCGAGCAGATAGATCTGTCCGACGCAGAGGTAGTTCGCCGCGCGCCAATACGCATCGATACGTGCGATGCTGCCTGCCGATGCGGGAGCGTTCATAGATCCCTCTTGGCCTTCTTTTCCGCTTCTTCATCGGCGTGATATTTGCGACGGATGTCGTCGATGTCGACACTGGTCGGCGGAAATGTCATGCGCAGGGCATCGAGCGTCTCCACGACGATCTTCGAAACGGCCAAGTTTCGAAACCACTTGCGATCCGCCGGAATGACATACCATGGAGCGTACGGCGTGCTCGTCTTGTTGAGAGCCTCCTCGTACGCCACGAGATACTGCGTGAAGAAGCTGCGCTCGGCGTAGTCGGATTCGCTGATCTTCCAGTGTCGCGTCGGGTCGTCGAGCCGCTTTTTGAAGCGCTTGAGCTGTTCGCCTTCGCTGATATGGAGGTAAAACTTGAGAATCGTCGTCCCCGAGAGAGAGAGGCCGCGTTCGAAATCGTTAATGAGCTCGTAACGCTTCGACCAGACGCTCTTTGGAACGAGATCGTGTACGCGAGCGACGAGAACGTCTTCGTAATGCGAACGATTGAAGATTACGATCTCGCCCTTCGCGGGGCACTGAATATGCGCGCGCCAGAGAAAATCGTGCGCCCCTTCCTCGAGCGAGGGAGCTTTGAAGCCGTGCACGCGTGCGCCCTGCGGATTGAGCGCGTCGAAGACGTGCTCGATCGTTCCGTCTTTGCCCGCGGCGTCCAAGCCTTGCAGGCAGATGAGGAGGGAACGATCGTGTTCCGCGTACAGCACGTATTGAAGATCGTGTAGCCGTTGATTATCCGCCGCGATTTCGGCGGCGGCGCTCGCCTTGCTGGTATGGGGATCGGCGAATCCAGGGTCGACGCTGGAGAGCCGAATACCGCGATCCGGACGAACCAGGAACGTTTCGCGATAGGTACGAGTAGGCACGAGCCTGATTGTTCGGGACGAGATATTCGCGGTCATTCTCGCGCGGCGTGTCACCTCGGCGAGGGTTCACCAGCTCTTCCCGAGACGCTCATCTTTCGCTGCTATGCTGGACGTACAGCCGTTCATCATGTTCGGCGGAACGGCAGACAAGTTCGTTCCGCTCGGGGTTCTGTCGCAGGCCGCCTCGGCAATGGGAATGCAGGTGAACGTGTTCGTCGCCGGCTTTGCGTTGCGCCGATATTTCGTTGGTATTTCGCGATGACCAAGCCGACAAAACCGGCGCGATGACGGGCGCGACCGATGCGAAGACGCTCGCGTATTGCGCTGCGACCTTCGGCCACGTCATCCGGCGGCCGAAGGCGTATGCGGCGAGTTCGGCCCGCGCGCGAAGGTTCGGGTAGTCCAAGAATCGGATAACGCCTGCCGCGATCGAGCGCGCGTCTCGAAACTCGGCGAGCGCGCCACGTTCTTGGGCGAGGAGTTCGCGTGCATACAAGTACGGCGTCGAGACGATGGCTTTTCCGGCCGCGAGCGCGTAGGCGAGCGTTCCGCTGACGACTTGATCCGGGTTGAGGTATGGCGTGACGTAGACGTCGCTCGCTTGCAGGTACGCGAGGAGTTCCTCCAGCGAGAGATACCGGTCGACCATGGCGACGTTCTTTTCGAGATCGAGTCCCGCAATGAGCGCGCGCAAGGCGTCACGATAGCGCTCGCCTTGCGTTGCGCGAACGTTGGGGTGCGTGGCGCCCAGGAGCAGGTAGAGAACGTCCGGGTAACGCTGCGCGACCTCATGGATCGCGGCAACTGCGTACTCCAGCCCCTTCCCGCTGCTGAGCAGCCCGAACGTCGAAACGATCGGCCGTGTACCCAAACGCAGTGCGTCTTTGGCGGAGGCCGAGCCTTCCAATGCGACGTCGGGTACGCCATGCTGGATCACCGATAGTTCTTCTGGACGCGCTCCATACCGCTCGAGCAACAGCGTGCGTGCCGTTTCGGAGAGTACGACGACCCGATCGGCGTAGTGCATGAGCGCGCGAGTGACATCGATGTGATTGGTCGAGGGACTCGCGAGGACGGTGTGCATCGTCAGCACGACCGGCTTACGGACCGCAGCGAGGAGCTCGACCGCCCACGCGCCTTCGTCGCCCCCGAAGAGCCCGTATTCGTGTTGAACGTTAACGACGTTTGCCGGAAGCGCGTTGATGCGAGCGGCGGCCTCGCGATACGTGGGAAGATCGTCCTCCTTGAGGCGCGCGACGACGCGCGATCCGTACGCGTAGTTGAATCCGGAGCGGTCGTCGATGGCAACGACGTCGCTTCGAATTCCTACGCAGGCGTCGTAGCTGTCCACGAGATCTCTCGTAAAGGTTGCAATCCCACACTGGCGAGGGGGAAAGGATCCGACGAAGAGCGCGCGAGCCGTGTGGTTCATTTGGCGGGAGCCTCCTATCCTGTAGGATGGCAGTATGGCGGGCAAAGCTTGGGAAGAAGCGAGGAAAACCTCCGCAAGCGCTCCTCTGGCCGCCGCGCTGCTCGTTCCCACGCTTTTCTCAATCCAAGCCTATGCTCGTGGGCGATTAGTATGCACGCGATCGTCGACGTCGTCGATTCCTTGGAATTGCTGAAGAAGTACGAGGTTCACGTCGCGCGCAGCCGATACGTCGACTCGGCGCAGGATGCAATCGCATTTGCCGAACGTCGAAATGCGCCGGATCCGCGATTCATCCCGATCATTCTGCGCGTCGCCGTACCAGGCCGTATCGCCGACGCGAGCCGATTCGACAAGATGCTCACGACAGAGGACGCCGTGCGAAAGGAGTACGACGCTCTCGCCGGCGCCGCAAGAGCCGCTGGAGGACGGCTGCTCGCTCAGGCACTCTCTGCGTCGGGGACGGATATCGCGATTTTCGGGGAGACGAATGAAGGGCAGAAGGTCATCGCGGTCGGCAGCGAGCCCCGTCGCGCCCGAAGATCGGTTCCGTTAGGTACGGAAGATGCCGAAGCGCTCGCGGACGCCGTTCGCGCATACCATCACCGCCTGCCAAGGGAGCAGTCGCGACGCATGCTCGTCCACGTGCTCGCGCGGACGGCGAAGCTCTTCGACGAGACCGAGGTGAGCGAGTTCCATCTGACGCTGCGCGCGCACGAGAACGGCTATACGGTCATCGATGCATCGATGTCGGCGATACGGCCGCTCCACTACAAAGAGCGCCTCGATTCGCGCGCACACGACAGCAAGGGCGACGAGTTTCGCCCGAGCGGGCGTCAGTAATCAGCGAATGCGCCGCGCGTAGTCGCGGAGGCGGCGCTTTGCCCGGCGGAATGCATCCCGAACGGCGAGCGCAGGGTCTTTGTACTTCGCAGCGACCTCAGCGCTCTTGCGCCGGCTGACCACCGCGTCCTCATCGGCGGGCGTCGTCCGCAGACTCGGCTCCGTGTCGATCACGAGCTCCGAGCCGGGGACGCCGATGTCGATGCGCACGTGGAACGGCGCACCGTGGCGGATGTGCCGCTGCTCCTGCTCGACAAGGACGTGGCAGCCGACGATACGGTCGTACAACCGATCCAGCTTGGAGGCCTCTGCTTGGATGAGTTGGGTCAAAGCCTGTGAGGCTTGCAGATGCCGATAGGTGATCTTGACTGGGAGGTTCATGAAGAGGTATACGCGCCGGCGATCGCGAGCTCCGCGCCCGTGACGAACTTCGATTCGTCCGATGCCAAATACAACACGCCGCGCGCGATGTCGTCCGGCTCGCCGAGGTGGCCGAGCGGACGGAGATGGGCGAGTGCCTCTCGTGCCGAGCGCTCGTTACCAGTCGGCGCCACGTACCGTTGAACCATCATGGCTTCGATATACCCCGGATGAATCGAGTTCACGCGGACGCCGTACTGAATACCGTGCAGCGCGGCCGATTTTGCAAGCAGCCTGATGGCGCCTTTGCTCGCGCAGTATGCTGCGGCATCGGCTTGTCCGCTTCGCTCGCAACGTCGTGTTTCGCGAACGTCGCCCTCCAAAAGGCGCGCGCATGCTTTGCCGATTCCCATCGCCGCGCCCGTCACGATAGCGACTTTGCCTTGTCCTCTGCCTGCGCGTTGCATCTTCGATGCTCCCTTAGCCTAGGCGAGGTGACGGAGTCTGCTGCAGCGGTTGCGCTGCAGCAGACTCCAGAAACGCACGATCGCGCAGGGTCGCCAGACCCCGTTATCTCACGTTGCGAACCGGCACGGTGATCCAGATCATGTAGCGCCATTCGGGAACGTTGTACTGCGCGAGGGCGTCCTCGACGTAGACGTGGACGAATGGGAGAACGTGGTAGGAAAAATCGATGTTTCCGGTGTGCAGCCGATTTCCTAATCCGTCGTTCGTCCACTCCTCACGAGCCGAGACGAGCCCTTTGTTGAGCACGGGCTCGTAGATCTCGAAGGTCGCCGCGGTGCTCGATGCGGGTGCGAGCCCCAGGCCGGGATTTGCATCGTACGCGCTCTGGTAGATCGCGAGCACGCCGGGGAAGCCGTCGGTAGGATCGCGCTGGACGTATCCGGCGATCGAGTGATACTGATCCGTTCCGCCCTCCGCGAGCGGGAACGACCCGTTCGATCCGAAGGCGCCGTACTCGAGCGGACTCGTGGGGTTTGCGAAGGCGAGCTTGTATTGGAACGTCTTGTCGGTGTCGTCCGAGAAATCGCTCGTGCCGCCCCAACCGGCTCCGCTTCCGAGCCATCCGGCTTCCGCATCGATGCTGCCGTGAATGTAGTTGATTTTTGCACCCCATCGATTGCCGTCGAGTTGGTAAGGATGCTCGCCGACAGTGATCTCCGGCGTGGAGAATCCGGCGAGGTCGAACCACTGGCTGAAAAACGACGGTCCTGGGGATTCGATCTTTCCGAGGAAGAGATGACCGTCGTGGTGGAACAGATTGTTGTACGCGAGCCAGAAGGTATCGAGATCGCCGGCTTGATCGTTCTGCCAGATCCACTGTTGGAAGTGGTAGGAGAAATCGTTGCCGATCATGCCGACGGCGTGGAGTGCGAGATTTCCGAATTGCGTGCGATGCGGCTGGGCCGGGTCCTGGCTATCGTACCAGGTGTTTTCGCCGACCCAAATCGGCATGGCTCGCGCCAGCACGTGTGCGTCGAGCGATGCGTAGCCCGTGCGTTGCACGTACCGCCCGTAGGCGTTGAGACCGGGAACCTGGGTGTGGCACAAGCTGCAAGGAACGCCGTACGCTTGTGCGAACGGCGGCATCGCCTGCGCGCGCTTCATCTCCGCTGGGGAGAGCCACACGAGAGAGACGAATAGTGCGATCGCGACGGCGGATGCCGCGGCTTGCATGGGTCTGGTCATGGAACCACGTGTACCGTGAGCGTCATGTTCGGATGCCCGGCCCCGCAGACGATGGTGCAATGCAACACGTAGGTCCCAGCCTTTTGCGGCGTGACCACGACGGTCGTCCAGGTTCCCGGCACGATCGTGGTCTGCGGGATTCCGAGCTCATCCGACTTTAGTCCGTGAACGCCTTCGGACGACGTAAGTCGCAGCTTCGTCGGTTGACCGACGTGCAACTCGATTGTCGAGGGCGTGAATTGCCAGTTGGAGGCAACGACGTCGATGCTCGGGTGAGCAGCGGCAAGAACCGATGATGCCAAGGTAAGGGCGATCGCAGCGGCCGCCATGCGAATCAAGGGAACGAATCTCATCTTCAGGCTCCTTTCTGCTTCGTTATATCGTCCGAGTGGGAAATGACCGGGAAGAAGCTGAGAATCCGAGCGCCTGCCGGTTAGGCAGAGAGCAGGTCCTCCACGAGGCGCAAGAGTGTCTCCGGTTCGCAAGGTTTGGGAATCGCGCCTCGCACGCCGTAGATCTGCATGAAGTCCTTTATGGCCTCGTTCGACGGCGTGGCGGTGTAGAGTGCAAAGGCGACGCCGTCATTCGTCGGATCCGCGCGAATCCGCCGGATTACCTCGCCACCGGAGAGTCCCGGCATCGAGAGATCGAGGAGCGCGAGTGCGGGGCGCTCCGCCCGTACTCGCTCGAGTGCGGCATTGCCGTCGGCAGCCTCGATCACCGAGTGCCCCGCATGTCGCAGGAGCGTCGTGAGAAGGAGGCGATTGGCCGCGTCGTCGTCAGCGACGAGAATCTTCGCCATCTGCCAGCAACTCGTCGATCTCGCGACGCAGTCGCTCGGGATCGATCGGTCTAAGGATGAACTTGCGCGCGCCCAGCTCGATTCCGCGGCGCCGATCCTTGGTCTGCCATGCCGTCGACGAGAGAAAGACGAACGGAATCGTTCGCCAGTGCTCGCTTTCGTTCACGCGCTCGATGAGCTCGAAGCCGCCTTCTTCGGGCATGTGCAGGTCGCAGACGATGAGATCCGGGCGCATGCCGTCGAGCATGGCGAGCGCCTCGCGAACGCTACGGGCTTGCGCAACCCTATAGCCGAGCGGTGCGAGCGCGGCGCGCAAGACGTCGAGATTCGTTTGAAGGTCGTCGACGGCGAGGATGAGCGGGCCGGCTGCCGACGTCGTTCCCTCGGCGGAAACGACTGTCTGGGAGTGCCGGGTCGCCGAAGCGCTCGTACCGCGGTGGAGAAATCCCTCGATCTGCTGGACGAATCGTTCGGGATCGATTGGCTTTGAAATGTAACCGTCGAAGCCGGCGTTGGCGATGCGGTCGTGGTCTCCCGGCATAGCGAGAGCCGTTACGGCGATCAGCGGCACCGACGCGAGCCGCTGGTCTGCCTTGAAGGTCTGCGCGAACTCATAGCCGTTCATGCCGGGCATGAGAATGTCGACCAGAGCTGCGTCGTATCGGGCGGTGCGTGCTTTTTCTAGCCCGCTTGCGCCATCGGCCGCGGCATCGCACTCGTACCCGAAAGCACGCAGAAGGTAGAGCATGAGATCCATGTTCGCGGTATTGTCGTCGACAGCGAGGATGCGAACCGGCACGCTAGGCAATTCCCTTGGCGTCGATCGGCAGCGTCAGCGTGAAGACGCTGCCCTTACCGGGCTCGCTGATGAAGCTTAGGTGCGCGCCGATGAGTTTGGAGAGTTTTTGCGAAAGGTGGAGACCGAGCCCCGCGCCTTCGACGCGTCGCGTGGAGAGCGGTTCGAGCTGCTCGAACGCTTGGAAGAGCCGCTCGCGGTCCTGCGGCTTGATCCCGATCCCCGTATCCCGCACGTTGATGTCGCAGTGGAGACCCGAGCTCGTTCTGCGCGTGGCGACCTCGATCGTCACCGAACCCGTCTCCGTATACTTCAGCGCGTTGTTTACAAGGTTGAGGAGGATTTGCGAGAGCGCCCTGCGGTCGCTGCGCACGAGCGTCTGCTCGTTCGGTAGCACGACGTCGAATGCGAGACCCTTGTCCGTGGCCATCGATCGCAAGGAATCGCAGACCTCCTCGATGACCTCGTGCAGCCGCACCGGCTCCAAGTGCAACTCGATTTTGCCGGCCTCGATCTTCGCCAGATCGAGGATGTCGTTAATGAGTGAAAGCAAGTGGCGTCCACTCGATTGAACGATGCGCAGCTGTTGTTCTTGTTCGTCGGTGAGCGGCCCCGGCAATCGCATCAGCAGCGTCCCGGTGAAGCCGATGATCGCGTTAAGCGGCGTTCGCAGCTCGTGGCTCATCGATGCAAGGAACTGATCTTTGGCGGCGTTCGCGGCCTCGAGCTCGGCGTTTTTCGCCTGCAGCGTGCGCTCGAACTCCTTGCGCTCGGTGATGTTGCGAATAGCGCTGACCACGAACGAGCCGTCGTCGGTCTCGAGCGGGCTGAGGCTGATCTCGACGAGCACGTTGCTGCCGTCTTTGCGCACGCCGGTGAGCTCCAAGCCGATTCCCATCGGCCGAGTTCTCGGGTCGCGGACGTATTTTGAGCGATGTCCGACGTGCCGTTCGCGCAGCTGCTGCGGCACGAGCATCTCGATCGGCTGCCCGAGCATCTCGTCACGCCCATAGCCGAAGAGCCGCTCGGCCTGTTCGTTGACGAGGCGAATGTGCCCGTCGCCGTCGACGGCGATCATGGCATCGGGGAACGAGTCGAAGAGCGGAAACGAGCTCGCCGAGAACGGCCTCATCGCGGTCGATCCCTTCGCGGGTTATTCATGACCATCCGCTAATATCTCGCCCAATGGATAGCCAGGACCCCGCCGCCGCCGAGGGTTCGCGGCGCAGCGCCGAGCAGTCGCTGCGGCACGAGATCGGTAACATGGTGACGATCGCTCAAGCCAACGTAGAAGGCATGATCGACGGCGTCGTCGAGCCGACTCTCGAGCGCCTGGAGGCGGTTCGCGACGCCTTGGCGAGCGCTTCGCGCCTGCTCAAGGAGTTCGCAGCGTTGCAGGAGGATGGCACATGGCGCAGTTGATCGAGCGCGCGTTCGTCGAATGTCCGTATCATCGGGCGCGGGAGTATCTCGCCGCAGGCGTCGGCGATCGCATCAGCTCCGGTGAGGCGATGACGTTGAGAGTTCCGCTCGCCGGCGTAGAACTGAAAAAGGACGTCGTCGTCACGTTTTCGCCCGGCATCGATCCGATGCACATGGATCAGCCATGGCGCGTCCATTGGTCGCCGGAGGGCGGAGGGCCGTATCCCGACTTCGATGGCGAGCTGACCGTGCGCGCGGACGAAGACTACACGTCGAGCGTGCTCGAACTCGCGGGTGATTATCGGCCGCCGGGCGGCGCCCTCGGACAAGCCTTCGACGCGGTCGTGGGGTCGCGCATCGCCACTCTCACGGGGCGGAACCTGCTCAAGCGCCTCGGCGACGAGTTCGAAGCGCGATACAAAGCTGAAGAGGAACGCAAGCGGCATGAAAAGGGATGAGGGCGACGCACCGCTCGTAGGAACCTTGCGGTTCGTCTTCGTGATGGGTCTGTCGTTCGTCGTGCTTTGGCTCGCAATGTACTGGCTGCTCGAAAGTCGGTGGTGGTGAATGCACGTCCACAAGTACGAACGGGCGTGGCTGATTTTCGGTCTGGCAATGCTCGCGGTCTTCCTGTGTCTCCTCGCCGTTGCTGCGGTCTCGAACGACATCGTGCCGCCCAGCGGCATGCAGCAAATCGATCCGAGCACGGTCGCCCGTACGCCTCCGTTTGACAAGCCGGGGTTGCGGCGTCTACCGGACGGATCGTACGAGGCGTACTACGTCGCGCAAGTCTTTTCGTTCAATCCAGCGGTGTTGACCGTTCCGGTCGGCGCGAAGGTAACGTTCTATGTCACGAGCACGGACGTCGTGCACGGCTTCTTCGTTCCACATACCGATATCAACATGATGGTGATTCCGGGCTGGGTGAATACGGAGACGCACGTATTTCGAACGCCGGGCGAGTACTTATTGATTTGCCACGAGTACTGCGGAATCGGGCATCAGAACATGTTTGGGAAGATCGAGGTCACGAAGGTATGATCGCGGATCGTCAGATGCGCTCGGAGAACCGCGTCGTCATCGCTCACGTGTATACGGCGACGACAGCGATCGCGCTCGGCGCGATCTTCGGCGTCTTTCAGGGCTTTTCGCGTGCCGGAGCCGTGGACGCTCCGGCGTGGTTCGACTACTATCGCATCCTCACGCTACACGGCGTGCTGATGGCGCTCGTCTTTACCACGTTTTTTATTACGGGGCTCTCGCTTTTCGTCACGTATCGCGCGATCCCGAGGGAGCGCGCACTCACGGTCGGGTGGATCGGATGGATCGTGATGCTGATCGGGACCGCGATGGCGGCGGTGGAGATCGTGCTCGGCAACGCGACCGTGCTCTATACGTTCTACGCGCCGCTCAAGGCGAGCCCGTGGTTTTACATCGGGGCGACGATCTTGGTGATTGGGACCTGGGTCGTCGCATACGAGATCTTCGAGAACGTCGTCTACTGGCGTAAACACAATCCCGGTACGCCGGTTCCACTCGTCGTCTTCTGCGCGGCGGCGACGTTTGTCATGTGGGTCGTCGCAACGCTCGGCGTCGTCGCCGAGATGGCGATGCTCATCCCGTGGGCATTCGGCTGGATCCCGAAGGTCAACGTGCTCTTGACCCGATTGTTCTTTTGGTACTTCGGTCACCCGTTGGTCTATTTCTGGATCATGGGGGCATACATTATCTGGTACAATATCATTCCAAAACGCTACGGCGGGAACGTTTTTAGCGACGCCTTGACGCGCCTGACGTTCATCATGCTAATCTTGCTCTCGACTCCCGTCGGCATCCATCACGAGTTCATGGATCCCGGCATCTCGAGCGCCTGGAAGGCGCTCTTCACGGTCACCACCTACGGCGTTGCGATTCCGTCCTTCATCACCGCGTTCGCGATCTTCGCCTCGTTCGAACTCGCCGCCATCAAGCGGGGGCACAAGGGCTTTATTGCAACGGTGAGGTCGTTGCCGTGGAACGACCCGGCATTCTCCGGCGCCGCGTACGGCATGCTGCTCTTCATTCTTGGGGGCTTCGGCGGTCTCGTGAACGCGTCGTACTCCATGGATGCGGTCGTCCACAACACGATCTGGGTCGTCGGGCACTTCCACGTGACCGTCGGGGGGCCGGTGGCCCTGACGTTCCTGGGAGCCGCGTACTGGATGATCCCGCGCCTCACCGGACGTGCGCTTTGGAAGCCGGAGTGGGCGCTGATGCAGACGCGGCTGTGGTTCGTCGGCATGCTCGTGATGTCGTTTGCCATGCACTTTGCGGGTTTGCTCGGAGCCCCGCGCCGTACGTCTGACGTCAGCTACCACGGCGCGGCCGTAGCTGCCGCGTGGCAGCCGTACATGATCGCCGCCGCCGCCGGCGGCTTGCTGCTCTTCCTCGCGATCCTCCTGTTCGTCGCCGTCGCGGTCGGTACGCTGCTCCAGAACAGGAAGACGGAATCTATGGAGGTCGAGTTCGCGGTACCGGCGCTATCTGCCGAGACCACGCCCGGCGCGCTGCAACACCTCTTTCGCTGGGGCGCGGTCGCCCTCGTTCTTGCGGTGCTCGTCTATGCGGGGCCGATCGCGGAGCTCGTCCACGCGCCAGGGTATAGCGTTGCGGGAATGCGAACGTGGTAAAGAGAGGTGGAACGCAAACGGATTCTGGTCGTCGATGACGAGCCGCAGATCGTCGAGGTTCTGCACGCGTACTTCGAACGCGAAGGGCTCATCGTCGACTCCGCCGATACGGTGGCGGCCGCACTCGAGAAGATCGACGCTCTTCGCCCGGACATGCTGATCCTCGACATCACTTTGCCGGACGGCAGTGGCTTGGACGTGCTTCGCACTGTCTCGGGACCGAACGGTCGCATCCCGTCCATCGTGTTGACCGCGCGCGCCGAAGAGGCGGACCGGATCGTCGGTCTCGAGCTTGGTGCCGACGATTACGTCTGTAAGCCGTTCTCGCCGCGCGAGCTCGTTGCGCGCGTCAAGGCGGTGCTTCGGCGGATCGGCGCGGTGCAGGCGGAGGTACGCGTTCGTTCCTTCGGACGCCTCGAGATCGACGAGCGCGCGCGCGAAGCACGCGTCGACGGGCGCGCCGTCACCCTAAAGCCGCGCGAGTACGCGCTGCTTGCGGTTCTCGCGCAGAACGCGGGCGTCGCGCTCTCGCGAGAACGGCTGCTGACGCGCGCGTGGGGCTTCGATTTCGCCGGCGACGAGCGCACGGTCGACGTACACGTCCGCCGCCTACGCGCGAAGCTCGAAGAGCCTTTTAGCCTACCGCCGCTCGTCGAAACGCTACATGGCTTCGGGTACAAGTTCCGGCGTCCGTAGGTTGTACTCGGCGCGCGCGCTCGTGCGTGAGGTCGCTCGCGTGGCGCCCAGCAACGCGATTCCGTTGCTCGTACTGCGTTTGCCGGAGTTTGCGGAAACGGCGTGGCAGAAGGGAACGCGCGCGGCGCGGGCGCTCGAGCGGCGAACCGCCGTCGCGTTTCGGGCTGCGGCGCTCTGCATCGTGCGCGCCGAGGACGTGCTCGCGCACGACTGCGGGAGCGATCGGTTTTTCGTTGCGGTTCTCGCGGGTTCTCGCGGCGGAGACGTGCCGACCGTCGTGGATTGCCGCCTCATGCTCGAGCGGCTGGTCGTCGGGATCGCCCGACAGACTGGCCTACGCATGGAGAGCGGCTGGTGGACGCTGGACCGCGCAGTAGACACGTGCGACCTCGAGCGCGTCGCACAGCTCGCGTTGGAACGGGGCGCTCGCGAGCGCGAGCGGTACGAGTTCTTGGCTGCAGTGGGACACGAGCTGCGTACGCCTCTCGCTTCGATTCGGGGGTATCTCGAAACGGTGCTCGATGGCGACGCCGATGCCGGGCGTCAGCGCCGCTTTCTCGAGACCGCGCGCCACGAGGCATTGCGCCTGGGCAGAATGGTCGACGGCATGCTCGAATTCTCGCTCCTCGATCTCTCGCCTCCAGCGCTCGTCGCGCAGAGCTGCGACGTACGCGAGTGCATTCGTGCCGCGATCGACGTGTTAGCGCCCCTGGCGTTGCGCTGCGGCGTCACACTCGACGACGCGTGCGGCGCTGCTGCAACGGCGCGCATCGGTGCCGACGCATGCATGCACGCGCTACTGAATCTCGTCGAAAACGCGATTCGATACGGCCGCGAGAACGGCACCGTGCGTCTCTCTTGCACGATGGCCGAGGACGCCGTGGTGGTTGCGATCGACGACGACGGGGGCGGGTTTGGCGGACGGATTCGCGGCCATGGGCTCGGCTTGACGATTGCGCGCACGATCGCCGAGCGCGCGGGCGGAGAGGTACGCCTCGGCGTCTCGTCGCTCGGGGGAGCGCGCGCGCTCTTGCGATTGCCTGCGGGCGGAAAGGTGACGCGGGGCGTCGTAAGAGCGCCGGGTGACCGTCCCGCAGACCGATAGCGCTCTGGGCGAGATGCTTTTCGACGCGCAAGCCATAGCCGACCGCGTGAGGGACTTGGGCGCGCGCATCTCGCGCGACTACGCCGGTACGATTCCGATGCTCGTCGGCGTGCTCAATGCTGCGGCGCCATTTCTCGCCGATCTCTCGCGTGCGGTGACGATTCCGGCAGAGTTCGACGTGATCTCGGTAACGAAGTTTCGCGGCGAGCAGGGTATCCGTTTCGAGAAAGACACGGCGCACTCCGTGGAAGGGCGCCACGTCGTGCTCGTCGAGGATACGATCGACACCGGCTTGACGATGGGATACGTCGTGAAGACGCTTCGCGCGCGTCAGCCCGCGTCGCTTGCGTTCTGCGTGCTTCTCGATCGTCCGCATCGCCGTATCGGCGAGGTAACGATCGAGTACAAGGGCTTCGACGCCCCGGACGTCTACGTGGTCGGCTACGGCCTCGACTACGAGGGCCGCTATCGCGAGCTCCCGGCGTTGTACGCGCACGGTGCGCTTGCGCAGTAGCGTTCTGCGCTGGGTGCTGCTTGCCGCGAGCCTGAGCTTGGCGCTGCCGGCGTCTGCCGCCCCGGTGGATCTTCCATCGATCGAACATTTCGCGGAAAGCTACACGAGCACGAATCCGCATTTGCAGGCAATGTTTCGCGCGACACTGCTCGACACGACGAAGCTCGCGCAGACGGCGCCCGACGGCACCGCGTACGTCATCACCGGCGACATCCCCGCCGAATGGCTGCGCGATGCGAGCGCTCAAGTGCGTCCGTACCTCTACTTCGCGCGAGAGGATCCGGCCGTCAGACAGCTCTTACGCGGGCTCATCGAGCGCATGGTGCGGTACATCCAAATCGATCCGTATGCGAATGCGTTCACGCTCGACTATCGCGTCTGGGAGCAGAAGTTCGAGCTCGATTCGCTCTCGTACCCGATGACGCTTGCGTGGAGCTACTGGAAGACGACCGGCGATACGTCGGTCTTCAATCAGGATTTCGCGAAGGCGCTCGATGCGGTGCTCGTGACGATGGAGCGCGAGCAGAATCATCCGCGCGACTCCCGATACACGCACAAAGAGCTTTTCGACGGTACGGGACGCCCCGTCGGATACACGGGCATGATTTGGACGGGTTTTCGCCCGTCGGACGACGCGTGCTACTATAATTTCCTCATTCCCTCGGAGATGTTCGCGGTGGTGGCGCTCGGCGACATGGCCGAGATCGAGCGCAGCGTCTATCACAACGTTATCAAGGCCAACGAGGCGCTCGCGTTGCGAGCGGAGGTACAGCGCGGCATTCAGACGTACGGCCTGGTCTTCGTGCCGAAGTACGGGTACATGTATGCGTACGAGGTCGACGGCTTGGGGCACGCGATCCTGACCGACGACGCCAACATCCCGAGCCTGTTATCGGCGCCGTATCTTGGATACGCGACGCCGGACGACCAATACTATCTCAACACGCGCCGCTTCTTGCTCTCGCAGGACAATCCGTCGTTCTATCAAGGACGATTTGCGCGCGGCATCGGCAGCTTTCACACGCCCGACAACTGGGTGTGGCCGCTGGCGCTCGTGATGCAAGGACTCACCGCGACCACGCAGGCCGAGAAAGAGGACGTGCTCAACGAGCTGCTCGCGAGCGATCCGGGCGACCATCTCTTGCACGAGTCGTTCGACGTGAACGATCCCGCACGGTTCACGCGCCAGGACTTCGGCTGGCCGAACGCGCTCTTCTCAGAGTTCATCTTGACCCAGTTTGAAGGACGGCCGCTCATCCCGATGGGCGTTACGTCGGACTTGGAGTTTCGCTCCGAGTGAGCGTCGACGTCATCGTCGGCGTGCAATGGGGCGACGAGGGCAAGGGGCGCGTGGTCGACTTCTACGCGCGCGACTACGACGTGGTCGCGCGCTTCGGCGGCGGCGATAACGCCGGACACTCGTTGGTCGTTCGCGGGGAGACGATCGCACTGCGCCTCGTACCATCGGGGATTCTGCAGCCTCACGCCGAGCTCTTCATCGGCGGCGGGTGCGTGGTCAATCCCCGGACGCTGATCGACGAGTTTGCCCTGATCGGCAAGCACGGGGTCGATCCTCAACGAGTCTCACTCTCGGATCGAGCGCACGTCGTGCTTCCCGCGCACGTGGAGGCGGATCTTCGGCGCGAAGCCGAGCGTGGGACGCAGGCGCTCGGCACGACCGGTCGCGGCATCGGGCCGGCGTACGCCGACCGCGCTTCGCGCGTCGGCATCACGATGCGGCGCTTCTGCGACGAGGCTGAGTCGCCCGAAGCCAAGCTGCTCGCGCCGCACGTCGTCGACGGCGTGGCGTACGTTCACGAGCGCCTGGAGCGCGGGGCTCGCATCCTCGCCGAGGGCGCGCAAGGAACGATGCTCGACGTCGTCTACGGAACCTACCCCTTCGTCACGAGCTCGAGTACGATCGCCGGCGGAGCATGTACCGGGCTTGGTGTCGGCCCGAAGGCTATTGGTCGCGTTATCGGGGTCGCCAAAGCCTACTGCACGCGCGTAGGTGCGGGCCCATTTCCGTCAGAGCTGGAGAATCGCGATGGCGAGCATCTGAGAAAGCAGGGCCGCGAGTTCGGGACGGTCACCGGCCGCCCGCGCCGCTGTGGCTGGTTCGATGCGGTCGCGGCGCGCTACGCGGTACGCGTCAACGGCGTCGACGCGGTCGCGCTCACGAAGCTCGACGTGCTCTCCGGCATCGAGCGCATCGGCGTCGTGACGGCATACGCGTCTGACGGCCGCGTGGAGACGCACTACTTCGACGGCTGGGAAGAGGACGTGCGCGGGGTTCGGCGGATTGTCGATCTCCCGCGATCCGCCGGCACGTACGTCCAGGCGCTGCAGCGACTCCTCGGCGTTCCCGTGGAGCTCGTCTGCGTCGGACCCGAGCGGGATCAGCTCGCGCAGTAGCCTAAGGGCCCCCAAGAAAGTCCGCCATGCAGGCAGCGCCACTCATTGCGCGGCAAACGTTCCCCGCCTTTGCGGCGCGCGCTCGACGGTGTCGTTGCGAACCAATGCCTCATGGCGACGATTGGATTCGTTGAGGGATACTACACAAGCATCCCCAAACGTCCGGTTCTCGCCGCTGGTTAGTGCCTACAGGCTTGCGTGAGCCCCATTCAGCGCGATTTGGATCAGACGATTCGTCCGCGACCCTGGTACGCTCGGCGAGAAAGTAAGCAGTTCTGGCATACACGCTGCCGACTAGAAAGCCCACGAATATATATCGGGACATTGTTCGCGATGTCTCAGCTTCTCTAACGGCGATTACGCTTCTCGGCGCGTTAAGGCCATGGCGGTTACAACCCGCGCGTCTCTCAAAGAATAGCGCGAGTAACTTCGAGATTGTGGAACCTACTAATAAGCCGATCGTCTTTCAAGTCGTTAATTTGCCCTTCCCGAGGCCCAGCCCCCAAAGGCGGCCAAGGCGGGAATTCTCATCACTCACCGCCTTGATCTCGCCACCTATGGAGTAGCGTTTAGGCAAACCAATGGGTGAACGGGAGATAACCCCGATGTCATATGCTCGGCCTCTCGGTCACCCGGAGCGTAGACGAGCAAGACACGCGCCGCGGCTGCACAAGACTTAGGTCTTGGAAGCTGAACCTCGACGTGGATATATGGTCCCCTTTGCTCGCGCCACGCCCTCATTCCATTTAGGCAAATCCAGTGTGGCCCTGACGTGCGCTGGGAAGTTACGCCGCGAATACCTGTGAGGGTTGGTTAGGTTCGCACTGCTGAGCGAACTCCCTCGGTGTCCGATAGCCGAGAGCTGAGTGCGGTCGGATATCGTTGTACTCCGTTCTCCACTGCTGCGCAGCCGCGCGGGCGTCGAAGATATTCGCAAAGCCGTGCAGGTTGAGCAGCTCGTCGCGGATACGCCCGTTGAGCGACTCAACTTGTGCATTCTGCGTCGGTTTCCCAGGATCGCTGAACTGAAAGGCGACGTGATGCTCCGCACTCCACTGCAGCATGGCTCGGCTCGTGAACTCGCTGCCCCGATCGAAGCGCATCGTTTCGGCCAACTGCCTCTCCATGCCGATGCCTTCCAGGATCCGGATGACGTCGCGGCTGCCAAAGGAGAAAGCGATTTCTAAGGCGAGGCATTCTCGCGTGAAATCGTCGATGACGACCATTGCGCGAATCGGCCGCCCGAGGTTGAGCCGGTCGTGGATGAAATCGATCGA
>DAHXOK010000035.1:21268-21543 GCA_027364935.1 Vulcanimicrobiota bacterium | reverse complement strand
TCGGTGAGGCGCTCGTCAATCCGAAGGCGTTGGACAGCGCCGTCGCCGAGCTGACGGCGATCACCGGCCAGAAGCCGGTCGTCGCGAAGGCGAAGAAATCGATTGCCGCGTTCAAGCTGCGCCAGGGTGTGAACATCGCGGCGAAGGTTACCCTGCGCGGCGACCGGATGTACGTGTTTCTGGACAAACTGTTCAATATCGTGCTGCCTCGCATTCGCGATTTCCGCGGCCTTCCGCAGAAATCGTTCGACGGGCGCGGGAACTACAATCTCGGG
>DAHXOK010000035.1:2500-21258 GCA_027364935.1 Vulcanimicrobiota bacterium | reverse complement strand
CACAATCGCTGTTTAAGCTGCGGCCGGCCGCGGGGATTCCTGCGGCGTTTCGGGATGTGCCGAATTTGTTTTCGCGAGGGCGCGCACGCCGGGACGGTCCCGGGCGTGACGAAGGCGTCGTGGTGAGAGGGAAAGCAGTATGGCTGTAACCGATCCGA
Source organism: Vulcanimicrobiota bacterium (assembly GCA_027364935.1). Taxonomy (GTDB): domain Bacteria; phylum Vulcanimicrobiota; class Vulcanimicrobiia; order Vulcanimicrobiales; family Vulcanimicrobiaceae; genus Tyrphobacter. Next base: position 21,100 of record DAHXOK010000035.1, on the reverse strand, counting down.
TCGCCGACATGCTCACGCGTATTCGCAACGCAAATACCGCGAATCACGCCACCGTCGACGTTCCCGCCTCGCGCGTGAAGCAAGCGATCGCGCAGATCCTCAAGGATGAAGGTTTTATCGACGGCTTCGAGCGCGTGAGCCAGGGCCCGCAGGGCCTCTTGCGCATCGTCCTGCGCTACGGTCCCGAGAAGGAGAAGGTCATCACGGGCCTGCGCCGCATCTCGCGGCCGGGCCTGCGCGTCTACACGCCGAGGACCTCGATTCCTCGCGTGCTCGGCGGACTCGGGCTCGTCATCATCTCCACGCCGCAAGGCATCATGTCGGGCAAGCGCGCGCGCAAGCTCGGCGTGGGCGGCGAAGTCGTGGCGTACGTCTGGTAACGATAGGTATGTCACGCATAGGAAAAATGCCCGTCCCTCTCCCCAACGGTGTGGACGTCACCGTTGGAGGCAGCGAGGTTCACGTCAAGGGTCCGAAGGGAGAGCTGCGCCAGTCGATTCTCGGCGACGTCGTCGCGGTACGCGTCGACGGCGCGAGCGTCGTGGTCGAGCGCCGTGGCAACGCGCGCACGCACCGTTCGGCGCACGGTCTGACGCGCACGCTGATCGCGAACATGATTGAGGGCGTGAGCAAGGGATTTCGCAAGAGCCTCGAGCTCCAAGGCGTCGGTTATCGCGCCGCGAAGGCGGGCGAGCGCCTGAACTTGAGCCTCGGGTACTCGCACCCGGTCGTTTTCTCGCCGCCGCAGGGCATCGCGCTGTCGGTCGAGGGACAGAACAAGATTCACGTTGACGGCATCGACAAGCAGCGCGTCGGGCAGGTCGCAGCGGAGATTCGCTCGCTGCGGCCCCCCGAGCCATACAAGGGCAAAGGCATTCGCTATGAGGGCGAGTACGTTCGGCGGAAACTCGGCAAAGCTGCGAAGGCCGGTAAGAAGTAATGGCACGCGTATCAAAGAACGTCGCACGCCGCTCGCGTCACGAGCGATTGCGCCGGAAGGTTGCGGGCACGGCCGAGCGACCGCGCCTGTTCGTGCGGCGCACGCTCCACCACATGTACGCAGCGCTCGTCGACGACACGAAGGGGCATACGCTCGTTGCGGCATCGACGCGCGAAAAAGACCTCGGAGCGTCGTCTGCGTCGCACACGAATCTCGGCGCAGCCAAGGCCGTCGGCACGGCGATCGCGCAGAAGGCGAAGGCGGCGGGCGTGACGCGCGTGGTCTTCGACCGTGCCGGCTACAAGTATCACGGTCGCGTTCGAGCGCTTGCCGATGCCGCGCGCGAAGCCGGACTGGAGTTTTAGGAGTTTCAATGCAGTATCGTGGAGGTCGCGATCGCGACGGCAGCGGGTTCGATGAGACGGTCGTTCGCGTGAATCGCGTGGCGAAGGTCGTCAAGGGAGGCAAGCGCTTTAGCTTCAGTGCCCTCGTTGTGGTCGGCGATCGCAACGGGCGCGTCGGCTTTGCAATCGGCAAGGCGGGCGAGGTTCCGGAAGCTATTCGCAAGGGCGTGGAGCGCGCCCGCAAGGCGCTGGTCACCGTTCCGATGGTCGAGAAGACGATCCCTCATGCGGTGACGCATCAAGCCGGTGCAGCGCGCGTCCGGCTGAAGCCGGCCGCCTATGGAACCGGCGTCATCGCCGGCGGATCGATGCGCGCCGTGCTCGAGCTCGCCGGCATTCACGACATCTTGACGAAGTCTCTGGGCAGCAACAATCCCGTGAACGTCGTGCTTGCGACGGTCGAGGCGCTGGCTTCGCTGAGGACGGTAGAGCAGGTTGCCGCGCGCCGCGGCAAGACCGCCAAAGAGATCTTTGCGGCGTAACGATCATGGCAGAGAAGAAAGCAAAGAAATCACCCGCGCGCGCACCCTCTGGGATGAAGAAATCGCCGGCTGCGAAGCCACGCGCCGCTGCGAAGCCAGGCGCCGCTGCGAAGCCACGCGCCGCCGCGAAGCCGCACGCCGCGGCAAAACCGCACGCCGGTGCAAAACCGCACGCCGCCGCGAAGCCGCGAGCTCGGAAAGGCACGCCGTCGCCCCCGCGTCCTCCCAAGCCGCAGGCACGGCCTGGGGCTGTCGCGTCTGGCACCGGAATAATGAAGCTTGGGGCGTTGAAGCCTGCCGCGGGTAGCTGGCCGAAGCGACAGCGTATCGGGCGCGGGCACGGCTCGGGCATGGTGAAGACGGGCGGCGAAGGCGGCAAGGGTCAGACGGTTCGCTCGGGCGGCGGCAAAGGGCCGACGTTTGAAGGCGGTCAGACGCCGTGGGCGCGGCGCTTGCCACACCGGCGGGGGTACTCCCAAAAGGCGCGAGACATCGGGCACTTCCGCTCGCGGTATGCAGTCGTCAATCTGTACCAATTAGCGCAATGGGACCCGAGCGTGGAAATCTCGCCGGAGTCGCTGCGCGAGCGCGGCGTCCTCAAGGACGTCGGCGACGGCGTCAAGATCCTGGGCGGCACGCAGAACGGCAAGACGATCCCGCAAGGCTTGCGCTTTCGGGACGTCGTCTTCTCGAGTAGCGCGCGTGACGCGCTGGAGGCTGCCGGCGCACAGCTAGAAACGGTCGAAGGTAACGCGTAGTTGCTGAACAACCTCCGCGCCGCGCTGCTCGTTCCGGAGATTCGCAAGCGCGTCGGCTTCGTGCTTTTCGCGTTTGCGTGGTTCATTTTCATGATCCACGTACAGCTCCCGAACGTGAACGAGCAAGCGTGGCAACGCGTGCTTTCGAGCGGCACGTTTTACAATCTCCTCGGTTTCCTGTCGGGCGGCGCGCTGCAGCGCCTCTCCGTCATCGCGATGGGCATCACGCCGTTCATCAACGCGTCGATCATCATGCAGCTGATGACGGTCGTGTTGCCGCAGCTGGAGGAGCTGGCGAAGAAAGGCGGCGAGGAGGGTCGCAGAAAGATCGGGCAGTACACGCGTTGGCTGACGATCCTGCTCGCGACCGTGCAAGGGACGTTCATGGCGAACTCCATGCGAGCCTCCGGCGTTTTCTACGACACGAGCGTCGGCTATCTGCTCTTTGCGATCGTCGCAATGGTCGCCGGGACGCTCTTCCTCATGTGGCTTGGCGAACAGATCAGCGACCGAGGAATCGGCAACGGCGTGTCGCTCATCATTTTCATCGGCATCGTTCTGCGATATCCGACGTACGTGGCAAACACGTACTCGACGGCCGCAGGCGGCGGCTTGAGCTTGCTGCATCTCGTCTTGTACGTGCTGATGGCGATCGTCATCATCATCTCGATCGTCTTTCTCTATCAGGGGCAGCGGCGCGTTCCCGTGCAACAGGCGCGGCGCGTCGTCGGCCGCAAAATGTTTGCGGGCCGCTCGACATACATTCCCCTGCGCTTGAACAACGCCGGCGTGATCTCGATCATCTTCGCGATCTCGATCTTGCTGCTGCCGCAGCAGGCGCTGTCGTGGTTCAATCGAGGCGGAAGCGCGCACGGCGCGCTCGCGGCGGTATCGAATTGGTTGCAAGCGTATTTCGCGCCCAACACGCTCCTATACAACGCCGTCTACTTTTTCCTCGTCGTCATCTTCACGTTCTTCTATAGCTCGATCGTGCTCAATACGCGCGACGTGGCCGATAATCTCAAGAAGTCGGGATCGTTCATTCCCGGCATCCGGCCGGGGCAGCCGACCGTCGACTACTTGAACAAGATTCTTTATCGGATCACGACGGCGGCGGCAATTTATCTCGGTCTTCTGGCGGTGCTGCCGAGCGTGCTGCAGCAAGGGTTGAGCATCACGACGTTCTACCTGGGATCGACATCGTTGCTGATCGTCGTTGGCGTGGCCCTGGACACGATCAATCAGATCGAAGCGCGTTTGGCAATGCGTGACTACAAAGGCTTCATCAAGTCCCGTTAGTTCGCTGATGGCTACGAATGTCGTTTTCCTCGGCGCTCCGGGGGCCGGAAAGGGAACGCAAGCGCAGATCCTGCAGCAGCAGTACGGCTATCGCCAGCTCTCGACCGGGGACATCCTGCGGGAAAACCACAAGGCGGGGACGCCGCTCGGGAAAGCGGCGGAGGCGTACATGCAGCGTGGCGACCTCGTTCCAGACGACCTCATCATCAAGATGGTACGCGACGCTTTGCCGCCGTCGGGCGTAGGCATTATCTTTGACGGATTCCCGCTAACGATTCCGCAAGCGCAGGCGCTGGACGAGATGCTCGGGGAGATGAAGCGAGGGCTGCCGCAAGCGGTGTACTTTAGCATCGATTTGGGCGCGGCCAAGATGCGTCTCGCGACGCGCGGCCGCGAAGACGACAACGCCCAGACGATCCATCATCGTTTTGAGATCTTCGAGAGCCAAAGAGACGCGCTCAAACGGTACTATGCGGACGAGGCGCCGAGCCGCTTCACGGAGATCGACGCCGATAGGCCGCTCGAGGACGTCACGCAGCGTTTGCTACGCGCGCTGAAGCTGCGTCCGTCGCCTGGCGTTGCGTCGTGATCGAGCTCAAGAGCCAGCGCGAGATCGAAATCATTCGCCGCAGCGGAAAGGTTACTGCTGCGGTGCTGACGGAGGTCATGCAGCGCGCGCAGCCGGGCGTGACGACCGGCGAACTCGACGCCTTCGCCGAACGCACGATACGAGAGCGAGGCGGCGTACCGACGTTCAAGGGCTATCGCGGTTTCCCGGCCTCGATCTGCGCGTCCGTAAACGACGAAATCGTGCACGGCATTCCGGGGCGATACGTCCTGCGCGAGGGCGACCTGCTCTCGATCGACATCGGCACGACGCTCGAGGGCTTCGTTAGCGACAGTGCCGCGACGGTTGCGATCGGTGAGGTTTCGGGGGAAGCCCGGCGGCTGTTGGCGGTGACCCAAGAGTGCCTCATGATCGGTATCGCTGCGACGCGTAACGGCGCGCACGTAGGTGACATCGGCGCCGCAGTGCAGGAGCACGCCGAGAGCAACGGTTTCGGCGTCGTTCGCGAGCTCGTCGGGCACGGGGTCGGGCGCGAGATGCACGAGGAGCCCCAGGTGCCCAACTACGGCCGACGCGGCGCGGGGGCAAAGCTACGGCCGGGACTCGTCATCGCGATCGAGCCGATGATCACGCAGGGCGCGCCTGGAGTCGAGATCCAGAAGGACGGCTGGACAGTCGTGACGGCGGATGGTAAACTCGCAGCGCACTTCGAGCACACGGTTGTCGTCACGGAGAAGGGTCCCAAGATCCTGACGCTGCGAGAACTCGGGGAGCATCCCTCCGTCGAAAACTTCCGCCCTGAAGCCGAAACCGGCGCTCTATCAAGGTAAGACAGCGATGAAAGTACGCCCGTCAGTCAAGAGAATGTGCGAAAAATGCAAGGTCATCCGGCGTCACGGTAAGGTGCGGGTGATCTGCGAAGCCAACCCAAAACACAAACAAGTGCAAGGATAACTATACGATGTTCGGGATGAAGGCATAATCGTGGCGAGAATTGCCGGTATCGATCTTCCCCGCGAGAAGCGGGTCGAAGTTGCGCTCACCTATATCTACGGCATCGGTCCGTCGACCGCCCGTCGCCTGCTCGCGCAGGCGGGCGTCAGTCCTGATCTACGCGTCAAAGATATGGGCGAAGAAGAAGAGAAGCGCGTCCGCGACGCGATCGACGAGATGCAACTGCGGGTCGAGGGCGATCTACGCCGCGAAGTGCAAGCGAACGTCAAACGCCTGATGGACATCGGATGCTATCGCGGCCTGCGCCATCGTCGCGGGCTTCCCGTGCGCGGGCAGCGTACGAAGACCAACGCACGCACGCGCAAGGGTCCCAAGCGTACCGTCGCCGGCAAGAAGAAAGTTTTACCGAAGAAGTGATCTCTCTCTCGAGCTGAGAGCGAGCCTGGCATTGGGCCGTTTCCCATGATCTACGTCGGTACGTGCGGGTTCTCGTATCGCGATTGGGTTGGGCCCTTCTATCCCGAGCGCACGCCGTCGAGCGGGATGCTGGCGTTCTACGCGCGAGAGTTCTCGGCCGTCGAGATCGACAGCAGCTACTACGGCGTTCCGGAGCGGCGCAGCGTCGCCTCGATGAGCGCGCGCACTCCGCGCGAGTTTCTCTTTTCGTTCAAAGCGCCGGCGACCGTGACGCACCCTCCGGATTCTCGCGTTCGCGTGCACGACGATGCCGCGCGGCTCGTGGAGGCCCTGGCGCCGCTGCGCGAATCGGCGAAGCTCGCCTGCGTGCTCGCGCAGTTTCCGAACGGCTTCGGCGTTACCGCGACGCGCCGATGTGGTGGAAGGGAACGAACGTCACGCGTTACGACTACGCGTACGCGAACGAAGAGCTCGCCCCGTGGTGCGATCGCATTGCGGACGTCGAGGCTCAAACTCAGCGCACGCTCGTTTTCTTCAACAATCACGCAAGGGGCCAGTCGACGCGTAACGCGACGATGCTCGTCGAACTCTTGCAGAGGCGCTATGGGGAGGCAGCCGGCGCGGTCCTCGCGCATGCCGCGCCGGAGGAGCCCTTGCAGCAGGGTCTGCCGGGGTGGAGCGGGTGAAGGCCGTCATCACCGCAGGCGGCCCACTGCGAGGAACCTATGCAGAGGCAGCTGGTACGACGGTGAAGGCCTTGGCTCGCGTGCGCGGACGAACGATGCTCGAGCGCGCGATCGATTCGGCGCGGAGCGCCGGCGCCCGGGAGGTCGCGGTCGTAGGGGGCGACCTCGTGCGCGCGGCGTGCGCGGGCGACGTCGATACGCGCGTCATCCCGGCGAGCGACGACGGCGCGCAGAACGTGTTGCGCGCTCTGCATGCGTGGCCGCACGACGACGGGCTGCTCTACCTGACGAGCGACCTTCCGTACGTGAACGGTCCTGCAGTTGCGGATTTCGTGCAACGCGCCGCAGGGAACTTGGCGATCGCATTGGTGGAGGCCGAGGCCTTTGCGCTCCGCTTTGCGGGTGCACCTGGCTTCGGCATCGATATCGGGAGGGAGCGCGTCGTGAACGGCGGAGCGTTCTTCGTGCCGCCGGGTGGGGCATTGCGGGTGACGGAACTCGCGATGCGATTCTTCGGCGCGCGAAAGCATCCGTGGAGGATGGCGCGGCTCGCAGGCCCGGATCTGCTCTGGCGTTTGCTGTTCAATGCCCTGTCGATCTCGGTGCTGGAGCGGCGTGCCGAGAGGCTCTTGGGTTTGAACGTGCAGGCGGTACGCAAATGCGCGCCGGAGTTGGGCTTCGATGCGGACGAGCTCGCCCAGTATCGCTACGCCTGCGCGCACGAATAATCGCGCGAGCCCCGCACGGCTCGCATTCTTCTGGTTCGGCATCCAAGCGATATGGGGAGCGTTGCTCGGCATCTCGCTTCAAGCGCGTTCCGCGCAAATCGTCGGGTCTCACGCTCTCATATTCTACGGCTACCTAGCGACCTCGGGAGCGCTGGTCGCAGCCGCCGTTCAGCTGCTCGTGGGTCCGTTGAGCGATCGACGCCGGCGTGCCGGCAGCCGGCGCATCGAGTTCTACGTCATCGGTGCCGTGCTCGGCTCCGGCGCGCTGGTGTGGTTTTATCGCGCGCAGTCGCCATGGTCGCTGCTGTGCGCGTACGCGGCCTTGCAAGCGGGGTTGAATATCGCCATCAATCCCTATCAAGCGGCGATCCCGGACCTCGTGGAAAGCAAGAGCGCAGGCATAGCATCCGCATGGATGGCAGGGTTGCAGAGCGCGGGCAACGCCGCCGGAGCAACGCTCGCGACCGTCGTCGGAAACGGCGTGGTTCTCGCGGGGGTACTCGGAGCTCTGCTTCTCGCGACCTGTGCGGCAACGGCCCGTGCCGTGCGCGTCTGGCCGCCGCGCGCTCCTTCCCAGCGCGCTGCGATCCGCTTCTCGCGCGCGTTTGCGCTGCTCTTTCTTTCGCGAGCGTCGCTTTTTGCCGGCTTCTATACGCTGCTCGGGTATCTGTTCTTTTATACGCTCGCATTCGTCACGCACGTGCAGCGGCAAGCGCGAATCGCCGACGGCGAGCTCATTCTTGCGTTCACGCTCGTCGGCGCGGCGGGAGCGGCGCTTGGAGGACGCCCGAGCGACCGCTTCGACCGCCGCAACGTTGCGACGGTGGGCGCACTCTGCGCGGTCGCGGCACTGACGATCTTCGTCGTCGGACGCTCGCCAATCGCCGCGGCTGCAGCAATTCTCATCGGTGGCCTCGGATGGGGCGTCTTCTTGGTAGCGGACTGGGCGATTGCTTGCCGCGTGATACCGCAAGCCTCCGCGGCGGGGGGCATGGCGTTGTGGAACCTTGCGGTCATCGCGCCACAGATCGTCGCTCCGTTGGCAGCGACTGCCCTGGTCCAGCGACTGGGCGGCGGTCTCCAAACCGGCGTGACTGCGGCGTTCATCCTAGCCGGCCTGGAGATGCTGCTGGGTATCGGCTTGCTGCGGCGTTTACCGGCTGGATTGACGCGGGAATAAGCGCGGAGGCGGATAAGCGTAAGCCATTCGAGCGATGCGTCCGCTACTAGCTGAAGGAGGTATCCGTGAAACGATTGGGCAGGGGATCTAGAGCGACGCTGATTTTGGCGGTGTTCGGGCTTGCCGCAGTGGCCGTTCCGTCTTACGCTTCAGCGCAGCGCAACATTGGAGAAGCTGCGGTCGCACAGGCGTCGGCTCCCGCACCGGATTTCGGATCGCCGCCGTCCGGGGAGATCCCGATTCTCTACAACGATCACCACGTGTATGCCAGACCCGACACGCTGCGGCAGGGCCGCGTGCTTGCGGCACTCGTGCGCAACGGCACCATCCTGATTCCGCTGCGCTCCATGTTCGAACAGATGGGTGCGTCGGTCGCTTACGATCCGTCGTCGCGCACGGTCACCGTATCCAAAGCGGGCGCACAGATTCAAGTGACGGTAGGCGATTCTGAGGTCGTCGTGAACGGCGAGACGCGTCCGCTCGACGTACCGCCGATCATGTACCACGGTACGGTCCTCGTGCCGGTTCGTGTGATCTCCGAGGCCATGGGCGCGTACGTTCAGTGGCTGCCGGATCGGCACGCCGTCGTCGTGAGGTACCTGCAGCCGACGCCGCCACCGCCTCCGCCGCCGGCAGAGACGCCCGCGCCACCGCCTCCGTCACCGACTCCGCCACCGCCACCGCCGGCACGCTATAACGACCGGTACGTTGCGGGCGACTACATCATCTCTCCGAAGGTGTACAACGAGTTCAGCCCCGGCAATACCGGAAGGTCTGCGTATGCGGTGCGCGGAGCTTTCGAGTTCACGACGTGGAGCATCCCGTGGATGATCGCCGGGGACTTCCGGCAGTACCAATATCCGCACAACTGCGCCAGCATATCGGATCCGCAGTGCAACGTCGCGAACATCGGCGGTGTCGGATCGTCGTTCGTGCCGTCGTTCACGGCGCGCGATCAGGACGTCGACGCTCGCGTGGGCATCCGCGTCGCTCAACCGCGTATCTATATCGGCGTCGGATACCTCTGGCGCTCGAACAACTACGGCTACCCCAGCATGAACGGCTGGGGCTTCGGCGTGGAGAAACTGCCGGACCTCGATCACGCATTCTCGATCTACGGGAGTGCGTGGTACTACCCGAACGTGCGCGGTACGTACACGGACAGCCTGGGCGCACCGTGGATACTCGCCTATCGCGTGCTCAAGTATCAGATCGGCCTTACCTACGTCATCGGGAACAGCCCGATCTTTGTCGATTTAGGCTGGCTCGGCGACGGCGGAAGTACGGCCAACGCAAACGACCCCTCGGCGTACAGCCACAGCGGGCCGTACGCAGGGATCGGGATCAAGTTCTAGGCTCATTCTGGGCTGAAGCCCGGCGCTCGGCCGGGCCTCCGCCTTGACCTAGGCTCGCGGCTACGATAAGATACACCCTTGGCGCCGGGGCTCTCACCGGTGCTCGTGGCATACTGCCTTCCACCGGAGTCTCTTTTTGGCCGCCAAGAAGCAAACCAAGACACGCCGCAAGCGTGAAGTGAAGAACGTCCAAACGGGCGTTTCCCACATTCACGCATCCTTCAACAACACCATCGTGACGATTGCCGACGCGCACGGGAACGTACTCTCCTGGGCTTCGGCCGGGAATCTCGGCTTTAAAGGATCGAAGAAATCCACGCCGTTCGCGGCGCAGATGGCCGCCGAAGCCGCGGCGCGCAAGGCGATGGAGCACGGGCTCAAGACGACCGAAGTGCTCGTCAAGGGACCGGGAGCCGGCCGCGAGGCCGCGATCAGGTCGCTGCAAGCCGCGGGCTTGGAGATTACGCTTATCAAGGACGTCACGCCTATTCCGCACAACGGCTGTCGCCCGCCGAAGCGGCGGAGGGTGTAGTGTCGCGATACACCGGACCGGTCTGTCGCCTCTGCCGTCGTGAGACCGCGGCGAGTAAGACGGGCGAGAAGATCAAGCTCTTTCTCAAAGGCGATCGTTGCCTCTCGCGCAAGTGCGCGGTCGAGCGCCGGGGCACCGCCCCAGGCCAGAAGACGACCGGCAAATCGCGCACAAAGGTCTCGGAGTACGGGCGCCAGTTACGCGAGAAGCAGAAGATGCGCCGCTACTACGGCGTACACGAGGCCCAGTTCGAGAACTACTTTCGTGAGGCGGCGCGAGTTCCGGGGCAAACGGGAAGAACGTTCTTGCAGCTGTTGGAACGGCGCCTCGACAACATCGTCTATCGGCTGAACCTGGCGGCGAGCCGCGCGCAGGCGCGCCAGCTCGTCACGCACCGCCACTTCAAGATCAACGGCAAGGTCGTGAACGTTCCGTCGCACATCGTGAGGCCGGGCGACGTCGTAACGATCGGACCGCGTAGCCTCAAGTCGCCGGTCTTCGAATCGAACTTGGAGCAAGCGCGCAGCCGCCGTCCTCCCGACTGGCTCGAATGGAACGAGCAGGAGAACGTCGCAAAAGTTCTGCAACTGCCAGCGCGCGAGCACATCGACACGCCGGTGGACGAACAGCTCATCGTCGAATACTACTCTCGTTGATCCGCATCTGCGGAACGACGACATTCCGTCGCTAGGCGTACGATCGGTACGGGTCGGGGACCCGAACCGGATAACGTAAGCGGCACGCAAAGGACCGAAGAATCACACCATGACCACTCTGGAAGCGCCCGTCGGCGCAAACATCGAAGTTCGCGAGCGGCGTGAGAACTATGCGAAGTTCATCGTGGAACCGCTCGACCGAGGATTCGGCATTACGCTCGGAAACGCGCTGCGCCGGATTCTCCTCAGCTCGATTCCCGGCGCCGCCGTCACGTACATGAAGCTCAACGGCGTATTGCACGAGTTCTCGACGATCCCGGGGATGGTCGAAGATACGATCGCCCTTATGCTCAATCTCAAAGGACTGGCCGTACGGCTGGACGGCGACGAGCCGAAAGTCCTGACGTTGAATGCGAGCGGCACGAAGGACGTCACCGCGGGAGACATTACGCCCGACGCGGACGTCGAGATTCTCGACGCCTCGTATCATCTTGCGACGCTGACGGCGAAGGACGCGAAGCTCTCCATGGAGATCGGCATCGAAAAAGGGCGCGGATACGTCATGGCCGACCGGCAACGCAACGTCGAGCACATGATCGGCTTGATCCCGATCGATTCGATGTTTTCGCCGATTCGCAGAGTCAACTTCAGCATCGACGACACGCGCGTCGGCCAGAGCGTCGACTACGACCGGCTCACGATCGAAATCGAGACGAACGGCGCCATCACGCCGGAGGAAGCGCTGGCGACCGCAGCGCGCATCGCGCAGGAGCAGTTCGATCTCTTCGTTTCATTCACCGATCGCAGAGAACCGTTGCCGGAGACGCCGCCGAACGAGTGGGACGTGCCCGTCGAGACGCTCAACCTGTCGGTGCGTTCCTTCAACTGCCTGAAGCGCGCCGGCATCTCGAAGATCTCGGAGCTGCTCGACCTGAGCGAAGATGAGATCATGAAGATGCGCAACTTCGGCAAGAAGTCGCTCGACGAGATCAAGCAAGTGCTCGCGGAGCGCGGGCTTTCGCTGCGGCAGTCGTAACGATGCCGCACCAGATCGCGTACAAGCGACTTTCGCGAACGGACGCGCATCGGCGCGCGCTGCTGCGTAATCTCGCAACGTCGTTCTTCAAGCACGAAAAGATCGAGACGACGTCTACGAAGGCAAAGGAAGTCAGCCGCTTAGCCGAGCGTCTCATTACCGCGGCGATGAAGGGCGATCTGGCGGCGCGCAGGCGCGTCGCAGAATACGTCACCGAGCCAGCCGTCGTGAAGAAGCTCGTTGAACAGCTCGCTCCGGGATTTCACGGAAGAACGGGTGGCTATACGCGCATCACGAAGACGCGCGTGCGCAACGGCGACGCCGCCGAGCTGTCGCTGGTAGAGTTGGTGAGGTAGATTTCATACGCGTCGCTGCTGCGCCGTATCCTGGACGGCGGGAGGCTCGACGAAACGGAGGCGGCCGCCCTCGTCGGCGCGATCGTGGACGGCGAAGTCGGGCCGAGTTTGGCCGGAGAAGTGCTCGTCGGGCTTGCGGCGCGTGGCGAGACGGGTGACGAAGTCGCGGGTGCGGCGCGTGCGATGCGCGAGCGCTGCGTGCGGCTCGATCACGAGCTGCCGGTGCTGGTCGACATCGTCGGTACCGGAGGCGACGGCTCGCGAACGATCAACATTTCCACGATGGCTGCGCTCGTCGTGGCCGCGGCCGGCATCCCCGTCGCGAAGCACGGAAATCGTGCGGCATCGGGCGTGTGCGGTAGCGCCGACGTTCTCGAGGCTGCGGGATTACGGCTGGACGCATCACCGCAACTCAGCGCGCGCATGCTGCGCGAGACGAACTTCACGTTTCTTTTTGCGCCACACTACCACCCGGCGATGAAGCAGGTTGCGCCGCTACGCCGGGAGCTGGGCGTCCCGACGATCTTCAATCTTCTTGGCCCCCTCACGAACCCTGCACGGCCGACGCATCTCGTCGTGGGCGTGGCGCGCGCCTCCGCAGTAGAGATGGTTGCCGCCATTCTCGGAGGGCTGGGAACGAGCGGCGCGGTCGTGCGTGGCCCCGGCGGCATGGACGAAGTCGCGGGGGAGGGCACGACGAGCGTCCTCGAGTTCGGGCGCCGCCAACGCCGCTTCGACATCGATCCGGCAGCGTTCGGCGTGCGTGCGCCACTTGCGGAGATCTCGGGAGCGACGCCCGAGGCATGCCTTGAGGCCTTCCTCGGCGTGCTGGGCGGAGAGCGATCTGCGCGGGCGGACGTCGTGGCGCTCAATGCCGCACTTGCGCTCACCGTAGCGGGCGCGCACGCGTCGCTCGGCGAGGCGTTCGTCTCCGCGCGAGAGGTCCTCGCGAGCGGAGAAGCGCTGCGCGTCTTCGAGCGCGCGAAGGCAGTTGCCGGTGCCTGACGTGCTGGAGCCGATCTTCGCCTCGGCGCTCGAGCGATTCGCCGCCGCAGAGCTGGCGGAGCCATACGCGATGGTGCGGGAGCGCGCGCGCGCGCGGATGGGCGAGCGTCGAGGCTTCCTCGCCGCGCTTCGTTCTGCCGACGGCTGCGCGATCGTCGCAGAGATCAAGCGCGCCTCGCCCTCGGCTGGGCTGATCGCGCGAAACTTCGACGCCGCAGCGATCGCGCGAAGCTACGCTGCCGCCGATGCCATCAGCGTCCTCACCGAGCCGGATCATTTCCTGGGCGATTTGGCGTTTCTCGACGTGGCGCGTGCGGCGTCGGCGCGGCCGATCTTGCGCAAGGATTTCTTGGGGAGCCGCTACGCGATCGCGCAGTCGGCGGCGTACGGCGCGGATTGCGTGCTGCTTATCGTTGCCGCGCTCGACGATGCCGCGCTGGCAGCCTGCATCGACGAGGCCTCCGCGTACGCCATGGATGCGCTGGTTGAAGTGCACGACGAGGCGGAACTCGAGCGAGCCGTACGCAGCGGGGCGCTGGTCGTCGGGGTAAACAATCGTAACCTTCGCACGTTGACGACCGATCTCGCAACGAGCGAGTTGCTCTTGCCGCAGGTTCCAGCAGAGCTCTTTGCAATCAGCGAGAGCGGTATGCAGGATGCGGAGGATCTGCTGCGGTTGCGACAGGCTGGAGCGCGGGGATTTCTCATCGGCGAATCGTTGATGCGCGCCGAGTCGCCGGGCGAGCGTATCTCGAGCTTGAAATCGGCGCTCCGAGCCGAGGAAGCCTGATGCGGACGCGCGTGAAGTTTTGCGGCTGCACGAGCTGGGCCGAAGTAGAAGAGGCGATCGAGGCCGGCGCCGACGCGGTAGGCATGATCTTCGCGGCGTCGCCGCGGCACATCGCCTGGCCGGCGTTCGAAGAGATCGCGCGACGCATCCCTCCGTTCGTGACGCCCGTGGGCGTTTTCGCGAATCCGAAGCGGGCCGAAATCGAGGCCGCCCGAGACGCGCTGTCGAGCCTCGTCGTGCAGCTGCACGGCAACGAGTCGGGGACGCTCGTCTCCGAGATCGGGGGATTGATCGTGAAGGCACTTGCCGTACTGCCGGGCGACTCGACGGAGCGACTCGCGCAGCGCTGCCGCGAATTCCCCGACGTGCTCGTGCTCTTCGACACGGCGCGCGACGACCGCAACGCTCCCGGCACGCCGTTCGCCTGGGAGCACGTCTCGACCATCGCACGCGTTCGCCCCATCGCGATTGCGGGTGGCTTGACGCCGGAGAACGTCGGGCAGTGTGTGCGAGCGGTTCGGCCGTTCGCGGTCGATGCGCGTAGCGGTGTCGAGGACGCGAGAGGGCGGAAGGACGCGGTGAAGATGGCCGCGTTCGTGCGTGCCGTAAGAGAAGCGGATGAAACCTGACGCCCGCGGCTACTTTGGCGCCTTCGGCGGCCGATTCGTGCCGGAGGTTCTCGCGTATGCGCTCGACGAGCTCGAGCGCGCAGTTGCGGAGGCGTTCGAGGACGGGCGCTTCTGGAGCGAGTACCGGGAACTGCTCGCGACGTACGTCGGTCGGCCGGCGCCCCTCTATCGCGCGCGACGCTTCGAGACCGGCGGAGTTCCGCTCGTGGTCAAGCGTGAAGACTTGAATCACACCGGTTCGCACAAGATCAACAACACGCTAGGGCAGGCGATGCTCGCGCAGCGCATGGGCAAGCGGCGTGTCATCGCCGAGACGGGCGCGGGCCAGCACGGCGTGGCGGCGGCGACGGTGGGGGCGAAGTTCGGATTTCCCGTCGACGTGTACATGGGGGCACGCGACGTCGAGCGACAAGCGCCGAACGTGGCGCTGATGCGGCTCTTGGGGGCGACGGTGCACTCCGTGAGTTCGGGAACGCAGACGCTGAAGGACGCCACGAACGAAGCGTTCCGGGTCTGGGCGGCAGAAGTGGAGGAGAGTTTATCCTTCATCGGCAGCGTCGTCGGCGCGCATCCGTATCCGTACATGGTGCGCGAGTTCCAACGCGTCATCGGCGACGAGGCGCGCGAGCAGTGCGCGCGCGAGTACGGTCGCCTTCCGAGCGACGTCGTGGCGTGCGTGGGCGGCGGAAGCAACGCCATCGGCATCTTCACCGCGTTTTTAGATAGCGGCGGCGTCCGGTTGTGGGGCGTGGAAGCGGCAGGCGAAGGGATCGAGAGCGGCCGCACGGCGGCATCACTCGGTGCGGGAAGCATCGGCGTGCTGCACGGGTCGCGGTCGTACGTCCTGCAGAGCGCGGAAGGGCAAGTCCTCGAAACCCATTCCATCAGCGCCGGCCTCGACTATCCCGGCGTCGGGCCGGAGCACGCGTATCTCAAGGAGAGCGGCCGAGTTTCGTACGTCTCCGTTCGCGACGGCGAAGCGTTGGAGTCGTTCTTCGATTTCGCGCGCGCCGAAGGCATCGTCCCGGCACTCGAGAGCGCGCACGCGCTCGCGTTTGCGAGAAGCATTTCGCGGGAGCGCGGCGGCGGCGATCTCGTGCTCGTCAACTTGAGCGGTCGCGGGGACAAGGATCTCGCGCACGTTGGACGCCTGTCATCTTAAGGAGCCATCGGCGACGTACCGCGTAGAAGACGCGCTGCGCGCGCAACGTCCCGCGTTCATCCCGTATCTCATGGCCGGTGACCCGGACCTGGAGACGACGGAGGCAATGGTGCGCGCACTCGCGATCGCAGGCGCGGCCGCCGTGGAGCTCGGCGTACCGTACGGCGATCCTTTGGCGGATGGCCCGACGATTGCTGCGGCCGGGCAGCGCGCGCTCGCAAACGGCGTCACGCTTCGCGACGTGCTTACGCTCGCGGGGCGCCTGGGCCGCGAGATCCCCGTGGTGCTCTTTACGTACTTCAATCCGGTCTATCGGCATGGCATCGAGGCCTTTGCTCGGGACGCGGCGGCGGCCGGCGCCGCGGGTGCGATCGTTCCGGATCTGTCTCTGGAGGAGATCGATCCGCTGTGCGAAGCGCTCGCGAGAAACGGGTTGGCGATGCCGTTGCTTGTCGCGCCGACGACGACGCGCGAGCGCGCAGTTCGCATCGCGGAGCGTGCCTCCGGATTCATCTACGTCGTTTCGCGCTTGGGCGTTACGGGTGCGGGTAGCGCGCCCGACGCCGAGCCGTTGCGCAAACAGATCACGATGCTTCGCGACGTCACAACGAAGGCGCTCGCGGTAGGCTTTGGCATCAGTACCGCCGATCAGGTGCGGGCAATCGCGCCACTCGTCGATGGCTTCATCGTCGGGAGTGCGCTGATCGACGCGTATGCCGGGGCGCGCGGCAAGGAAGCGGTCGAGCGTGTCGAGCGATTGAGCGCGTCGCTGCGCTAAGCTTGCGAACCGGGCGCGAGGGCGAATCGCCGCTTGGCTTCGTCGGCGATATAGCGCGCGATCGCCAGGCACGCCGTCGCAGCGGGAGAGGGAGCGTTGAGAACGTGAAGTGCGCGGTCGTCACCGGCGAAGAGAAAATCGTCGACGAAGCGCCCGTCTTCGTCTACGGCTTGTGCGCGAATGCCGCACGGTCCCGGCAACGTATCTTCGGCGCGTAGGGACGGAACGTACCGGCGGACGGCTTTCACGATCTCGCGTGCGCTGCGCGCGGAGCTGCGGTACGCTTCTCGATGGGCGGCGCGCACTGCGTTGGGGCCGAGCAGTAGGCCGCCGTCGATGCGCGGCGTGACGTGAGCGCCGAGAAACGGCGACCCCGGCACGGGGACGGGATAGAGGCAGGCGTTGGCGAGCCCCCGACGTTCGGGGCTGAGGAGAAGATAGTCGCCGCGAAAGGGAACGATGCGATGGGCGCGGCCGGCGCCGCCCATCCGCGCGACGCGGTCCGCTTGCAGCCCGGCGCACGCGACCACGCACCGCGCCTCGATCGCGCCTCCGCCGCGAATGCGCACAAGCATACCGCCGGTTGCACGGGCGAGGCCGGTCACGGCATTGCCGGTCCGTATCTCGGCGCCGGCTTCGCGCAGATCGACGGCGAGCGCGCCCGCGACGTCGGCGTAGTTGACGATCGCAGTCTGCGGGGTGTAGAGTGCTGCGATGCCAATGCAGGCCGGCTCCCGCTCCCGGATTTCCGCGGCGTCGAGAAGTGCGACGCCAGAAATGAGATTCGCGTCCGCCCTGCGCGCGAGCTCGCGCAGTACGGTACGCTCTGGCTCGTCCGCGGCAACGACGAGCTTGCCGACAACGCGGTACGGAATCGTACGTTCGTTGCAGTAGGAGCGCAATGCCGCAGCGCCGTCGCGGCAGAGGCGCGCCTTGAGCGAGCCCGGCGTGTAGGAGACGCCTGAGTGAATGACGCCGCTGTTGTGACTGGACTGGTGGGCGCCGATCGCGGCCTCCTTTTCGATCAGGACGACCCTCAAGCGTGGATTACGCAGTAGAAGCTCGCGGCCGGTCGCAAGGCCGACGAGACCCGCTCCGATAACCGCGACATCGTGCATGCAAACGGGGATTCTCGCGCGACAACCATAATACTTCGCGTATGACGGCCACGATGGATCGCGTAACCCCGTTCGAGAACGAACGGATCAAGACGTTTACGGATGGCGGCGACGTTGCAGCGATGGAGGCAGCTCTAGCCGAGGTGAAGCGCGGCTTAGGCCGATCGTATCCGCTGGTCGTCGACGGTCAGCGCGTGCAAACGCGCAAGCGCATTCATTCGCGCAATCCCGCGGTGCCGAGTGAGATCGTGGGAGAGACGGCCTCGGCGTCCGGCGAGGACGCGCAGCGCGCCGTCGATGCCGCGGAGCGCGCCTTCGCGAGCTGGAGGCTTGCACCGGCTGGACGGCGAGCGAGCGTGCTCTTTAGAAGCGCGGCGCTCTTGCGCGAACGGCGCTTCCTGTACGATGCATTGCTCGTGTACGAAGTCGGAAAGAGCTGGCCGGAGGCCGATGCCGACGTTGCCGAGGCGATCGACTTTCTCGAGTTCTACGGGCGTGAGATGCTTCGCTACGCGCAGCCGCAGCCGGTGACGCCCATCGAGGGCGAGCGCAACGAGCTCGTCTACATTCCGCTCGGCGTCGGCGTCGTTATTCCGCCGTGGAACTTCGCGGCCGCGATCCCGATCGGCATGACCTCTGCCGCTATCGTTGCCGGCAACACCGTCGTGCTCAAACCATCGAGCGACGCAGCAATCGTTGCGGCGTGGTTCGTGGACCTCATGCACGAGGCTGGCCTTCCCGCCGGCGTGTTGAACTATCTGCCGGGT
>DAHXOK010000034.1:8691-21623 GCA_027364935.1 Vulcanimicrobiota bacterium | reverse complement strand
CCGTCGGCGATACTTGCACGTAGAAAATCTGGACCGCCGCGCTATCGGCAGCGTAGTTGTTCGAGGGCGCACTGCCAAACGTGTAGACGTCGGTCTGCGAAAACGCCGAGGGAAGCGCTACCGGTGACGGGGTGGCAAGCGGTTGCGGTGAGGCGCTTCCCTCGACGGAGTTTACCCTGAGCGCGCGCAGCGCGGTCGAAGGGCTCGGGATGACAACGGGCATGGGCGTCGGGCGCAATTGTGGCGATCCTTCGACTGCGCGCTGCGCGCTACGCTCAGGATGACAACATGCCGTCGTCGCTGCCGGAGGCAGCGCGTTTGGTTCGAGCGTTGGCAACGCCTGCGGCGTCGGAATACTCGGTAAGGGTTGCGCGGTAGGAATCGCAGGCAAAACCCCGTTGCCGTCGACGAAGAGATTGGAGTCGCCGGGCTGCACGATATGCGGCGTCACGGTGATGATGAGATCGTTGCGGCTGTTCTGCACCGCGTTGTTCTGGAAGAGCTTGCCGATCAGCGGCAAGTCGCCGAGGATCGGAATCTTGTTGACCGTGTGGCTCTGGCTGTCTTCGATGAGGCCCCCGATCACGAGCGTCTGGTTATTGAGCAGCCCCACCGTGGTCTGCGTCTCGCGCGTGGAAATCTGCGGCACGCCGTTGACGATCCCGGCTTCGTTGGATACCTGCGGATGCAGGGTAACCGTGATGAGGCCGCCGGGATTGACGATAGGCGTGATGTCCAAGGTCACGCCGGTTTGGAAACTCTGGACCTGCGTCGTCGCCACGGTTCCCGTGCCGCCACCGGTCGTCGTGAGGATCGAGATCGTGTCGCCGGCACGGATCGTCGCAGTATGACCGGAGAAGGTGGTGATGCGCGGGTCGGAGAGCACGCGCGCTTGGTTGTTCTGGATCGCGAGGTTCAGCTCGAGGCTGAACTGGATCGGCACCGTGCGGAAGAACGGCATCAATCCTTCCAAGGGCGGCGGCGTGCCGCCACCTGATGGCGCCGACGGACTCTGCTCCTGCCAGGTCGTGCCGATCAGTGCGCCGCCGCCGGGAAACTCGAGCCCCAAGTTCTTGGCAACCGTTTCGTCGACTTCGAGAATCTCCGTGTCGAGCACGACCTCGGGCTGCATTACGTCCAAGTGCGCGATGACGCTCTTGGCCAGTTGGATCGCGTAGGGACTGCCGGAGAGAATCAGCGTGGTGGAGTTCGGGGGAACCGTGACGTGTAGGTCGGGTGCGGCCTGCTGCAAGACTTGCTGCACGGTCTGGGCGATGTCTTGGGCGGAGGTCGAGGGTCCGTTGCTCCCCGGGAGCGCCGCGTTCAAGGTGACGTAGTCGATATCGGTGCCGCCTGGTCCGCCCGCACCGACTGCTCCAGGCGTTCCCGCAGGAGCGACGTCGAGTTGGGCGATCGCCTCGCCGATGCGCTCTTGGATCGTACTGTCGGCCTGCACCGTAATCGCGTTGAGCGTCGTGTCGGTGTCGATGCGGAGATCGTGAAAGGAGCGCGAGAGCAGATCGGTGACGGAAGCTGCGTCGACGAAGCGAAGCCGATACACTTCGGAGTAGGTGACGCCCATCTGCGGCATGTCGAGTTGCGCAATCAGGTCCTTGGCGTGCTCGACGTCGTCCGGCGGCCCGCGCAGGAGAATCTCCGAACCCGAGATCGCGACCGCAACATCGGGCGCGGAGTGCGCGACGGCAAGCGCAACCTGGCGGACGTTACGCTGGGTGATGCGCACCGCAACCGCAGGATAGCGGGGCCTGGGCGTCGGGGTCTGCAGCGGCGTATCAATCGCTACGATCACCGTTTTGATTTGCTCCATGTCGTCGGGCGATGCGACGGTGATCAGCGTGTGGTTCGGCGCCACGAAGAAGCGCGCCGTGCGGAAGACCGCGCGCAGCTTCCCGAGTACCACCGCCGCCGAAACATTGTGCAGGACTTCGGCATCGACCGAGGCCGAATCCGGAGAGCGCACGTCGATGCCTTGCAAGATCGTGCGGATCGCATCTGCTTGCTCCGGCGGCGCGATGGCGATGACGGCGTTGGCCGCTGCATCGACGCGGATGCGCACGGCCGGATAGAGACCATGAACGATCTGCGCGGCGCGAGCGGCGCGCACCTCATGCAGCGCTACGACAATGGGAACGGGGCTTGGCGCCAGCGTCGGGCGACGGCGTGCCGGTGCGCTCAGCGCGCTGGCACCGGCGAACACGGAAATGGCCGCCACGGCAAAGATGCCGGCAGTGTGACGCACAGTCCGAGTTTAGCGAATCGGGCAACGCCGTGCCATTCGAAGAATCACCTACGAGGTGCTTCCTACGAAGCTTCTACAAACAATTGACGCGACGAACGCAGAGGAGGCATACCCCCCACCCCTATCGAAGGAACGAGCCACCATGAAGCGCCCGGGTGGGCAGATGGTCGATTCGGCAATGCAGAGTCTTTCAGAGGACTTCGCGTTCCCGTGCGCGCCGAAACTGACGCCGGCACAACATCGCGTTCTTCGTTTGGCTTTGCGTGGGTATAGCATCAAGCACATCGCACTCGAGCTTCGCTGCGCCCAGGGAACGGTGAGCGCTCATCTCACACGAGTGTTCCAGGTCCTGGGAGTCGCTAATCGGTACGAACTCCTGGTGAAGTGTGACGTGGCGACGCCAGTCGCGATTATGGTACGCCATCTTCCGTGCAGGTCCGCGGAATCGACCGACACGTAGCCGATCACCTAACGCCAGGGAACCTCCGCTCTTGTTGCGCACGAGTAACGGCGTGATACACTATGCGTGTCATCGCAGCCGGCGAATCGCACGACGCTCGTTCCGGATATTGCGTTCCTTCGGCGCGAGCGCGCTCGGGGATTGAGCGAGCACCAGCTCGCGACTAAGATTCGCTCACGGGGGATCGCGGACGCGACATTCAGGAGAAGATCGCGCCCTATCTCAGCCACGGCAGCGTGCTTGTGCTCGACGCCGCTCCAGCAGTGCGAAGCATCGTCGCGCACGCTACAGTTCCTCCGGATTGATTCCCTTGATGCGATCGTACTGCGTCTTCTTGGGCGGAGCTTGCACGCCGGCGTGGTCTTCGTACTCGCCTTCGTACTGCACCGCCTGAGGCTCGCGGTTGCGCTCGTACGCGCTCATCAAACGACTGACGCTGTCTCCGGCACCGCCCATGACTTCAGCGAACGCGGCTTCGTCGGCAGTCATACCGCCAAAGCTGAAGTCGAGCTGCGTCCGCGAACGCCCCTCTTCGTCGACGTCTTGACCCTCGGGCAAGATCTCGACTTGACGGTATCGCGTCATGCCCGTTCCCGCCGGGATCAGCTTGCCGATGATGACGTTCTCCTTGAGGCCGAGCAGCGGATCGTACTTGCCCTTGATCGCTGCGTCGGTCAGGACGCGCGTCGTCTCTTGGAACGAGGCGGCCGAGAGGAACGAGTCCGTCGCTAGCGACGCCTTCGTGACGCCGAGCAGCACCGGTGACGCCGTCGCCGCGGTGCCGCCGTCCTGCTGGATGCGCTCGTTGGTCTCGTTGAAGTGCGCCGATTCCACGAGCTGCCCGGGCAGGAAGTTCGTGTCGCCGCCGTCGACGATCTTGACCTTGCGCAGCATCGAGCGAACGATAACCTCGATGTGCTTGTCGTTGATGTCGACTCCTTGCGAGCGATAGACTTTCTGCACTTCCTCGACGAGATAGTTTTGGAGCGCGGTCTGCCCTTTGATGCGCAGGATGTCGTGCGGGTTGAGCGAGCCTTCGTTGAGCGGGTCGCCTGCTTCGACGCGGTCACCGTCGCGCACGGCGAGATGCATTCCATACGGGATGTCGTACTCGTGCTCTTCGCCGGCCTCGTCGGTCACGTAGGCGACGCGCCGGTTTTTCTCCTCGGTAAGTCGAACGCTTCCCGACTGTTCCGTAACGATTGCTTGACCTTTGGGTTTGCGCGCTTCGAAGATTTCCTCCACGCGCGGCAGACCGGTGATGATGTCCTCGGTCGCGACGCCGCCGGTGTGAAAGGTTCGCAGCGTGAGCTGCGTGCCTGGCTCGCCGATCGATTGCGCGGCAATGATGCCGACCGCCGTGCCGATGTCGGCTCGCCCGCTCGTCGCGAGATCGCGCCCGTAGCACGTCGCGCAGACGCCGTATTTGGAGCGGCACGTAAGCACCGAGCGAATCTTCACTTCCTCGATGCCGGCCTCGACGATGGCCTTCGCCTTCTCTTCCGTGATCTCGTCGCTCCGCTTGACGATCGCGGTCGTTGGCCGGCGCGGATCGGTGCGCAGCTCCTCGGCCGCGCGCCGCCCGACGATTCGGTCGCCGAGCGCTTCGATGATCTCCTTGCCCGAGCGGATGTCGCGCACGGTGATGCCGCTAGGCGTACCGCAATCCTCTTCGCGCACGATGACGTCTTGCGCGACGTCGACGAGCCGGCGCGTGAGATAGCCGGAGTCCGCCGTGCGCAACGCCGTGTCGGCGAGACCTTTGCGCGCGCCGTGCGTCGAGATGAAGTACTCGAGAACCGTCAGGCCTTCTTTCAGCGACGCTTTGACCGGAATCTCCAAGATGCGCCCGGACGGATCCGACATCAAGCCGCGCATGCCGCCCAACTGCTTGACCTGCGCGATCGAGCCGCGCGCGCCCGAGGTCGCCATCATGAAGACCGGGTTGAGCGGATTCTGCGCGGCTTGCATCGCGCTCGTCACTTCTTCGCTCGCTCGCGACCAGATCTCGATGGTCTTATTGTACTGCTCGTCGTCCGAAATGAAGCCTTGCTCGAAAAGCCGGTGCAAATCGTCGACTTCTTTTTGGGCATCGTTAACGATCTCGTGCTTCTTCTCGGGCACGATGATGTCGCTGATCGATACCGTCGTCCCGGAGAGCGTCGCGTAATGGAAACCGAGCTCCTTGATCGCGTCTAGGAAACGCGCCGTCTCGGCATTGCCGTGCGTACGATAACAGTCCGTGATGATCTTCTTCAGTTCGCCCTTGTCGATGATCCGGTTCATGAACGGATGTCCCCAGTGCTCCGGGAACGCTTGATTGAAGATCACGCGACCGACGGTGGTCTTGACGAGCTCGCCGTTGCGGCGCACGTTGATCCACTCTTGGAGCTTGATGCCACGCGTCTCGTAGGCAAGCACAGCTTCCTTCGAATCGGAGAACGCCGCCATGGCCCCGGCGCGCGTGCCGCCGTCGAAGTCCTCGGAGACCGCGGCCTTTGCCGGCCCGCTATATTCTTCGCGCTGGAACGTCAGGTAGTAGAGCCCGAGCACCATGTCTTGCGTCGGAATCGATACGGGGTTGCCGTACGCCGGCAGCAAGATGTTGTTGCTCGAGAGCATGAGGATGCGCGCCTCCGCCTGCGCACCGGCGGAGAGCGGCAGATGCACGGCCATCTGATCGCCGTCGAAATCAGCGTTGTAGGGCGTGCAGACGAGCGGGTGGAGATGAATCGCTTTGCCCTCGACGAGCACGGGCTCGAAGGCCTGGATGCCCAGGCGGTGGAGCGTCGGTGCGCGGTTGAGCAGCACCGGATGCTCCTTGATGACCTCTTCGAGCACGTCCCACACCTCGGGACGCACGCGCTCGACCATGCGCTTCGCGCTCTTGATGTTGTGCGCGAGCGTGCGGTCGACGAGCTTCTTCATCACGAACGGCTTGAAGAGCTCGAGCGCCATCTCTTTTGGCAAGCCGCATTGATGCAGCTTGAGCGTCGGACCGACGACGATGACGGATCGGCCGGAGTAATCGACGCGCTTGCCGAGCAAGTTCTGCCGGAAGCGTCCCTGCTTACCCTTGAGGATGTCCGAGAGCGACTTGAGCGGACGATTGTTCGGCCCGGTGACGGGGCGTCCGCGGCGGCCGTTGTCGATAAGCGCGTCGACAGCCTCCTGCAGCATGCGCTTCTCGTTCTTGATGATGATCTCGGGCGCGTTGAGCTCGAGCAACCGCTTCAAGCGATTGTTGCGGTTGATGACGCGCCGGTACAGATCGTTGAGATCCGACGTCGCAAAGCGTCCGCCGTCGAGCTGCACCATCGGGCGAAGCTCCGGTGCGATAACCGGAACGGCGGCGAGAATCATCCACTCGGGACGGTTTCCGCTCGAGAGAAAGGCCTCGACGACCTCGAGTCGCTTGATGACCTTCAGCCGCTTTTGACCCGACGTTTCTTTGAACTCTTTGCGGAGATCTTCCTGAATTCGTTTGAGGTTCAGGTCGCGCAGGAGCTCGCGAATCGCCTCGGCTCCCATACCGGCCTTGAAGCGATTGCCGACCTTGTCGCGCGCCTCGCGATACTTCTGTTCGGAGAGCACCTCGCGCTTTGCCAGCGTCGTATCGCCCGGGTCGATGACGATGTAGGACGCAAAGTAAATCACCTTCTCGAGCTGGCGCGGCGACATGTCGAGCAGGATGCCGATGCGGCTCGGAACGCCCTTGAGATACCAGATGTGGCTCACCGGCGTTGCGAGCTCGATGTGGCCCATGCGCTCGCGGCGAACTTTCGCCCGCGTGATCTCGACGCCGCAGCGGTCGCAGATCATCCCCTTGAACCGAATCCGCTTGTACTTGCCGCAATGACACTCCCAGTCTTTGGTCGGGCCGAAGATCTTCTCGCAGAAAAGACCGTCCCGCGCGGGCTTGAGCGTGCGGTAGTTGATCGTTTCGGGCTTCTTGACTTCGCCAAACGACCACGCGCGAATTTGCTCCGGTGACGCGAGGCCGATGCGCATGGCGTCGAAGTTGTTGACGTCGATGAGATTCAAGGGATTCCCCGGACGGGTTGCCTGCCTTCACCTACGCAGGGAGCACGGCTCACGTGGTCACGTAAGCGGTCCCACCGTCGCCTCAGCAGGGTGCCTTCGACTTCCGCTCAGGGCAAGTTACGCACGGAGCGGCACCCGGGCACAGAGCGATATTGTATCACCGCCCTGCGCCTGCCGCAACGGGGTCTTTGGGAAAACCGGGGACTAGGCGGTAATTTGCGTGGCCCCTCGCTCCGAGGGATGGCGCCACAGCTGCTGGGCGAGAGTCCCTACGACCATCAGGATGATCGCACCCCAGAGATCGGCGAGCCACCAGTTGACGGTGCCAGAGAGCCGGAACGTCGGCGCGATGTGCGGTGCCACGTCCACCGTGATGATGAAGAGCAGGTAGTTGATGACGATGCTGAACAGCCCGTGTGTCAGGAAGTTGATCGGCCAGGCGACGAGCCGCAGCACGGGGCCGATCAACGCATTGACCACCCCGAAGATCAAGGCGACAATGGCCGCGTCCCTGACCGTGACGCCGGTATCGAAGCCGAGAGACGCTCCGAACCTCGCGATGCAATACAGCACGATCGCGTTCACGATGAAGCGGAAAATGTGAATCATGGGTCCTCCATTAGGTCAACGATCCTATTCTCAGGTTCGCCGCTCGGGTGCTCCCGGCCCCTGGAGCAAGCGGCGGGCGAGCGGGTTCAGCGCCCGGCCGCGCCAGCGCAGCTCGTAGTTGAGCCGTCGGACGGCGTTGCGCGCCTTGACCAGTGGCGACTGACGCCGGGCGACGCGCTCGGTGAGGGCGTGAAAGGGCTCGAGAGCCGGGCCCAGCCGCGCCAGGGTAGCCGCGGCCGCCGCCGGATGCTCCCCCACAAATCGCATCAGCAGATGGTAGACGGGCGCGAAGTACTGCGCGATGTCGAAGCTGCGCAGCTCCTCCTCGCGCAGGACGTTCCCCGGGGCTCCGAGCGCCGAATAGTGGCGACCCTTTTCGGCGTGCCGGCGCGGTTCCAGCGTATGCCCGTAATGCGCGTACACGTACGGGAGCGCGATGCGACCGCCGTCCAGCCCGAGCAGCTGTTCGTGCACGAGTCCCCTCCACCGTACCTCTGGGCCAAAGCGAAAAAACATCATGCGCCGCTCGATTGACGTGAACCATGCGAAGGACTGAAAGAAATGCCACGTGTAGCCGTCGACGAACGCGATCTCCTTCGGCACTTCGTCGAGACGCGAGGCGATGCGCGCCGCTCCTTCGCCATGCACTTCGTCCGCATCGACGAATGCGACCCAGTCACCCGCCGCGACGTGCGCGTGCAGGCGAAGGCAGACATTTCGCGCGTCGGCAAAGCCGGAGAATGCGGTGCGATCGACGACGAGCTTCCCCGCTCGCCCGAAGGTACTCTGCGCGAGTACCTCTTCGTGCGGTGACGCGCCCGGTGCGTTGTCGTTCACGAGAAGCATGCCGGCAACGCCGTCGAGCGACGCAAGCAGCGCCGGTAAGAACGGCTCCTCGCGCGCGCCGAGGATGAGATGCGCGGCAACGCCCATTCTCGCTCCTTCGCAGAGTATTCGCCACCTCCGTCTCCGAAAAGCGCCTGGTGGTTCTTCACGTGGCCGTCGACGCACGCGCAGCGGTCGAGGACACGCGCGGTATCGGGCGCTACCTGCGCGCGATACTTCGCCGTCTCGCTCCGCGCGAGGACGTCGCCCTCACGCTCGTCGTCGGAGGCCTGTCGCGCTGGGGAGTGCGCGCGGCGCTGGAGCGCGCCGTCGGAAACCACCGTTTCCGCGTCTCGGCTAGGGTGCCGCGCAAAGCCGACGTGCTCTGGAACCCCGCGAACGGCACGTTTTTGCGCTGGCGCGGCCCGTCCGTCGCCACGATTCACGACGCGGTGCCGTTTCGGTACCCACACGAAGACCGGCGCC
Source organism: Vulcanimicrobiota bacterium (assembly GCA_027364935.1). GTDB lineage: Bacteria > Vulcanimicrobiota > Vulcanimicrobiia > Vulcanimicrobiales > Vulcanimicrobiaceae > Tyrphobacter. The sequence continues at coordinate 12,939 of DAHXOK010000034.1, read as the reverse complement.
ACCGGCGCCGCGATCAAGTGCCGTTTCTTCGATCGATCGAGCGAGCGTCGCGGGTTATCGCCGTCTCACGCTTCGGAGCGGATGAGGTTCACGCGGTCTTCGGGGTGCCGCGCGAGCGGATCGCCGTCATCTATCACGGTGTCTCACCCTCGTTCACGCCGGGTGAAGCGCTGCCGCACGCGCCCCTCGAAATTGGCGGGTACCTGCTCTTCGTCGGCGATCCGGAGGCCGAGCCGCGCAAGAACTTTGACCTCTTATACGAAGCGCATCGCGCCGCATGGCCGCACGGTGACGGACCGCCGATCGCCGTAGCCGGCGGGCACGCGCCACAGCGGGAAGGCGTCGTCCACGCCGGGCACTTCGCCGACGATCTCGCCTCGGAGACGAGCGCCGGCCTGCGCAACCTCTATCGCGGAGCATTGGCGGTCGTCGTGCCGTCCTATCACGAGACGTTTGGTATGCCGGTCGTCGAAGCGATGGCGTGCGGAACACCCGTTCTCGCGTCGGCCGCAAGCTCGCTGCCGGAGATTGCAGGCGATGCGGCACTCTTCGCCCCGCCGCGCGACGTCGCTGCCTGGAGCGCGGCACTGCGTCGCATCACGCAAGACGGCGACGAGCGCGCGCGGCTCATCGCTCAGGGCTTCGAGCGTGCGGCCTCGTTTCAGTGGAATCGCAGCGCCGAGCAGCACGTCGCCGTCTTTCGCGACGCCGCTGCGCGATGATTCGCATCGGGGTCGACGCGTGGAACCTTCCGGGCGACCATCGCGGCATCGGCCGCTATCTTCGCGCGATCTTGCGCGCCTGGAGCGAGGGGTTTGCCGACCGCGTCGACGTGACGCTCGTCCTGCCCGAATGGCACACGTGGACCGCAGCACGGCGCTACCGGTACGAGGTCGATCGCCCGTACCCGGTCGTCTCGCGACGCTTTCACGGCCGCGCCAGCCTCGATGCGCTCTGGTTTCCATTCAACGGCTGCAGCTGGACGGGTTTCTCCCTTCCCGCCGTTGCGACGCTCTGCGACGCGTCGAACTTCGTCGTGCCCGGCTATGCGCCCGAGGCGCAGCGCATTTTTCGTGACGCTGCGACGCGATGCGCGGCACTCATCACGCTCTCGCGCTTCTCGCAGGCGGAGTTGGCGCGTGAGTTGCACGTTGCGCCGGAGCGACTCGTCCCCATATATCCGGGCGTCTCCCGGCCCCTCCCGCCGCGCAACGACGCTGACGTCGCCTCGCTCGGACCCTTCGTCCTCTTCGTCGGCACGATGGAGCGCCGCAAAGGCATCGACCTGCTCGCACGCGCAATGTCGCTCGTCCAACGCGAACGCCCCGACCTCACGCTCGTCGTCGCCGGCGAACCGGACCCAAAAAGCATCGAGGGAGTCTCCGTGACCGTGCGCGTGATGGGATACGTCGATGACGTAAAGCTCGCGGCGCTCTATCGCGCCTGCACGCTCTTCGCCTTTCCATCGCGCTACGAAGGCTTCGGCCTTCCGATTTTGGAGGCGATGAGTTATGGCGCGCCGGTAGTCACAAGTCGGGCGTCCTCGCTCTCGGAAGCCGGCGGCGACGCAGCGCACTACGTCCCACCGGAGGACGCACAAGCGCTCGCCGACGGCATCCGGCGCGTCTCCGGTGACACAGCGTACGCAAACGAGCTGCGCGCCCGCGGTCTCGCGCGCGCAGCGACACTGACCTGGGAGAAGACGGCCGCCGCAACGCTCGACGTCTTCGAAAGCATTCTGCGATGAGCATCCATATCGCTACCGGCATCGCGCGCCACGGCGAACGGCTGCTGCTCGTCGCTTCGACGTATGCCAATCACGTAGAGCCGCTCTGGACGCTACCGGGCGGCCGGCAGGAGCAGGCAGAGCTAGCAAGCGAGACCGTCGTGCGCGAGCTTCTTGAAGAGACGGGATTGCAAGGGCGCGTCGTCGATTTTGCCTATGTGAGCGAGAGCTATGATGGTCCAACGCACGTGATGAATCTCACGTTCGTCATCGCGACGAGCGGCGAACCCAACGTCCCTTCTCGCCACGATCACGTGGTCGCTGCGGAGTGGATCCCAATCGACGCGCTACGCGAGCGCGTATCGGTCGCCGTCGTGCGCGAACCGCTGCTCGCGTACCTCCAAGGCTCGGCACGGCGATACTTCGGGTTTCACGACGCGGGGGTGACGATTCGATGGTCGGATTAGCGACGATGGCGCTCGTCGCGCACGTCAGCGTGCTGCAGGGCGGCGCAACGATTACGCGCGCGGAGGGCGGGCAAGTCGTTGCACTGCGCAACGCACCGCTTCTGGCAGGCGACACGTTTGCGACGCGGAGCGGTGCGCGAGCCGAGGTACAGCTCGATCCCGCCGTCGCTCTACGGCTCGATCAGAACGCGACGCTGCAGATCGTCGACCTTGCGCCCCACCATCGCGACGTTCGGCTTCTCGGTGGAACGCTCGAAGTCTCGTCGCAAGCCGACGCCGATTCGCCGCGCGTCGAAACTGCATCGATCGCGCTCGGCCCCGACGCTCCCGGCCTCTTTCGTATCGCCGTCACCGGCAGCGAAACGTCCGTCAGCGTCCATCGCGGCACGATACGCATCATCACCCCGAGCGGCATGGAGATTCTCTCGCCCGGAGAGCAGGTAGCGATTGACGGGCCCCCGGCGCAACCGGTGTTGCAGTACTCGCTGCCGCCGCCGAGCGACGCGTTCGATGGATTCAATCAAACGCGCGATGCGGTCGAGATCGCCGCCCGGCGCGACGCGCATCTTCCGCCATCGCTGAGCGGCGTAACGGCGTTCTCCGCATACGGCAGCTGGGTCTCCGTCAAAACGTACGGTAGCGCGTGGAAGCCGCACGAATACGCGCGATGGGCACCGTATCACAACGGGCGCTGGTTCTGGCGCGCAGGAATCGGCTGGACGTGGATCGCGGGCGAATCGTGGGGTTGGATTCCCTATCATTACGGCGCGTGGATCGACGATTCGACGTACGGCTGGTGCTGGGTTCCGCCGCATCCCACGCCGCAGCCGGTATGGGATCCCGGAAACGCCGTCTTCTTCGCGATCGTCGCGCGTGGACGGTCGCAGAGCATCGGATGGGTTGCGCGAGCCCCGGACGAGCCGTTCAACGCGACCCTGTCCGGCTATCGCAACGCACAGGCCCTCGGCGCAATCGCGCTCCTCGACGCGGCCGACTTCTACTCGGGCGTCTTCTCGCGCGTGCAATCGCCGCAGCTCAAATCGCTCCCGTCAGGCGTTCGTTTGCAGACCCCGCCTGAGCCGCGTCTCTACCATAGAGCGCCGTCTCCGAGGACCAGATAGAGCAGCACGCCGATCGGCCACAAGAGACAGACCAGTGCCCATAGGAACTTCTTCCATCCGTCCATGTCGCCGCGCCCGATGAGGTTGATCCACGCGAAGATCACGGCGATGGGATGCAGGATGACCGAGAGAATCAGCTCGACGACGATTTTCACAGCGCCTCCTTCTAGGCGAATTGGGCCGAGTGAAGGGAAGCGTACGCCCCACCGCGTGTGATCAGCTCGTCGTGCGTGCCGATCTCCGCTACGCGGCCCCCTTCGATGTACAGAATACGATGAGCGCGGCGGATGGTCGATAGGCGGTGCGCGATGATGAGCGTCGTACGGCCTTTCATCAGGCGTTCCAACGCCTGCGCGATCAACGCCTCCGAGTGGGAGTCGAGCGCGCTCGTGGCCTCGTCCAGAATCAAGATGCGAGGATCGCGCAGCAACGCGCGCGCAATTGCGATGCGTTGGCGTTCGCCGCCAGAGAGGCGTATGCCGCGCTCGCCAACCTGCGTCGCGTAGCCGTCGGGCAACGCCTCGACGAATTCGTCGGCGTTCGCGTCGCGCGCCGCCGCGCGCACCTCGTCGTCCCGCGCGTCGAGCCGTCCGTATCGAATGTTGTCGAGAATCGTTCCGCGCAGCAGTTGCGGATCTTGCGGCACGATGCCGATCACGCGACGCAGATCGGCAAGCCGAATGTCCGCTACGTCGGTTCCATCGATCCGTATGATGCCACGTTGCGGCTCGTAAAAGCGCGGCACGAGGTTGACGAGGGTCGTCTTTCCGGCCCCGGACCGGCCGACGAGCGCGACGATCTCCCCCGCGGATACGCTCGCGTTCACGTCCGTGAGGGCTGGCGGATCGTCGGTCTTGTACCAAAACGAAACGTTCTCGAACTCGATCGCGCCTTTCACGGCCCCGAGCGGTCGCGCCCCTGGACGATCCGCCAC
>DAHXOK010000034.1:3409-8681 GCA_027364935.1 Vulcanimicrobiota bacterium | reverse complement strand
AGATCGAGAATCTCGAAGACGCGACCCGCACCGACGACCGACTTCGCGAGGTCGCCGACGAACGCCGCGAGACGGTTCAGCGGGTTCGCAAGATTGACCAGGAGCAGCCAGTAGTTGAAGACGTGCTCGGTCGTCAGGCGGCCGACGAGCACCTCGCGGACCGACAGCCACATGATGATCACGACCGCCAATACCATGATCGTTGAAACGACGAGCGGCTGCGTTTGGATGAACTGCGTGAGCTTCATGTACGCGCCGAAGAAGTCGTCGTTCGAGCGACGAAAACGGCGGATCTCGTACTCCTCTCCGCCGAACGCCTTTACCACGCGCTGACCGCTGAGGATCTCGGCGAGATTTGCCGACAGGTCCGCCACGCGTTCTTGCGTGTTGACCGTGCTCGCGGAAATCAACCCTTGGAACTTCGAAACGGCGAACGACACGATCGGAGCGACGACGACGAGCGTCAGCGTCAAGAGCCAATCGAGGTAGATCATCATCGCGAAGGAAGCGGCGAACGTTACCACCGCAACGACGAACTGCGGCAACGAGACGCTCACCGCGTCGGTCATGAGCTGAAGGTCGTTGCTGAACCGGGAAATCAACTCGCCCGGACGCCACTTGTCGAACTCGCCGAGCGGAAGATTCAGCACGCGCGTAAAGAGCGCGACGCGCCACCGCGCGATCAAGTGCTGGCCGCTCCACGCCGTGAGATACGTCTGAAAGTACGTCGCGAGATTCGCCAGGAGTTGTGCCGTAAACGTCGCGGCCAAGCCGAGATAGAGCACGCGCACGTCGGGGTGGTGCCCTACCGGCGGGGCGAGCACGCGTCCGATGATCGCCCCGAACGCCCACGGCGCGACGAGGCTCAGCACGCCGGCGACGGTTCCCAGCACCAAAGCGACGCCGATGCGCGCGTAGTAGGGGCGCGCCTCGCGTGTCAGCCGCTGAAGGATCGCGCGTCGGGTCATTCTCCTCCCGCTTAACCTTCCGTCGCCGCGGAACCTTGCGCGCCGGCCCAGCGGAGCGCGGCGTACGACCGATAGCGCTGTAGGAACGCGCGCGCTTCGCGCGCGTGATCGACCACAGGCGACGGATACGACGCTTCGTCGTAGAGCGGCAGCATCGGAACGCGCTCGCGTACGTCGTGGAACGGCGCGTGTGCGAGCTCGGGTATCCAGCGTCGCACGTATTCTCCGTGCGGATCGAAGAGCAGCTGCTGCCGCCGAGGATTGTAGATTCGCGGATGCTGCACGAGATCCGCGCCGATCCCAGCGATCCATTGCCAGTTCCCGTTCGCAATCGCCGCATCGTCGTCGATCGAGCGGCGTTCCCAGACGTCCCGCCCCACGCGCCAATCGACGCCCAGGTCGAAACAGAGAAACGACGCCGCTACCGACCGCACGTGCGGATGCATCCAACCCGTCTCTCGAAGCTGACGCATTCCCGCGTCGACGAGCGGAAAGCCGGTCCTGCCTTCTCTCCACGCGTCCAGATGCGGATGCCGCTGCGCGAACGTGAACTCGCGCATGCGCACCTGCAAGGCCGTCTCGTCGGTCTCGGGATGAAACCATGCGAGCTGCATAAAGAAATCGCGCAACGCGAGCGATCGCAAGAAGAGCCGTAGCGAGCGCCGTTCCTCGTTGAGCAGGAACGGATTATCGAGACAGCGCTGCGTCGCGCGCACCACCGTTCGCAGCGCGAGCGTTCCGAACGAAAGATGTGCCGAGAGACGGGACGTCCCGTCGGTGGAGGGCAGATATCTGCCCGTCGCATACATGCGCGCCGCTCCGTCGAGGAAGGCCTGCAGGCGCTCGAGCGCGCGGCCCGGCGCGACGTTCCCTGCATCGCCGGTAACGCCGAACTCCTCGCCGAACGGCAACGCCTCGCTCTCGCTCTCGGACGACGCGAAACGCAGGAGGATCGGGCGATCGTACGACGCGATCGGGAGAGATCGCCAGCGCTCGAAGTACGGCTGGAACGCGCGATACCCGGTCGCTGGACCGCCCGCGATCTCGTCGGGACCGACGGCCGGGGCGTCGTGCACGCACCGCGCGTGCAAGCCCGCTTCTTCTAGCTCCGCACGCAGCGACAGATCGGCGCGCGCGCCAGCGCCGTCGTATCGAGCGCTCCACACGACTCCGTTCGCCCCGCTCTCGCGCGCCAGACGCACGAGCACGTCCCGCGCTTCGCCGCGGCGAACGACGAGCCGGCTTCCGCGCTCGCGCAACGCCTCGTCCAGGGCGCGCACCGCGCAAACGTAGAACGCCGCCCGGTGCGGCGACCGCTGCAGACTCGCGTGGAGCTCGCCATCGATGACGAGCGCGGGAAGGACGGGCCCATCCTCCGCAGCCGTCGCGAGTGCGGCGTGATCCTCCAAGCGCAGGTCGCGCGTGAACCGGCAGACGATCATGCGACCACGAGCGCTGCTGCGATCTCCTCGCACACGGTAGCGTCCTCTTCTCGTTGCGCTCGCGCGCGCAGTGCCGCGAGCGCCGCCGGAGATCCAATGCGCCCCAAAGCCCACGCCGCGTGCCCGCGCACCATCGGGTGCGCGTCACGCTCCAGCGCCTCCGCCAACGCCGGAACCGCCGATCGATCCAAAGCATTCCCCAGCGCGACGGCCGCATTGCGGCGCAGCACGGCAGCGCCGCGCCAGCCCATTGCCGTCGACGCAACGTGCCGGCGGTACTCGCCCGCGCGCATGCGCAGCAAGCGCACGAGCTCCGGCGTCGCCGCAGCCGCGTTCGCGGGCTCGTCCGCCTGCGAGCCCCGCTCGCCCGCTCGCCGCGTCGGCGGGCAGACGCTCTGGCAGAGGTCGCAGCCCCACACCCACTCCCCCACGAATGCGCGAAGATCTCGCGGAATCGCGTCGGTGCGCTGCGTGAGATCGGAGATGCACCGCGTCGCGTCGATCGTGTAGTTCCCTCGCAACGCGCCGGTCGGGCAAACATCGACGCACCGCGTACATCGGCCGCAGCCGGTGCGCAGCCTAGCGTCGGGCTCGAGCTCGAGCGTCGTCACGATCTCCCCGAGAAAGACGTACGATCCCAACCGTCGCGAGATCACGTTCGTGTGCTTTCCGATCCATCCCAGACCCGCACGCGCCGCATACGCGCGCTCGACAAGCGGCTTGGTATCGCAGGCGACCGCCGTGACCGGGGCACCGGCGAGCTCGTCGATGCGCTGGGCCGCCGTCCGCAGCGCGCGCAACACGCGTTCGTGATAATCCCGCGACCACGCGTAGTTCGAGACGCGTCCCGTCAGGTGCCGGCGACCCGGTACAGCCGTCGCATAGGCAAAGGCCACGCACAGCACGCTGCGTGCGCCGTCGAGAATCGTCGCCGGATCGGTGGCTCGCACCGCGCGCTCCTCGCCGTAGCCCCACGTGGCCAAGTCGCCGCGGGCAAACGCTTCGCGCAACCGCGCGCGCGCAGCCTCGTCGACGAACGCCGGGGCGACGCGCACCTCGCATTCGCCGTTCTCCGACGCAGCCTCGCGCACGAGCGCGACGATGGCGTTCTTAGAGCATCGCGAGCGGTCCATCGGGGCCCACGGGGAACGCCGCATCGATCGCTGCGACGTCCTCGGCATCGAGCTGCAGGTCCCCGGCACGAGCGTTCTCTTCCACGTGTTCGATGCTCGATGCCTTCGGAATCGTGAAGACGTTCGGCTCGCGCGTGAGAAACGCCAGAATCACCGCTCGCGGTGGCGCGTCGTGCTTGCGCGCGATGCGGTCTAGGACGCCGCCAGGCCTGCAGGCAGGACGGGGAAAGTTTCCGCGACCAAATGGCGTGTAGGCCACAACAGCGACTTGGCCATCTCTCGCGACGGGAATGAGCCGCCGCTCGACGCCGCGCTCGCGTACGTGGTAGAGCACCTGATTACAGGCCAGAGGGACGTCGTGCACGTAGCGCATCGCTTCCTGCATCTCTTCAAGCTCGAAGTTGCTCACGCCGATGAAACGCGTCTTGCCGTCGCGCACCAGGCGCTCGAGCGCGCGCATCGTTTCCTCCAACGGATGCTCCGACGGCCAATGCAGAATGTAGAGATCCAGATACTCGAGCCGCAAGCGGCGCAGGGAGGCTTCGCACGCCGCGAGCGTTCCTTTGAAGCTCGCGTTGCTCGGGAGCACCTTGCTCGCGATGAAGAGGCGCTCTCTGGCAATGCCGGCGATCGCGTCGCCGACGATCTCCTCGACGCGCCCAGCCCCGTACATCTCCGCCGTATCGACGTGCGTCATGCCCAGTTCGATCCCGCGTCGGAGCGCTGCGATCGCGCGCGTGCGTTCCTCGCCGCGTTCGGGGATGTCCCACGTTCCTTGACCGATGACGGGCAGAGCGACGCCCGTCTTTCCCAAACGTTCTCGTCTCATCGTACGGCCTTAGAAAAATGCAAACTCGTCGTGGCGTGCCGCATACGCGAGCAACCCGCCGCGTACGTGGCGCACGCGGGTAAAGCCCGCATCACGCATGCGCCGTACGGCCCACTGCGACTTCGCGCCTACACGACAGGCGACGACGTACGGCGTCGCGCTGTCGAGCTCGTGCAGCCGTGCCTCGAGTTCGCTGGCCGGAATCGCAACTGCGCCGGCGATCGTCCCGAGCACGGCTTCGTGCGGCTCCCGCACGTCGAGCAGCGTCCATTCACCCAGGACCGCATCGAGCTCCGCTGCGTCGACCTCCTCCCCCACGCCCGCAACCGGCGCCTCGTATTCCATCTCTCGCGCTTCATTTATCACGCTGTCTTGCCCACACAGCGCGCACGCCGGATCTCGTGCGAAGGAGACCTCGCGCGTTCGCGCGGCAAGCGCATCGATCAGCATCAAGCGTCCTGCAAGCGGCTCGCCGATAGCCAAGAGCAGCTTGAGTGCCTCGTTCGCCTGCCACGCGCCTACGATGCCTGCCAGAACTCCGAGCACGCCTCCCTCCGCGCAGGTCGGCACGCTTCCGGCCGGAGGAGGCTCCGGATAGAGACAGCGGTAGCAAGGCGCTCCCTTTGTGAAGACGCCGATCTGCCCGTCAAACCGGAAGATCGAACCGTACGCGTCGGGTTTGCCTTCGAGAATGCAGGCGTCGTTGACGAGATAGCGCGTGGGAAAGCGGTCGCTGCAATCGAGCACGACGTCGTAGAGCGCAACGAGAGCTCGCGCGTTCTCTTGCGAGAACCGCAGGTTCAGCACGTCCACCGCGACGAGGGGGTTGATCGCGCGAACGCGCTCCGCTGCGGCCCGCGCTTTCGGCGCGCCGACGTCGCTCGTTGCGAAGATCGTCTG
>DAHXOK010000034.1:0-3399 GCA_027364935.1 Vulcanimicrobiota bacterium | reverse complement strand
CCGACTCCGGCCGCAGCAAGATACTGCAGCGCGGGCGAGCCGAGACCGCCGGCGCCGACCACGAGCGCCCGCGAGCGCGCGAGGCGCTCCTGCCCCGCAAGGCCGACCTCGGGGATCAGCAGGTGCCGGCTGTATCGCCGCAGCTCGGCGGCTTGCAACGAGTTCATGTCCTCGGCGCAAGCTCGTTCAGCCACTGCAGTACCGGCGTTCGCGCGTGCTCGCCCGCCGCAGTGTGATTGCTTTCGACTCGAGCGAAGTGTTTTGGCTCCGGTGCGCGCTCGTAGAGCTCGCTCACGCTCGACGGTGGAACCATTGCGTCCCGATCGGCTGCCACGTAGAGTGCTGGCCGCCCGGCGAGCAGCGGCAGCGCCTCGTCGAGGCGCGTATCGACGCCCGCGAAGAGCTCGGGTAGCGACGGACCGTCCACATATTCGGCGCGCAGATCGGTCGCAAAGGTTCGTTGCAGCGCTTCGAGCGCCACCGGCCGGCGATACCCGGTCGCGATCGCCACGACTCCAGCGACCGCCGTGTCGCGCGCCGCGCAGACGAGTGCGGTCACCGCTCCCAGGCTGTGCCCGAGCAGAATGGGATCGCCGCAGCGCGAGCGCGCGAAACGCGTAACCGATGCCATCGTGTCGAGACAATCCTCGAAATCGTGCAGCCGTCCTCCAGAAGCACCGAGCTTGTGGCCGGGGAAGTCGAGGCTGAAGAGCTCGAAGCCGTGCGCGGCGAGGAACGCGCACAAAGGATCGAGATTCTGCTTCGACGACGAATAGCCGTGCGCGACGACGAGCGCGACGCCGCGCGGCTTACGTGGAACGTAGCGCAGTACGGCGATCTCGTTGCGCGCCGCCGCGACGCGATGGAGTTCGAGCTTCACGGATTCTCGCGCCAGCGCTCCGCCGGGCCGTCGCGATAGCGCTCCTTCTTCCAGATCGGAGCGCGCCGCTTCACTTCGTCGATCGCAAACGCGCACGCGGAGAACGCCTCCGCGCGATGTGGCGCCGCGACCGCCACCACGACGGCGACGTCGCCAACGTCGAGGACGCCCGCTCGGTGCACGACGGCGACGCGAAGATCGCCCCAACGCTCGCGCGCCTCTCGCGCGATTTCCTCGAACGTCTGGACAGCCAACGGTTCGTGCGACTCGTAGTCGAGACCGACGACGGGAAGACCGTCGTCCGATTGCGCACGCACGGCTCCGACAAACGTGACCACTGCCCCGCACTCCGGCGCTCGCACCGCGTCCTCGACGGCGACAACGTCGATCGCACCACGCGCGATTGCGAACACGTCAACCACCTCCACTCGGCGGCAGCAACGCGATCTCGCCGCCGTCCTGCAGTCGCTCGTCACGCGGCACGAGCAGCCCGTTGCGCGCGACGCGCGTCGACGAACTCAGCTCTTCGAGCGCCGGCGCACGACCCGTCAGAGCGGACCACGCGTCGCAAACGCGCGCCCCGTCGGGAAGCGTTATGGTGCTCTCCGGAGCGCCGAGCAACTCGCGAATGCGCGCGAACGCGAGGACGCGCACCGTCACGCGCTGCGCGCGCGGTACGGCGATTTGAGTACGTACCGCTCGAGGGCCCGCGCGACGCCGTCATCGTCGTTCCCGGCCGTCACGCGGCCCACGGCGCGTATGACGTCCGGCTCGGCATTTCCCATTACGACGCCGATACCGGCCCAGCGCAGCATCGGCACGTCGTTGCGCGAGTCGCCGATCGCGAGAACCCGCTCGCGCGGCACCTCGTACGTCGCACAGAGGTTCGTCAGCGCGTTCCGCTTCGTCGCTTCGCGACTCGTCACCGCGCACTCCACGAACTCGCCCCACGTTTCGTACTTGAAGTGCAGCGGCAGATCGTCGAAGGTCGCGCGCACCGCGGAGACGGCCTCGGTGCCGAGGAAACGCAGAAACGTCGGTGCGACCTGTGGGAGAGCCCGAAAACTCGTAATCTCCTGCCACTCGGGGCCGCGCATGTCGCTCATGTAACGGCGCGCGCCGGGCATCCGGTAGAAGCGCTCCTCGAGGTAGACCGCGACGTCGATGTCCTCGTTCTCCGCGAACTCCAGCATCGGCTTCGCATACGTCGCCGGAACGGGAATGTGGCCGATGGTCTCGCCAGTCTGAATGTCTTTCGTAAGAGCGCCGTGGCAGCAGATAACCGGCAACGCCAAGCCGAGGTTGTGCGAGATCTGCGTCGGAGCTTCGACGCCGCGGCCGGTCACGAGCACGACGCGGATCCCGAGCGCGAGCGCGGCGGCAATGGCGGCGCGATTGGCCGCAGAGACCTGCTCGTGCGTGTCGAGCAGCGTCCCGTCGAGGTCGAGGGCGATGAGATCGATAGACACCACCCCTAGAATACCCCGCCTCGTCAAACCCCGGTCGAGCAGGTGAAACCCGGAGGGCGGAGAGGAACCTTATGGGGACCGTGCGACGCAGATATATCGCCTTCAAAGACCCGAAAATTCCGGACTGTTGTCGAGGGAGTTTGTAGATTTTCATGGCCTGCACGGCAGTACAACCTAACCTCACGGCTCGCGAGCAAGCGCATTTCCTTTACGAAGCGATCCCACCCGGCCTCTTCAGAGTCGAAGACGCGCAAGAACGGATCGCCTGGCGCATCAGCCCCGAGCCGTTCCCATTGTCTCCCGCTTCCGTCGCCCGCATCGAGCAGATCGGTGCCGACCTTCTGGCCTTCTACCGAGCGCTCAACGCGCTCTACCTGCGCAGCGCGCGCGGAACCGCGCCGGCGTTTATCGCCGAGTATCTCGACCGCGGGAAACCCGATCACATTGTTCGCCTTACGCGCCAGAATCGTTTCAAGCAAGACATCCCCGGCGTCATCCGTCCGGATCTCCTTCTCACCGACGACGGATTCGTCGCATCCGAGCTGGATAGCATTCCGGGCGGCCTCGGCTTCGTCGGCGGCATGACCGAGGCATATTGCAAGCTCGGCATCGAGTCCGTCGGCGGCGCCGACGGCATGCCGCGCGCGTTCGCGGAGATGCTGCGCGCAACGAGCGGTGTCGCGGAGCCGACGGTCGCGGTCGTCGTTTCCGAGGAAGCCGGCGACTACCGTCCGGAGATGCGCTGGTTGGCGGAGGCCGTGCGGCGCCTCGGACTCGCCAACGTCTACGTCTGCTCGCCGCAAGAAATCGTCTTCACCGAGGAAGCGCTCTTCGCGCGCCTGGAAGGCGGCCGTGAAGAGAAGCTCGACGTCCTCTACCGGAACTTCGAACTCTTCGATCTCCTCAACATCCCCAAACAGGAACTGATGCTCTACGCCGCGCGGCACAACACCGTGAAGATGACGCCGCCGCCCAAAGCGCATCTCGAGGAGAAGCTCGCCTTTGCGCTCCTGCATCACCCTGGCCTCGCGCCGCTCTGGCGTGCCGAGC
>DAHXOK010000033.1 GCA_027364935.1 Vulcanimicrobiota bacterium | reverse complement strand
GTAATGTAGAGGAAGCCGTTGCTCGGGTCGTACGCGACGCCTTTCGGATCGTCCAAGCCGGAGAAGGAGCCGCTCAGCGTTTGTAGATCTCCGCTCTGATCGTACGCCATGACACAACACGTACCGCCGGGGATGTTCGCTATGTAGAGAAGGCCATTGCTTGGATCGTACGCAATGCCAAACGGATTGTTCAGACCGGAGAAGGAACCGCTGAGTGTCTGCTGGTTTCCGTTCTGGTCGTAGGCCGTCACGGCGTAAGTAACGGCAAAAACGTTATCCACCACGTAGAGGAAGCCGTTGCTCGGGTCGTACGTGATGCTGGTCGGACCGCTCAAGCCGGGAAAGGCGCCGCTGAGTGTCTGCAGATTACCATTCTGGTCGTAGGCCGTGACGGTGTTGTTGTTGTAGTTTGTCACGTAAAGCCGCGTCACAGGCGCCGGCATGTCGACCGTGACCGTGACGCCGCTGCAGTTCGCGCCGGTTTGCGCGCAACCGTCCGTCGCTTGCCCCGCGAAGGTGGGCGCGACCGTGAACGAGGCGGTGCCGCTCGCGTACGTGGCGGGAGGCGTGACGGTGAAACTGTTCGGCGCTGAAGTCGTCGTCGTCGAGGGCGCGGTGGTGACGCCGGCGAGCGAACCCGTGGGCGTGCCGATCGTGAAGAGCGGCGCACCCGGCCCTGCGATGATGTCGCCGTCGGCATCGAGCGACTCGGCGATGAACTTGTGTGCGCCCCCGCCGACGAGGTCGTAGCCGCCGCTGCCGTTGGCCTGCGTCGTCCCGTCTGCCGGCGTGACGAGCGTCTTCACCGGGACGCCGGAGAGCGTAATACCGATGGTGTTGTCCTGCCCCGCGGTGATGGTGAACGCGACCGCCTGTGCCGCCGAGAGCACGTTCCCGGTGCCGTTTGCTGCGTCGTACGTTGTCAGGGTCGCCGTGTAGCTATCAGGCTGTAACCCCGATACTGTCAACGTGCAGACCGTGCCGGCCAGCGAGCTTTGGCATCCCGTGCTAGTAGGTGTGAGGCCTGCGGTCTCGTTGACGACGTCACTTTGGCCCGTCGTCGTGTTGTTGATGACGATCGTGATCGACTGCGTCGCGGGAGAGATGTACTGCGGCCGCACGCCGCCTCTTAGGCTCTGAGCTATGTCATCCTGAGCCGGCGCGAAGCGCCGAGTCGAAGGACGAAGGGTGGACGTGGCGCTTTGCTGCGACGATTGCGGCGGTACTTTGATGACGAAGGTCGCGGAGCCGGTGCCCTTCGCGGTTTTCGCCGGCACCGATGGCATCATGGACGTACCATGCGAACCGCCCGCGCATCCGGCGAGCATCGCTGCGAAGAAAACTGCGGTCACGAGACGCATGTCATGCCTCTCTATTGCACGGTCGCATTAGTGATCGTCACCGTCACGCTGACGGTCGCACTCTTTCTGTCGCCGCCGGTTATGGTGATCCGGCAGGTACCGGCGCCCGTCGGCGTCACGCTATACACCGCGAGCCCGTCTGCGTTGCTCGTTACCGTAACGGTGGCGATGCCGCTGCAGGTGTCGCTTTCCGTGTACGTGCCGGTGTAATGGGGTTGAGAAACGTCCAGGTTTTGCGCGTAGCCCACGCCCACCGCGTCGAAGCTGAACGACGACAGGCTGGGGTTCACATTGCCATAATGACTGCCTGGATAACTGCCGCCGGGCGGATTGAAAGCGGTCCCGGTGCTTCTGCAGCCGGGTGCGAGTGCGAGCAGTGCGAGCACGACGAGCCAAAGCTTCAGTCTTCTCTCCATGCGTATCATCTCGTGCGGTGACCGCGATCGATGACGATCTGCTCGTACGTATACGAGACATTGATCGTTTCCGATTGATCCGGAGAAAGATTGTCGAAAATGTCGACGCGGCAGGTTCCGGGATTGTCGCCCGTGTTCGCCGTCACCGTCCAGGTCCAGAAAGTGCCGCTCAGTGTCGAACCCGCGCTGCCTCCGGTGCACGAACCTCCGGTGCCGCCGCCGCTTTGGCTATATGGTGCGTCCGTCCAGCCGGTTTCCGCTACCGCGATCGTTGCGGTGTCGCCGCCTTGCACGAAGGAGATCGAGCCCGCCGTTCCCCCGGCGGTGTTGCCGGTCGCGTTGCTGCAGACGTCGACTGCCTCGTTACACGTTACCGTCGCGGTCATCGCGCCGTAGTGCGCAGGCAGTGTAACGCTCGAGCCGGCAGCTTGAATGTTCGCGCTGTCGGTCACCGTGAACGTCGTCTGCGGAATGGAGAGGCCCTTGTACGTGAAGGCGATCGTATTCGACGGCGGGCTGCCGGCGTCGGGTTGCGTGCCGCTGCCGGTGAATGCGAGGCCGCTTACAGCGTAGGTCGTGTACGGCGCCGAGTTCGGCAGGCTGTCGGAGACGCTGAACGTCACCGCGCTCCCGTTCGAGGTCACGTAGGAGCCTGGAGCGATGACGGTCGCTCCGCTCGGGTCGAGAACGGTGAGCAGCAGCGTGCCGGTCTGCGCGCTCGAGTCGTCGACGCTAAAGCTCGGCGGCGAGCCGCCTTCCCACGCGAGCGAATAGGAAGCGACGACCGGATTGAGCGTAAAGCTGATGTTGTTGACGATGCCTGCGGCGATCGCCACGTTTTGGGTGTCGAGCGCAAGCGGCGTGCCGGTGCCGTTCGTCGACTGGTAGATCGCGAGCGCCGTAGAAACACTCGTACCGACCGGCGCAGGCACCGCGAACGTGCACTTCGTCGCCGAACCCGTACCGCTGCAACCCGGCGACGTGTCCGTCATCGCGAAAACCGTCGGCGTTCCGCCGTTGAACGCGATCGATATGGAGTTGGTATTGGTCGAGATGTATGTGGGTCGCACGCTCTCGGCGCTACGGTCGCTTGGCGTTGCGCTGCCGCGCGGGATAACGACGGTGATCTGGGCTTGTGCCGTGCGACCGGGAGCCCCGCCTAGCGGGGGGCACTCCATTTGCGCCCCCGCTACACGCGGTCAGGGCAAGCGCCAAGAGACCGATCAGAAAGCGCATGCTGATAGGCTAACTATAGCCTAGCAGCCGTTGCCGACGCCGAACGTGAAGCAGCCCAAGGCGCCGTTGCGGTAGAACGTTCCCGACGTCGGCGGTGAGTTCTGTGTTATCACGGCACACGGCGAGCCGACGCCGCCGCCGATGCCCCCTTGCGCTCCTCGCGAGTGCGCGATGGAACCAACATCAGAACTGAAACCTATTTCGGAGACGTAAACGGCGTCGCCCGAAAAATTAACGGCGGTACTATTCGCAGGCGGGGTGAGCGCCGGGAAACCGGTCAGCGAAACGATCGGTACGGGGTAGTTTGTCGATCCGCTGGCCTTCACCCATCCCGAGGTGACCGCGGCGGTCTCATAGTTGCCGCTGCCCCAGGCAAAGCTCAGCAGGTATCCCCAAATTTCGCCGTTCGCGCTCAAGCCGGAGAAGCCCGTGTAGTTCAGCGAGAGCGCGGTGTTGGCGACGTTTGGCTCCAGGTCGAAGGGAGCCGTAAGGGCGAGGGTCGTCGGCGGCGACGGCTGAAAAATGTCGGCATACTCGTCGGCGGCGTTGCCATGTCCGGTGACGCCCGCATCGGCAAACGCGTAGTACGCATCGTTCGCTCCCACGTCCGCGCTCGCGACGGTGGGATACTGGAGGACGTCCGTGCCGCCGCCGAGGCCGTTTACCTCTGTGAAGGCGTTCAGCCACACGGCGCAGGCATTCCCTCCGTACGCGAATACGGATGTGAGGCCGAACTGCACGCCGCTCTCAAAGAAAGAGTTGCTTGGAATATTCGTCCAGGTCATCGTCTCCGGCGATCCGACGGCATCGCTCGCGGCGAAGTCGATCGCCACGCCGCTTGCGGGAATCGTTTGATTCTGCAGCGTCTTCAGGGCAACGATGCCTCGGTAGTTCCCGCTGCTCACGTCGCTGGAGTTGCGGACCTCTGCGAAGACGTCTTGCGTCCCGCCGGGGAACGGTACGGAATAGCTCCCACTGGGCAGCCCGCCGGTCGCGCTGACGTCGTCTTGCTGTACGTCCACTTCGGTGGCCCCACCGAATGCGCTGGCGTCGTAGCTTCCGGAAAGGGATGCCGGTGTGACATCGGTAGCGCCTATACACTGCGGTAGGTTTACCGTGTCGACCTCCGGCGTCGTCGCTTGGAAGATCGCCGGGTAATCCCACGCGCTGCAATACATGGCGACGCCATATGCATCGGTACCGTTCAGCGTGAAACTCATCGTGCCCGGCGTGCAAGCACTGCAAAGCAGTTTCCAGGTTCCCGAGGTCCCGACCTGATACCCGACGTTTACGGGTAGGCCGGGTGCAACCACGACGTGAACGACCCTGCTCGCGCCGCCGCTACGGCCGCCGGGAGGGTTGAAGGCGATGCCGCTGCTCCTGCACCCCACGAGAAGAGCGGCGATCGCAAGTACCGACAGAAAACGCCCGGGCTGCATGGAACCTCCTTCGATCGCAGGCTCGCGCCTACGTTAACTATACGACCGCAGGATTGCCAAGCGTATGCCGGAAAACCGCCACAGGGATGGTCCTTGGACCTGTCGTCTGTCCGACGCTCATTGGACGGACGGATGAGCTACGTGAGCTGGTCGCCCGGCGTCTCTCCGCGGCGCGATGTCATGGTGGGCTCGTATTCGTCGCGGGGAGTGCCGGCATCGGCAAGAGCCGGCTCATTCGCGCCTTTCGCGGGACGCTCGAAGGCGGCCGCGCACGATTCGGAATCGGCTACTGCGCCCCGAGAGGAAATGCGCCCTATGCCCCGTTGATCGAAGCACTCGCATCCTTGGGCTGTGATCCGGCGCTCGCGCCGGCGCGCTCGCACGAGGAACAGATGGCGGCGCTCTCCGATTCACTGGTTCGAGCCTGCAGCCGCCGCAACGCGGTCATCGTCCTCGAGGACGTCCATTGGGCGGACGCCGCAACGCTGAACGCTTTGATTCATTGTCTGCCGTCGCTCGAGTCGCATCGCTTGCTGGTCGTCGCCACCTACCGCACAGACGACCTGAGCGATGCCGACCCGATCCTGCCGCTGATCGGACGGCTCCGGCGCTTTGCCACCTCGATTCTCCTCGAACCGCTGAAAGACGAGGAGATGCGACGCCTGCTGCACGGCGCGCTTGGATCGGATCGACGCGTGCGCGCTCACGAGTTGGATGAGATCGTGCAACGCGCCGAAGGGAATCCGTTTTTCGCCGAGGAGCTGCTCAAGAACGTGCTGGAGCGCCGTGCGGGCGCAAAGGATAGGCTCCCGTTGACGATTCGCGCCGCCGTGCACGAGCGGCTCGCGCGGCTCGACGCCGAAGCAGTACATGTCGTACGCAACGCGGCGATTCTAGGGCGCTCGTTCCAGGCGGATGTACTCGCGCGCGTCTGCGATCGTGATTCCGCCGTGGTTCTCGGTGCGCTCTCACGCCTCTGCGACTTCCAGATCGTTGAAGAACAGCGCCTCCAGACGAACGCTTTTACATTCCGTCATGCGCTGACGCGCGACGTGATTTACGAGACCATGCTCCAGCATGAAGTACGAGCCGTGCATTCGCGCGTGCTGCACATGCTCGAGATGAAGGGTAACGCACGCGCATACGATCTCGGCTACCACGCACGGATGGCGCACGACGTGCAGCGCTGCGTTCTCTACAACGAGCGCGCGGGCGACGAAGCCGAGGCCCTGCATGCGTACGCCGATGCGGTGCGCTGCTACGAACATGCTCAGGAACTCGCGCCGCAACCCGGCGTGCGTTGCAGATTGTTGGCAAAGGCAGCCGCGGCACTTTCCAGCGACGGAAAAGCCGAACACGCGCTCGACCTTTACGCCAAAGCGATCGCTGCCGCCGAAGAGGCGGGTGATGGAACGCGCGCTGCCGAGCTGCGCGGTGCGATGGCGGCCGAGGCACGTCGCGCCGGTGATTGCAGCCGCGCCATCTCCGTTCTGTCCCAGGCGCTCGATGATGCGACGGTGCACGATGCGGCCGTGCGCGCAAATCTCTCTTTGAGCTTGGCCATCTGCAAACTGGATCAGAACGACGGCGCCGCAGCAAAAACTTTGATCGCCGAAGCTTCAAGCGCTTCGGGTACGCCGCTCTATTGGGCCGCCTCGAGCTACGCCGCGGCCGTCGGCGGCGACCTCGCCAGCCTGCGCGAGACGTCAGCGCGCTATCTCGCGCTTTGCGCCGCGCTTGGGCAAGAAGCGTTCTTGCAAGCGCGTTTCAACTTCGCCTTCAACCTCTGCGTTCTAGGCTGCGATGAGGAAGCGCTTGCGATCTTCGACGCCATTACGCCCGAGCTGCACGTGCTGCGGCTTTCGAGCCTCGAGGTGCTCGCGTGCGCGGATTCCGCGCTGATTCACGCACGCCGTGGGAACGTGGAGGAAGCGCGGAAGCTCGTCGAGCGCGGGCTGGCGATTCCCGAACCGTCGTCGACCGCTCCGATCACCCAGGCCGCCGCTGCCCTTACGGTCGGCTCGATACTTGGCGACGAGGAGCTCGTTGCGAGAGCGCTCTCCGAGAGCATCGTCGCATGGGCTTTCCACTCCAAGATCAACTCCGCGCTCGGCCGGTTCGCCGGCCCGTACGCGCGATGGCTGTCGTCGCGCGGTGAAACGCGGACGGCGCGCGCGCTCTTGGCGCGAGCGATTCGCGCGCTTCACGGTCCATTCGGAGCCACCGAGACGCTGCTCGCCGCGATGGAACTCGGCACCGATGCCACGACCTCAGCCGCGTTACAGCTGACGTCACAGATGCAAGCTATGAGCGGCGTACCGCTCTATGCCGCAACCGTCGCACACATGCGCGCTCTCGATGCACGCCGCGCCCACGACGCTACGGCAAAGACCTACGCCGTAGATGCGCAGCGCCTTTACACGTTGCTCGGCTGGCCGCTGCACGCGGCTGCGTGTGCCGAGCGCAGCGGCGTCTCGAGCCCAGTCGCAGATCGACGCGCGAACGGCGCCCGTCACGCACGTGCAATCTCTACCCTCTCCCCGCGCGAAGCGCAGATCGCAGAACTCGTTGCGGGAGGGGCGTCGAACAACAGCCTTGCCGCTCGTTTCACGGTCAGCCGGCGCACGGTCGAGAGGCAGTTGACCTCGATCTATCGCAAGCTCGGTCTGCGCAATCGGTCGCAGCTCGTCGCCGCCATGACCCGCAACGGAACCCAGCGCGTTTAAACAGAAGTTCGACGCATGGGCGCACGGCTCGGTGCTCGCGAACCGCTCGTCGTCCCGACAGGAGGCTCGGCGTTGCGGAGATATGACGCAGGGCATGGAAGCGCAGCTGCTCGCGGTGCTGGCCCGACGCCGTCGCGGGGTGCGATGACGTCGGCAGGGAAAATCACCGTCGCGCGGTAGCGCGATGTTCTACACGCATCAGAGGGCACAGTTGCATGGAAATCGCGATCGCCGAGAAGGGCACGTTCTGTATCGCGGCGGTAATTTCGGCAGACGAGGCGCGCGGTCGCGCGAGCGCGCACAGGGCGTCGGCTTTTGGAACGCTCTCGCGCCTCTTTTCCCGCCCGAAAGACGAAGACGTCACGATCGCGGATCTCGGTCTCTGTTATCTTCCGTTGTGGCACGCAAAGGCACACCTGCACTTCGTCTACGATCGTAACGACACGTATAAGGTTTCGACGAAGGCACCGCACGTCGTAACGGTAACCGTGGGAGGCAACGACCATGCCGTTGCGGCCTCCGCTATCGAGCTTCCCGTCGTCGAGCACTGCGAGCGCGACGAGCAACGGGAGCTCTGGCTCGAGGCCGTAAACGGTCAATCGATCGACGCGCAGGCGTACCTCAAGGGGGACGCGACGTCGATCAACCTCGACGAGTTTGCACCGGAAGGCGCGAAGATCATCGCGCCGGCGATTCGGGCGTCGGCGGTCATTCGAAAACTTCTGGGAGACGATTTTCGCCCGGCAGACGCCGACGACATCAAAGAAGAGAAGATCGACGTCGAGTGCATCGACCTTTACCTCCGGCCAACGTTCGGCTTCAAATATACGTGGGCCGCGAAGAATAAGACCGCCGAGGTGGCCATCGACGCGATCACCGGAGAGCTACAGGTCGAACCTCCTGCGGCAATCGCGGCCGTTGGAAAGCTGCTGAAGCCAGAAACGCTGTTCGACATCGGTGCGGAAACGCTCAATTTGGTCGTGCCCGGAGGCGCGATTGCGTTGCGCGTAGCGAAGGCGATCGCCGACAAGAACAAAGCCTAACGAGCGCGTCAGTGCGTCTCGATCCAGTGGAGCGTGGCGCGCCACCAGGCGATGATGCCTGCGGGATCGTCGGGCCCGTGGCCGGCTTTTGGATCGACGAGCATGTGCACCGGCTCCCCGCGTTCGGCGAGTACTTTGTAGAACTCGACCGCTTGCGCATCGGGGGCGTTGTTGTCCAGCAATCCGGCAATGATGAGCAGCGGCGTGTGCATCGATGCGGCGTAGGTAAGCGGCGATTCCGCGCGCAACAATTCGGGATCGAGCAGCGGACGAGCGCCGAAGAAGCGGCGTTCGATGTTTGGGCTATGCGTCAGGGTGTAATCGAGTTCGAGATTGGTGACGGGAACCTGGGCGACCGCTGCGCGGAAGCGGTTCGTATGCGTGACGATCCACGCCGTGAGGTACGCGCCGTACGACCCTCCTTCGATGTAGAGGCGATGCGGGTCGCCGATACCGAGTTTGAGGACGGTGGCGATTCCGGCAAGATCGTCGCGCATGGGTCGGTTCCCCCAATTGGCGACGATGGCTTTGTACGACCAATCGCCATAGCCGTCACTGCCGCGCGGGTCGGGGCGAAAGTACGCATAGCCGTGGCTTGCGAGATACTGTCCAAAGAGGGAGGGTGAGTTGTCGTCCGAGCATTGCGGCCCGCCGTGCGGCTCGACCACGAGTGGCGCGTGCCGTGGGTCGATGCCGAGCGGTAGCGTCACCTGCCCGACGAGCGTGTGGCCGTGGCCGTCGCTCCAGTGCACGAGGCGCGTGCGTGCGATCGAAAGACCGCTCGGAAACGCATCGTGCGTCAGTTGGCGGCGCGTGCCGTTTGGTTCGAGCAGGTAGATTTGCGGCATCGTTGCCGGTGTTGCCCAGACGTAGGCGATGCGCCCGTTCTTTGCGACGGAGTAGCTTTCGACGGAGCCGTCGAGGCCGGTGAGTGGCCTCAGTACGGCGCCGGGCTGAATGCGATAGAGGCGCATCGCGACGCCGTCGAGCATCGCGGCGAGGAGCGAGGAACCGGACCAGCGGAAGCTGCCGTTGCCGCAGGACCAAAGATCGCGATCGAGCCGCGCGCTGACGTCGCTCCGATCGACGTAGAGATCTTCGCGCGAGGGCAGCTTCCCGTCCCACGTTTGCGCGTACGCGATCGCGCTTCCCGAGGGTGCGTAGCGCGGTTGCGGCGATCCCGGATAGGCGAAGAAGTGCTGCGCGAAGAGCGGATGCGTGCGTCCGCTCGCGACATCGACCACGGCGTACTGGGCGCGTTCGAAATCGTCGTAGAGCGACGTTGGTTGGCGCACGACGACGAGATCGCGTCCGTTCGCCGACCACGAGGGATCGTGATCGGTTGCTGGTCCGCCGTAGGACCAGCCGTCGTTCGCAATGCGGCGTTGCGTGCCGTTCGCGGCATCGACGATCCAGAGCGAGCGCATCGGCGGAACGTCGCCTAAGAAGTCGCTGTGCGGAGAGAGTTCGCGCAGCCGCGCGCTCGAGGGTGCGTGCGAGGCGATTTCGACCGCGGCGATACGCGATGCGTGTGGCGACCACGCGAAGGCGACGACGGAGTTCGCGCCGGTTGTGAACGGGTGCACGTTTGCGCCCTGCGCGTCGGTGAGTACGATTTGCATCGTGTGGTTTGCAGCCGGAGCGAGCCAGGCGATGCGCGATCCGTCAGGCGACCAGCGCGGGTGGCCGAGGCTTGGCGCGACGTCGAAAGATGCCCCGCCGGCGATCTGCAGGATGTGGTAGGAAGGAGCGAAGGCGTCGTGTGCGAGATCGACGTTCAGTCGACCCACGATGATGCGTGTTCCGTCGGGAGAGATGCGCGCCTGTTGGATCGCATTCAATTTTCCGAGGTCGGTGAAGTGCCAGAGGCTCGTGACTGCACCGCTGGGGGCGCCGGCGAAAGCGAGCATTGCAGCGAGTACGGCAGCAAACAGACGCGGCATCATCGATTCGATATTCCCCACAGGATGGAACCTTGCGGTTCCAGATTGTTACTGCACGAATGCAGCGCTAGTGTTCGTGTCCGATGTGTTTCGGCATCGCAATTGGAGCGCAGGCCACATACCGTGTTGTATCGGCACTGCTCTCGTGAATGTCGATGACGTACCTGCCCAGGAGCAAGTCGCCAAGGGTGATGCCAGATAACGTCGTCGTGCTGCTGCCACGGACGATGTCGGTCAGCCTATACTTGGGTATCGGGTTTTGCTTTGCGCAGGTGCCCGTGTGGATATGGACGGGCTGCGTGCCGTTTTGACCGCCGGCCATCTTGATGACGATCTTGACGCCGCCGGCAACCTGCTCGAGCGTCGCCGTGCCGGTTTCGCCTGGCCGATTTTGAGCGTACAGTCGTATCTTCAGGGTGGACGGATAGGCACCGGCCGCGGCGCAGGCGATTGCGCCGAGCGTTGCTGCGGCGACTACCGTGCGTAGAGCATGCATGGTCCACTCCTCTACGGGCAAGAAGAGGGCGCTTCCTTCGGCACGCACGCCCCGCAGCGTTCCGGCTCCAAAACGTGGTTGGACGCGACTAAAAGTCGAAGCCGACGTATGGGCCGTCGCGGATCGTGAAGCCTGCGCGCTTGCCTGGGCGAAGCGTGCGCGTTTCCTCATACATCACGCGACCGGAGCCGTACGCGCTCACAGCCGCCGGGTAGTAGTAGAGAGCGACCCGAACGCATCGAGGATGCTCGCAAGTCTATCGGCGCGTTCATCCTCTACTACAACCAGGACCGATCGCACACCTCGCTCGGAAAGCGGTCTCCGGCCGAGTTCGAGAGAATGTACCATCAGGCCGCTAAGAGCCAACCCGCGCAAGCCGAACCGCGTGTTCCATGAGCGGGGAGCACTACACCCTCCCAGCCTGTACGCCACCATCGCAACAGGTCACGCGGAAAGCGGGACGATCTTCCCGATCCGTAGCAACGCGGTTATCTCGGGAAGAAGCAGCGGCTTGGAGAAACGATAACCCTGCACTTGGTGGCAGCCCCACGATTCAATCAACGCAACTTGTTCCGCAGTCTCAACGCCCTCCACCACCACGAACAAACCAAGTTCGTGCGCCAAGCCAATGGCCGCTTTTACAATCATCGCATTGCTTGGATTCGACGTCAGCTCGAGGATGAAATTCTGCGCAATTTTGATACGGTCCACCGGAAAGCGGCGGAGGTAGTCGAGTGACGAATACCCGTTGCCGAAATCGTCGATGGCTATGCGAATCCCCGCTTTGCGGAGCCGAATCAGAACGTCGTTGTGCTGGATGGAAGTTTCCATGAGGACGCTTTCCGTGAGCTCGAGCTCGAGACGCGACGGCGGCAGGCCCGTTTCCGCCAACACCGTCGCGATCTCGTCCTCCAACTGCGCCGAGCTCTTGAACTGCATCCCAGATACGTTTACCGCGATGAGCGGCGGACTAGTTCCCGCGTCGAGCCAAACTTTCATTTGCCGGCATGCCTCGTGCAGCACCCAACTCCCGAGCTTCACGATCAGGCCGCTCATCTCTGCGATCGGAACGAACTCGTCAGGGAACACGACGCCTCGCGTGGGGTGGCGCCAGCGGACCAAGGCTTCGAGACCGACGATGGCGCCATTCCGGATATCGACTTGTGGCTGATAGACGAGAAAGAGCTCGCCGGAGGCGATCGCCTGGCGAAGCTCCGCCACCATGGTGACCCGCTTCCGGACTTCCGAATCCATGGCATCCGTAAAGAAGCGGTAAGTAGCCCGTCCCTCCGATTTCGCACGAAACAGCGCCACGTCCGCGTGGGAGAGCAATGCCTCGGCGTCGGGCGAGTCAGACCCGTACACGGCGATTCCGATGCTCGTGCCGGTCCGGATCTCATTGCCCTGAATGACGAATGGCTCGCTGAGGACCTTCAGAAGCTTGTTCGCGAGCACAGCCGCATCCGCAGGCTCCCGGATATCAGCCTGCGTGACGGCAAACTCATCTCCGCCGAACCGGGCGGCCGTGTCCGTCGCACGGATGCTCGCTCGAAGTCGTTCGGCGAAACCCTGAAGCAACAGATCGCCGATGGGATGGCCCAGGGTGTCGTTAACGTCCTTGAAATGATCGATATCGAGATAAAGAACCCCGAAGCTGCGATTGCTGCGGCGCGCGCGCGCGATTGCTTGCCCGAGCGTCTCGACGAAGACGCCGCGGTTCGCAAGCTTCGTTAGGAAGTCGTAGTTGGCCATCTGCCAGACCTGCTCTTCCGCTCGCTTTCGCTCACTGATATCGTAAATGATCGTCGAAGCGCCGACGATCGCACCATTTTCATCCCGCAGCGGCACTACCGTCAGATCTGCGTCGATCCGCCGGCCACCCTTTCTCATGTGAACCGCTTCATAGTGCAAAACGTCGTCGCCGCGCGCGCCGCGAGCAACTAGCGCGACGAGATCTTCTTTCCGGTCTGCTGGTCGTAAAATAGAGATTGGCCGGCCGACTATTTCATCCTGAGTATAGCCGTAGATCGCCTCAGCACCACGGTTGCAAGACGTGACAATTCCATTCAGGTCTTGGACGATAATACCGACTTGACTTGCTTCGACGATACGGGCCAGATTACCGCGAGCAGATTCCGCACGCGTGAGCTCAGACAGATTGGTGACGACTTGAATAAAGTTTTGGTTCCCTCCGACGCCGACTATAGCGAGGGCAACGTGCGTTATAGCCACGCTTCCATCCGGCAGCAGTAGGTCGATGACATCTTGCGCGGGCTCGCGGACCGCGTGTCTCATCAAGGCATCGAATCGTTCTATCCCCTTGGCTAAGAGAAACCTGTGCATCCGCGCACCGATTATGTGCTCTCGATCACCCTTGACGAGCTTCGCGAAGCTCGGATTGCAATAGATAATAGTGCCGTCCATCGTGAGTGTGGCGGCGCCTTCGCTCATCATCTCGACCATCAAGCTGTAAGAATGCTCCGCGCCCTCTATCGTGAATATGCTGTGGCCTGAAGGGTCGCTTCGGACGATGGCATCGACTTCACCTTGGCTGAGCGCACGCAGCACGTCAGCTGCTTCCTCCGCGCGAGCGTGCAAGGCGGCGCTCTTGCTCAACTGCACAACACCGTCCGCAGTGCGACGATCGATGCGGTTTGTCGGGTCTGAGGACGCCGATGTATATCGATTGGCCGGGATTGCTCCGTTGCGCTTGCTTGGCCGCGCTAGATCAGTCTGCTTCTTGCTCACGGTCTCGCTCGGGCCGCCTCATTTCTCGCCGTATGTGACCGTCGCCGATTTGGCCGGCTTCAACTGCAATCCCACCAGCGTGCGATCGGTATTGGACAGATTGCCGATGATCTTTCGGATCGGCAACGGAAGCTTGCGCACGAGAGTTGGAATCGCCACGATCTGGTCGGCCTCAGACAGCGTCGGATCGACTAGGAGATCGACCACCTGGATGTGATAGCGGCCCTTCAAATGCTCCTCGCAGATCCGCTTCAGATTGCTGATAGCGGTAATCGAGTTTGGTGTCTGCCCGGCCACGTACAGTTTGAGGATCCAATCCGTCGCGCGGATTCTTGCGGCGGATGCTTCGGAGTTCTTACCTCGGACTGGTTGTGGGCGCAGAGCGGGCGATGTGGCTCGTCTCGAGCTGTGCTTGCGCATTAGAGCTGCCTTCTTGTGCTCGGCTTCGTCGTGCGGCACCGCGGCGGCGAGGCGGCCTTGCGCCCGACTGGATCTCCGAGCTGTAGACCCTGGTCCGTGAAGCGAAGCTCGCGAATCTGGCTCGAATGCCCCATTCCGCGGGTCTTGATGATTTCGAGACCCTTCGTACTTTCGCCGGTTTGTCCGACATTGCCGACCTTAAACCATGAGTCGGCCACAGACGACACGCCGACGATCTGGAGGTCGTGGGCTTCTGCGTCCCGCGTCAGATAGGTTAACATCGTCGTAATGTCCCGCGACTTCAGCAGGTCGATCATGCGCATCAACAACGATTGCGCATCGATCAGGGTGCCGCCGGACTCGAACGCCGAGACGGGGTCGATAACCGCGACATGGGGATTAAACAGATCGACGAGCTGATGCATTTTAGCGATATGCGCTTCAAACCCGGTGCTGGCCGGTCGCGCCGCGGCGAAGCACAACGTGTGGCTTTTGACCCATTTCGCAAGGTCGATACCGATCGAGAGAGCGTTGCGCATGATCTCACTTGGCGATTCGTCGAACGCGAAATAGAGGGATCGTTCACCGCGTCGGCAGGCCGAAGTAACGAATTGCGCGGCTAAGCTCGTCTTTCCCGAGCCAGCCGTACCGGATACCAGCATGGTACTTCCGCGGAACACCCCTTTTCCGCCGCCGACCGTGTCGTCGACCGCCGCGACGCCTGTCGAGACGAATTCCGTCGAGGCACTGTAGTTGAGCTCGATCATTGTAATTGGCAGGATGGAAAGCCCACTTTCCTCGATCAAGAACGGAAACTCATTGCCGCCATGGCGCGAGCCGCGATATTTGGCGATGCGCAGACGCCGCGTCGCGATCTGCTCGGTCACGCGTTGATCGAGCAGAATGACGCAGTCTGAGACATATTCTTCTATGCCGTGCCGGCTGAACGTGCCGTCGCCGCGCTCGCCTGTAACGATGGTAGTGACGCCCTTGTCCGCGAGCCATCCGAAGAGCCGAGCAAGTTCAGATCGCAGATTGCCGACGTCGGCAAACATCTCGAACAGTACGTCGATCGTGTCGAGCACAACGCGCTTTGCTCGAACGGAATCGATGGCCGCGCCCAACCGAATGAAGAGTCCGTCCAGATTGTATTCGCCGCTGTCGGGGATCTTATGCTCAGCGACCACATGGTTGATGACGAGCTTCTTGCTGCGGACGAGAGCCGTAAGATCGAATCCGAGTGATGCAACATTTGCCGCAAGATCGGCGGGGCGCTCCTCGAAGGAAACGAAAACGCCGGACTCGCCGTACTCGACCGCTCCGTGCACGAGAAACTCAACTCCAAGCAAGGTCTTGCCGGTACCGGCGGCACCGCAAACAAGCGTCGAGTGGCCGCGGGGAAGGCCGCCGTAGCAGATCTGATCGAGGCCGCGAATTCCGGTCGGGCATTTGGCGAACGTGCGGGAGGGAGACGACAGCGCGTGGCCAGCCTTTGGTATCGTTGGGATTCTCCTGCCGTTCGGCTTAGCGTTTTCCATGTGGGCCCTGACTCTAGTGCGTGACGAGAAGGGATTAGGAAGATTCCTATAAGCGATGATTACGCCGGAACCGCTTCTCAACACTAGGTTCAAGGCAATCTTACGTCTGTGCGCTGTCGCACGCAGAATTAGTCGCTCCGCCGCCGCAGCGCATTCTTTACCGAGTCATGATACTGCGGGCGCTCCCCGCGCGCTGCGGCATCGAACAGCCGCTGCTCTGGAACTTGCACGGCGTAGGAAGCGACGAAGATCCGGTTCCGCGTCGACGCTTTCGAGCAATAGAGAGCGCGGTCGGCCGCCTCCACCAACGATCCTGGGTTAGCTTCTTGCGTCGGTATCATCGTCGCAATGCCGAGACTGATGCTGATGCTTGTGGCCCTGTCGGCGTCGTGCGGAATACGAAGCTTTTGCACTGCACTGCGAATGTTTTCGGCGACCGTGACCGCACCTGGCGAGTCCGTCTCGGGAAGCACGACGGCAAACTCGTCGCCGCCGTAACGGGCGACGAAGTCGCTCGCACGCATGGTCGATTCCGAAATCGCCTGCGCCGTCTGCCGCAGGCACGCATCGCCGAACGCGTGACCGTAGCGATCGTTGAATTCCTTGAAGCAATCGATATCGATCATGACGACGGAAAGAGGTTTCGCGCTACGGCCGCAGCGGCGCCATTCGGTGACGATCGCGGCATCAAAACGTCGCCGGTTGCCGACGTCGGTGAGCGCGTCGACTTCGATCAAACGCCTAAGATCGCCGTTTAGATCGGCCAGGATCGCATTTCGCAAACTCACCGCAAGGTATCGTGCGCACGCTTCGAGCGTCAGCTCGTCACGCTCGTTTAGGTCGCCACGGCCGCGCAGCGTCATCGTCAGCACGCCCATGAACCGCGCGCCAATTTTCAGCGGAATCGTCTTTGTTCGGCACGCGTGCGTCTCGCCGACCGATCCCAGCGGGAGATCGTAGCGATACTCCATATGGGAGTGCGCTGCATCCTCGATGAGAATCGAAACGGATTTCGCCCGGAAAGCGAACGTTAGTA
The DNA here is from genome assembly GCA_027364935.1 of Vulcanimicrobiota bacterium. Classification (GTDB taxonomy): domain Bacteria; phylum Vulcanimicrobiota; class Vulcanimicrobiia; order Vulcanimicrobiales; family Vulcanimicrobiaceae; genus Tyrphobacter. Next base: position 6,895 of record DAHXOK010000033.1, on the reverse strand, counting down.
GCGTGCAGAGGTCTGTGATCCTTTGGGCGGGTGATTGCTTTTCCGCAAGGAGTTCTGCAACCTGTCGAGTCAGATCGCCGAGCTCAATGCTGGGAGTGGGTGACGGATGGGTGGCTGCAGCGTCTTTTTGCGGCATGCTGCCGATTGTAGCCCGCGCGGATTTCCGAGATATGTGCGCTCGAGGACGTTTATGCTTTAAGATTCCGCAAAGACGCCGGGCGCTGGGTCGCGGAGCGGCCGCTTTGGGTGGCCAAAACGGTTGTGCGGTTTCGAACATAGTAGACGCTCCATTTTGTGCTAAACTGCCAAGCAGACGCGCTGTCGCACGGCAGCGCATGAGGCGCGAGATATGACCTCCCTCACGAGCGATGTGCTCGGGCAAAATGTCTTGCTTCAAAATCTGAGCGGCGCCTACGCCGAGTCGGTGCTGGGATCGGGTACCCTGGTCGATCTTCGTGTGCGCCAAGAGATCTACAATGCAAACCAAGAGATATGCGAGGCCTACTTCCCGATAACGGCGGTGCTCTCGGTCGTGGCAGGTTTGCAGAACGGCCAGACGATCGAGGTCGGCACGATCGGGTGCGAAGGGGTTTCGGGAATCCCCTTGCTATTGGGATCGACGATGTCCGAAAACGACTGCTATTGCCAAGTTCCGGGCACGGCAATCTCCGTACCGCGCTGGCTCTTTGCTGAGTTGCAGCAGTGCGACTGCTTCCGCCCCGTGCTCGATCAATATTTGCAAGCCTACATTAATCTGCTCGGCCAGCTCGCCGCATGCAACCATTTACACAACGTGTATCAGCGATGCGCCCGGTGGCTGCTGATGACGCAGGATCGCGTCAAGGCAGACACGCTTCCACTCACCCACGAGTACTTGGGCATGATGTTGGGAACGCACCGTTCGGGCGTCACCATCGCGTCGGAGAAACTGAAAGCGAAAGGTCTCATCGCCTACACGCGCGGCCACATCACTATTCTTGACAGGACGAGTCTCGAGGCCGCTTCATGTGAGTGTTACGCGGTCGCGAAGGTCAGTTCGGCAAGCTTAGCAGCCCATTACTACGTTCATAACGGGTTGAGCGTTCGACTGCACACAGACGCGCGAGCCGCCTTTGTTATATTGTTGGTAAGCCGACGGTAGCTCCGCCGGACAAAGGACGGTCCATGAGTTTAGTGCTACCCGTCGAGTTCCCAAGCGAAGGCGCCAAGCCGGCGCAGGCCTTAACAGACGAGCGGTGCCAAGGTTTGAAAGGATGCTCAAACGAGGCATCTTGCGCCTATTATCGTGATGACGGGCGCGCGCGCCATCTATGCTCCCAGTGCGAGGCTGCATTTGTATCGTACTAGTGCCGGCCGGACCGAGGAGCGTCCTATCCTAGACGCGGTAAGACCGATCGAGGGGGTGTGTCGATATTGTAAGCGCAACAGCCTTTTCAGCATCTTGGAGGTTGACACGCATCATGACGATGGCCAATTTTATGGCGTCCAGGTTGCATTTTGCCGTTGCCGCTTCTGCAAGTCCGCATTGACGCTGTTTCAGAGAACGGTGTTCGACGAGCGAGACATGAGTCATTGGAAACGGATCTACCCCGCTTGAGTAGCGTCTCCGCGAAACGGCGGCGCGAGCGCATCACCCACGTTTTCCCGAACGAGGCATCGGCGCTGCGCTTGATCGGCGCGTTGCTCGCTGAGATGAGCGAGACGTGGCAAGGGTGACGCTATCACGACGTCAGCCGAACGCTACGGATAACATCGAGATCGAGCCGCCGTCGACGCCCTCGACCGGGAAGCTCGCGCGCTCGCCGGGCTTGCGCGTGCCCATGACGTAGAGCAGCGGAAGGTAATGGTCTGGGGTGGGTGCGCAGAGCGCCGCGTCGGGGCCCATGGACTCGTACGCGACGAGCGGCCCGTCGTCGCCGGCTAAGAGCAACTCGCGCACGCGCGCCTCGAAGCGGCTCGCCCAATCGAACGGCTCGATCTCGTGTCGCCCCCAAGCGTACGCGTGCAGGTTGTGCACGACGTTTCCGCTTCCGATGACGAGAACGCCCTCGTCGCGAAGCGGTGCGAGCAGGCGTCCAATTTCGTAGTGGAACGCGGGCGGTTTCGTTTCATCGATGCTGAGTTGGACGACCGGAACGTCGGCCTTCGGAAAGACGTGCAGGAGCACCGACCACGTTCCGTGGTCCAAGCCCCACGCTCGATCGCGGCGAACGTCGAGCGGCGCAAGCAGCGCCTGAACGCGGCTCGCCAAGCTTGGATCCCCCGGCGCCGGATACTCAACGCGATAGAGCTCCGCGGGAAAGCCGCCAAAATCGTGAATGGTTCGCGGAGCGTCGGCGACGGTGACCGCCGTGCTCGGAATGTACCAGTGCGCGGAGATGCAGAGAATCGCCCGAGGACGTAGCGCCTCTCCGATTGCCGACCATGCGCGTGTGTAGGCAGTATCGGCGAGCGCATTCATCGGGTTCCCGTGCCCGAAGAAGATCGCTGGCAGGCGCGTCATGGAGCCAGGCATTCCCGCTGCGCAGAGGGCACCCTACCGGCGCCGACCTAGAGAACAGGTTCGCAGGAATCGTCTTCCCAATGGTGGTTAGACCATGGTCGCGTCCGCGGTGCTGGGAGCGTATAGTGGTTTGGCCGCGAGAATGAAGACCGCTACCGTTATCGGGAGGGTGCCGGCGGCACTGCTCGAGGATCTCGTTGCCGTCGGCATAGCGGTACTCACCGTACGGGCCTAGCCGTACCATCGCAGTCTCAGCCAGATCTCGGCCGGCGAGACGAGAGGATCGGTGCATAAGTAGATCGGCGTCGGTCCTTCGAGAACCCAGCGGTACTCGTCGCTGAAGGTTCCCACCATGCGCACGTTGCGATACACGGTCTTGAGCGTCGCGTACTCCGTCGCGCCTACCGCGAGCATGCGCGAGAGGTCGTACCCGCGCGTTCCCCAGAGATAGTATTGATCTTGGCCGCCGATCGGCGGCGGCAACCCGTAGCGCGGCCCATAGTACGCGAGCGCCGCGGCCACGCCGTAGCTGTCGGAGAAGATTGGCGTCTGCGATCTGATGGGTGCGGGGAGCGCGGCGTATTGCGCGGCGACGCGAGCGGCCAGGGCATCCCACCCGAACTCGTCGGCGAAGAGCGGCTGCATGAGGTGCGGCGGCGCGCCGAAACGGTGCATGTACGAAATCAACCCCTGGACCGGAAGCACGGGTAACGCGATCGGCATAAGGAGAACGCCGCTCACCGCGACGGCGGCAAAGGCGATCGCCCGGACTGTACGCGAGGCACATCGCTCGACGGCAACGCTCCCGGCGGCGAAGAGCGCGGGATAGATGCCGATGATGTAGTATCCCTTGGCGCTAAAAGCGAGCGCGATAAGGAGAAGCGTGACGTACGTCACCGCGATGAAGCGCGCAAAACGCAACTCGGAGTTGCGAAATAGGAGGACGAGCCCCGCCAGCCACACTGGCGACGCGATCGGATTCGTGAAGGCGAACTGCTCGGCAAGAAATGCCGGCGCGTTGGCAAGCATTCCGGAGAACTCATACTGCGGTCCGGCGTTGAACGGGCGGCGTTCGATGATTTCGCCGTGTAGCACCGCAAGCATGGGGAAGCCGTGCACCGCTTGCCATACCACATTGGGCGCGAGCAGCAACGCCGACGCGGGGATGGCTGCCGCGAAAAGTGTCGCCGAACGCCGATCCCGCAGCAGCAGCGCGCCGATCGCGCATGCTCCGAGAGGCAAGAAGATGGAATACTTCATGTATGCGGCGATCCCGACGGTCAGTACCAGCGCGACCCACCACGCCGCTCGGGGCTCTCGCGAAAGCCGAAGTGCGAAATAGGCGACCAAGCTCCACGTCAGGGGCTCGAGCGACGTGGTGGTCAGCGTGTTCCCGAGAAACAGCGACGCCGGCATGAGGGCGACGGCGATGGCGGTGAGCGTCACGCCGAATCTGCTCGCGCCAAGCTCCCGCGCGATCGCGGCGGCTACGAGCACCGTTGCGACGGCGGCAAGCGCGGGAACGATGCGCAATGCGAACAGGCTGTCGTCGAACGCACGTGCGACGGCGGCAATCGCGGGCATGAAAGGCGGTAGGTCGGCGAAGCCCCACGCGAGATGCTTCGCACACGCGATGAAATAGAGTTCATCGACGTAGAATCCATAGCGATTGAGCGTGAGGAGGTGAACCAGTCCGGCGCAGCTCGCAACGATGACTGCTGCAGAGCGCGCGTTACGAAGCACCTGCGGATCGTTCTCCGGGTCGCCTACGAGCTACCGCAGCTGGCTTTCGAAGAACGTATAGACGTCGGTGAGCTGCGCGAGTTGCTGCGCGAACGAGTTGCCGATGCCGTGCCCTTGCCCCGCGCGCTGGATCAAGAGAATCGGATACGGAGACGACGAATCGGCCTGGAGCCGTGCGATCATCTTGCGCGAGTTGTACGGATCGACCCGCGGATCGTTCTCGCCGGTCGTCATGAGCACGGCCGGATACGGACGCCCGCGCACGACGTTGTGGTAGGGCGATTGGCGCAGCATCCAGGCAAACTGCGCGGGATCTTTCACGGTTCCGAACTCCGGCGTGTTGTACGCGCCGTTCGGCGTCAGCTCGACGCGCAGGAGATCGTAGATGCCGACCTGCGAGACGACCGCGCGGTACTCTTGCGGATTGCGCGTGAGCGCAAGTCCCATGAGGAAGCCGCCGGCGCTGCCGCCAATGATCCCGAGGTGCCGCGCGCTCGTGTACCCGTGGGCGTCAAGCCAGCGCGCGCATGCCGCAAGGTCGTCGCTCGACTTCGTTTTGGTTGCGTGACGCGCCGCCAAGTGCCAGGCCTCGCCGTACTCGCCCCCGCCGCGGATCATCGCTTGCGCGTAAATGCCGCCGCGTTCGAGCCACGCGAGACGAGGCGCATTGAAGCTCGGTCGCGTGATGCTCCCGTAGGCGCCGTAGGCCGTGAGGATTGCCGGTGCGTTGCCGTTGCGGGCGAGCCCGCGCTCGTGAACGATCTCAAGCGGAATGCGAACCGTGCCGTCGAGGGACGGAACGAAGACGCGTTCGACGACGATCCGCGAGAAATCGCCGGGCGATCGCTGTGCGATGCCGGTCGGCAATAACGCGTTCGCCGCGGGGTCGTAGCGCAACCAGCGGTCCGGCGTCGTGTAGTTCGCATAGCCGAGAACGATCGGGCCACCACGGGGATCCCCGGCGATTTCCGTCAGCGTCGATATCGCGGGCACGGGAACCGTTGCGCGTAAACGGCCTGCGGCGCTGAAGAATCGCGCGCGCGCGTCTGCGCCGTCGACGTCTGAGGTGATGAACCCCCCGGCAACCGGTACGATACCCTCGATGACGAGCGGTCCGGCGGCTACGACGACGCTCCCGCTCGCGAACGTTTTGCCCTCCGTAATGGCGACGACGTCACCGCGAGAGCCCTTTTGTGAGATGACGTCGAGCGTGTCGCCAACGAACGCGCCGCCGATCGATCCGCTCGAGCCGATGCCGTCGGCGGGGGTCGCGACGCGTACGAACGCGCCGCCGCTCTTGCGTAGGTAGACCGACGCATGGACGCCGTCGCCGTCGGTTTCGAAGATGCTCTGCATGCGCCCGTCGAGCGACGAGGTAAGAAAATACTCGGCTCGTGGCGAGAGACCGCGTCCGAAGACGTAGGTATCCGACGCTTGCGGCGTGCCTAGCGCGTGGTGATAGATGAGAATTCCCGAACGCGCGTACTGTCCGCTGGAAAGCTCGGGCCACTGCGTGTGGATGAAACCGCGTTCGTTCCCATCCCATGCTAGCGCGACCCCGCTCGTGCCGCCTCCAACGTGGGGCAGCGTGTCGGAGAGGAGTTGCCCCGTTCTGACGTCGACGACGTGCAGCGTTTCATCCTCGGCGCCGCCTTGCTGGGTCGTGAACGCAACCTTCGTGCCGCTCCGCGCGACGAAAACGGATTCGATCGCGGGCGCGGCGCCGCCATTGGCGTGCGCTTGCGGATTGAAGAGCACGCGTTCGGCGCCGCGCAATCCGTCGCGGACGACGAGCTCGGGTTGCGCCTGCGGCGGCGTTTCACGCAGATAGAAGAAGCGACCCTGCCGCACGACCAGATCGAAGCGCGCGGTCGAGGTACGGCTCAGCGCGGCAATCCTGTGCGCGTACCGCTCGTAGGAGGGGCGGCTTTCGATGTATCGCCGCGCGAGTGTCGTCTGCGCTGCAGCCCAGGCGATGACGTTGGGGTCCGCAGCGTTTTCGAGCCAGCGATACGGATCGGCAACGCGGTGGCCGTAGTACGTATCGACGACGGTATCCGTCGCCGTCGGCGGGTACGAAAGACGAGCGCCAGCGGCCAGCAGCGCGACCGCTGTTACGACGGCTACGCCCGCTCGGCGTGCGTGCAGCACCATCGCGTGCATCGCCACGATCACGCGGTGAGGATTCGACGAACCACACGCCGGCCCTACGCGGGCTCCGGACCGTTGGCTGGTAGTATCGCGTGCTCTGCGCGCTAGTCGCGGACTACGAGCGACAATTCAGAGCTGACCCTTGGCATACGCTGACCCCTGTGGAAGCGATGTCGATGTAGGGATAGATATCTGAGGCGGTCTGACTCGAGATTCCAGGCGTACGGTCGGAGCCGGTCAGTGGATGGTGACGCGAAGCGTCTGCGTGACGGCATCGCCGCGCGTGTTGCGTGCGATAATGTAAACCGTATACGTGCGATTGCGCAGGAAGAACGGTAATCTCGGCACCGAGCCGCTCAGCATAAAGCAACCGACGCCGACCTTCGTCAGCGGCATCGAATACGTCGACACGCGCGCCTCGACGCTCGCGACGTTCGACGAGGCCACGACGCTGCCGGTTACGAGCTGACCGGGAATCACCTCGCCCACTATTTGCAC
>DAHXOK010000032.1 GCA_027364935.1 Vulcanimicrobiota bacterium | reverse complement strand
AGCGTCTCCAGCCGCACGCCGGGCGCCTCGACCTCCTCCTCCAGGATGCGGAGACGGCCAAGCGGTTCGAGGTCGAGATCCAGCTCGGCAAGACCGACGAGACCGGGACGCTGCAGTGGTTCAAGCCGGATACCGAGATCTTCGAAGTGAGCGAGTTCCACTGGGACGTGCTGCAGAAGCGGCTGCGGGAGCTTGCGTTCCTGAACCGCGGGCTCGCGATCACCCTGCGCGACGAGCGCGGGGAACAGCTGCGGGAGCGCACGTTCAAGTACGACGGCGGAATCGTGTCGTTCGTGGAGTGGCTCAACGAGAAGCGCGATCCGCTGCATCCCGTCGTCTCCACGAATGCGGAGCGCGATGGCGTCGACGTCGAGGTCGCGATGCAGTACACCGACACGTACACCGAAATTCTCCACTCGTATGCGAACAACATCAACACGACCGAAGGCGGCATGCATTTGTTGGGCTTTCGCACCGCCGTGCAGAACGCGGTCAATGGATACGCGCGCAAGCGGGGAGCCCTCAAGGAAAGCGACGGATCGCTCTCGACCGACGATTGCATGGAAGGCCTGACGGCGGTGGTCTCGGTGAAGCTCCAAGAGCCGCAGTTCGAAGGTCAAACGAAAACCAAGCTCGGGAACGCAAAGGTTCGCAGCATCGTCTACGCGCTCGTCAACGAACGCCTCGAGTTTTTCTTCGAAGAGAACCCACGGTTCGCGCGGGCGATCGTCGATAAGGTCATGCAGGCCCAGCGCGCGCGAGATGCGGCGAAAAAAGCGCGCGATCTGTCGCGCCGTAAGAACGCGTTGGAAGGCTCGGGGCTTCCGGGAAAACTCGTCGACTGCAAGAACACCGATCCAAGCGAGTCGGAACTGTTCCTGGTCGAAGGCGACTCCGCCGGCGGCACCGCGAAGGGAGGGCGAGACCCGAACACCCAGGCGATCTTGCCGTTGCGCGGCAAGATCCTGAACGTTTGGAAGACGCGGCTCGACAAAGTGCTCGCGAACGAAGAGATTCGAACGCTGATCACCGCGCTCGGTACGAGCTTCGGCGACGAGTTCGATCTCGGGAAGCTGCGATATCACAAGATCATCATCATGACGGATGCCGACGTCGACGGCTCGCATATCCGAACGCTGCTGCTCACCTTTTTCTACCAGCAGATGCGGCCACTGATCGAGGAAGGGCACGTCTTCATCGCGCAGCCGCCGCTCTACGGAGTGCGCAAGGGCAAGCAGCAGTGGTGGGCGTTCAGCGAACCGGAGCTCAAGTCGATCATCGGCGAGGACGGTAAGGAGTTCGTCGTGCAGCAGTACAAGGGCTTGGGCGAAATGGACGCCGAGCAGCTTGCGCAGACGACGATGGAGAGCGGGAACCGCCGCCTGAAGCGCATCACGGCTGAAGACGCCGACGAAGCGCTGCAAGTCTTCGCCGATCTCATGGGAGAGAAGGTCGAGCCTCGCAAGCAGTACATCTTTGAATATGCAAAGAGTGTAAAGAACCTCGATCTCTGAGGCGGCGGCCCTCGCACGGTCGCAGAATTGAGGGAGCGGGTCCCAGCTGTCGGGTATACTGGTAGCCGTGCGCAAGCACGTCCTGATCCCTCTTGCGATACTCCTGGTGGTGCTGGGCCTCGGCATTGCGAAGCGCCACGAGGTCGTTCGTTTCGTGCTGACGCGCGCGCTTGCACTGGCAACGGGCGACGACGTGCGGTTGGCCGATCAGCGCATCGGCGGTTCGCACGCGGCGCTCATCGACCTGTGGCTCGTGCGGCGCGGCGTAACCGTGCTTCGGGCGCCGCGCATCGACGTCTGGTACTCCCTTGCCGATCTCTTGCCGGGCAGCACGCGGCGCTTCGGTCTCGTCGGCATCGCGGTCGATCGTCCGGAGATTACCCTCGTCAAGTATGCCGACGGCAGCGACGATCTCCCGTTTCACGCGCCTGGTCCGCGCCTTCCCGCGCTCTCGCCCGCACCGAGCTCGGTCCCGTTACGCTTTTTTCTGCGCGTTCGCGATGCATCGGCGACGGTGAGGGAGCAAGGCGGCGGCGCGCCGCTTATCGCACGAGGGGTCGACGTTGGTGGGACGATCGACACCGCGGGGCGCACGCACTACGCGGCGACGGGGGCGTTCGTCGAGCGCGTGCTGGAGCCGTTCAGCGTGCGCGGCACGATCGATCAATCGCTCGGGTATGCGGAACATCGCATGAAGGCGCGCGCGTTCCCGCTCTCGGCCATCGCCAACTTCTTCATTAATTCGAACGACGTCAAGGTGCTCGGCGGCACCGCGCACGCCTTCGACGCGAGCGCTTTTGCCATCGGGAGAAAGCCGGACGGCGCGTTCGACTATCAGTACTCGCTCGGCTTCGACCTCTCCGGCGGTCGGCTAAGGCTCGTCGGTCTCATCCATCCCGTTGAGGCGATCCGCGGCAGGCTCGCTTTGTACGACGACACCTTCTTCTTGCGCGGTCTCCACGCGGCGCTCGTCGGCATTCCGTTGCAAGCGCAAGGCGCGATCTTCCATTTCTCCGACGCACAGATCCGAATCGCAGTCACGGGCAACGGCGACATGGCGCAGCTGCGCAAGGCGTTCCGGTTCTCGGTCGATCAGCCGCTGGCTGGGCCGCTAACGCTTGGGATTTTGGTGGAGGGAGCGCTAGACGACCCAAGCGTCGTGGCGAATGCGACCGCGCCGCGGGTGTGGTATCGCGGATTTCCTTTCGACGCCTTGGACGCGCGCGTCGTCTACCATCACGACGTGGTTGCGTTCGCGCCTCTGCGCTTTCGGTACGGTGGCATCGACGCGACCGGACGTGGCACGCTGGAGTTGGGCGATCATATCCGCGAGCGAATGATGCTCCACTTCACCGCGCCGGCGAGCGCGTTGCCCTATGCGGGAGCGCTTCTGGGATCGGAGCCGCTGAGCGGGGACGCGGCGCTCGACGGCAGCGATCTTCTCGCGCGCGTGACCGGATCGCTTGCGGCGCGCAGCGGCGTGAGCGTCGCTGCGGGGCTCTTCGATTTCGAACCGAACGGCGTCGCCAACGTTGCGCCGTTTTGGATGCACGCTGGCGCCGGGGATCTTGCGGCGGGCTTTCATCTCGATCGTCCCAGCGGAACGAGCGCCTTCTGGATCGCCGGCGATGACGTTACGATGCGCGGCGGCTCGGCGGGATCGTTGCCGAGCGTCACGCTGCCGCAGATGCCGTCGATTACGGGCAGGGTGCGCAGCATTGGAATCGTCGGCGGCGCTACGGCCGGCGGACTCGCGCTTGCCGGGAGCGTCTCGGCAACGAGGGCGGCCATCGCCTCCGTCCCATTCGACGCGCTCACGGCCAGCTTCGACGGAACCATGGGAGGGGCGGCGATCGATCGCATCGCCGCAACCGGACCGTGGGGGACGTTCTCGGGTGCGGGTGTTTTTTCGAACGCGCAGTTTCTCACGCGCGGGCGCTTCGACGGACGACTCGATGCGCTCGTACCGCTCTTTTTCGGCGTGCCCGCGCGCGGCGGCGTGCACGGAGAAGTCGCGCTCGGAGTCGAGCGCCGCGGCATCGTCGTTCAGGCGAGCGGGCTACATCTCGATCGCGCGAGCGTGGACGGCGTGCCCGTGACGGAGGCCGACGGCACGCTCCTGGTCGGGAACGGTGCCGTGCGCGTCTACTCCGCGCACGTTCTTGCCGGCGTAGGCGACGTCGTTGCGGCCGGAAGCCTTCGCATTGCAGGAACGCGCGCGGCCAACCGGCTCGCACTGGTCGCCGATCACGTCGATGCCGGATCGTTGCGCGGTTTGGGCCTCCCCTTCGAACGCGGACGCCTCGCCGTCGCGGGGACGCTCGGCGCGGGCGTTCCACTGCCCTCGTTTTCCGGCGAGGTCAGCGTCGCGAACGGCGCCGTTGCGGGATATCCGCTCGCGGGAAGCGCCGCGGTCGATTTCACCGGCACGCGCGTTACGTTCGGTCGCGTCGTCGCCGCGATGTCCGGCATCTATGGATTTGCCGACGGCTCCATCGACGCCGTCGACACGACCGACCCGCGCTTCGACCTGCACGCCGTGACGCCCGCGGGAGACGTCGCCTCGGCACTGCGCGAGCTGCGCCTTCCTTCGTATTATACGGAGGGGACGTTCGATGCCGACGTGCGCATCGCGGGTTCGGAACGCGCACCGAGGGTCATCGGAAACATCGGCGTGCCGGCCGGAAGCGTCAACGGACTGCCCTTCGTTGATGCCAGTGGCCTGATCGTCGCCGGACGATCTGGGATCGGCATTCGTGACGGAAGCGTCTTGGTCGGAACGACGCGCACGGGATTCGACGCTGCGGTCGCACCCCGGAGCAGCGCGCTGCAGATCCGCGCATCTACGGCGAACTTCGCCGATTTCAATAATTTCTTCGACACCGGCGACACGCTCGCCGGCACCGGATCGATCGCCGCGTCGCTGGTCGAAGCGGGGACCCGCGTACGCACGAGCGGCAACGTCAACGTGCGCGCGTTTCGGTTCCGCAGCCTGCCGATCGGCGATACGCTCGCGCAGTGGTCGAGTCGCCGCAACGTCGTGCGCGGACGCCTTTCGGTCGGCGGCGCGGAGGGCTTGCTGCGCGCCCGCGGCTCGGTCGCGCTCTCTCCCGGCGACCGCTGGCAAGATACGATCAAGCGCTCGCGATACAATCTCGTCGCGACGGTCGACAATCTCGACCTCGGTCTTTGGGTGTCGGCGCTTGGCTTCGCGCAGGTGCCGATCACGGGACGCGCGTTCGGTAGCGCGCAGATGGTCGGAACGTATCCGGCGCTGCGCCTGCAGGGCTCTGCGCGCCTGAGCAACGGAACGCTCGGACGATTTCCGGTCGATCTGTTCGAAATGCGCTTTGGCTCCGATGGGCGTCGCCTCAGGATCGAGCAAGCACAGATCCAAGGCCCGGGCATCGCGGCCAGCGCTTCGGGCAGCGTCGGGCTGCGCGGCACCGACCCCGTCGATCTGCGCGTCGATGCGAAGACCGACGACCTCGCGGCATTTCTCGCCGAAGTCACCCGGGCGCACGTCCCGGTGAGCGGGGCCTTTCAAGGAACCTTGCGGATGGGTGGGAGTTTCTCGGCGCCCGTGTTCGACGCACGCCTCAACGCGCAGAACGTGCGCATCGTGGGCGTGCCGATCGCGACGATGTTCGCATCGGTGCGACTGCAGCGCAATCGCGTGGAGTTGTATGACGCTGGAGCGACGTTCGCACGCGGACGGATGACGATCGCCGGAGACGTTCCGCTGCGCCTGCAGCCGTTCAGCCTTCCGAAGAACACGCCCGTGCACTTCACGCTCGACGCGAGCGACGTCGACGCGAGCGTCTTCGACGCACTCTTCGGCCACGATACGAAGCTCGGCGGCGTCGTCGGGATTGGCGTCGATCTCGCGGGAACGGTCGAGGACCCGCGGATCTCCGGCGGCGTCAGCGTCGCGCACGGCTCGTACTCGAGTCTTCTCGACGGGGCTCCGGTGACGAATGCCGTCGGAACGCTCTCGTTCTCGGGCGCGCACGTGGACCTGACGCGTTTCACCGCCAACGCGGGGTCGGGAACGCTCGCGCTCTCAGGTACGGCGGATCTCGCGAGCGCGTCGGGGCCGCGCTTCAACGGAGCGATGACGTTGCACGGTGCTCAGTTCAGCTCGCCGACGTACGGCAGCGCGACCGTCGACGGCAATCTGTCGTTCGCGCGGACGAGCGCAAACGCACTGCTTTCGGGCGATCTGACGATGACGAACACGACGATTCCGTTCGTCGCGTTTGTCGGTGGAGCCGGCGGTGCGGGCGGCGACGCGCTGAATCTGCCGCTTGCTTTCGATTTGAAGCTGAATGCCGGGCAGAACGTACGCGTGCGGGGGTCCGGGTATGGTGCTGGGCTCGACATTAGTGGGACGGGCAGCACCGTGCTCGGGGGAACGCTCTCGTCGCCGACCCTCTCTGGCGGCTTCCTCTCTACCGGCGGCACGCTCACGTATTTCGACCGCTCGTTTCGCGTCGTACAAGGCGGCGTGACGTTCGATCCGGCCGACGGCATCGTTCCGACCTTACACGCGGTCGCGACCGCGACCGTCGTGAACCCCGATCCCGACGTCGCCCGCAATCCCTTCGGATCGGCAACGATCACCATCGTCGTCTCGGGCCCGGTCGACAATCTCAAGATCGACTTCACGTCCGATCCACTGGGGTACTCGCGCGAGCAGATCATCGCGATGCTGGCTCCGTTCGGCGGATTCATCAGCGGGATCCAATTCAATCCGTACGAGATGCAGATTCCGGGCGGCGCGGTCGCGGCCGTCAACAACGCGCCGGTTCCCGGCGGGGTCTTCGTCCAACGCAACGGCACGATCACGGTAAGCCAAGAAGCCTTCAGCATTCTCAACGCGCAGTTTGCATCCGGACTGCTCGCGCCGTTCGAGAACGTGCTGGGACAAACGCTCGGCGTCAGCGACGTCAACTTCACGCTGGGATATTTCGGCAACTTCGGCGTCTCCGTACGTCGCGTGCTCGGAAAGACTGTGACCGCGGTCTATTCGTCGACGTTTGGCTTGCCGAGCCGCCAAACGTTTGGGATCAGGTTCGCGCCGAACGCGCTGAACGAAGCAGCGCTCTCCTTCTTCTATCAAACGGGGCAGATGCGGCTCTTTGCCACGCCCGGAGAGCAGTTCGGGCCCGTTATGCTGGGCGAACCACTCCAGGGGCAAAGCGGATTCAGCTTCACTTTCCAGCACTTCTTCAAATAGCGGCCCCGTTTCTTCAGCGTTTTCTCCGGAAAGGGGGGTGAGGCAGGCCCCCGCGTACGCACCGCGAACACCGGCCGACGACGCGGACCGCCACACGCGCGTATACGCGCGTGACCCTTTCCAATACGGCGTCCCCGTCATCTGCGAGGGAACAGCGACTGCATGCATGGTGACTATCGGCGCGTTTATCGCACACCGTTTCGGTGGGTGGGAGCCGCGCTTGCCGTTGCCGTTGCCGTCGTGCTACTCGCGCCGTCGATGGCGCGAACGGCCCCAGTGCCGAAGATCGTCGCCGTCGACGTCGAGGGTAACGTCCACGTCCCCACGGCAACGATCATGGCCGTCGTTGAAGCGCACCCCGGCGAGCCGTTCAGTGCGAGCGTCGTGCAAGGCGACTTACAGCGCGTCAACGCATTGGGCTATTTCGCAGCCATCGCGCCGCCGCTGATTCGCCAGCGCCCGGGCGGCATTGCGATCACCTACCGCGTCGTCGAAAATCCGGTGATCACGAAGATCGTCTTCACGGGCAACCTGCACGTGCCCAGCGATACGCTGCTCGCGCTCATGGATCTCGCAGTCGGACAGGTCTTCAATACCAACACGTTTCGCTCCGACGTGCTGAAGATCAACAACTACTACGAGCGCATCGGCTACGGCGGGCAGGTGCCGACGCACGTCAAGAACATCGATCTCGATCCCGCCACGGGCGGGCTCACGCTGCAGATCCAAGAGGGATTGACGATTCGTCACGTCATCATCGGCGGCGATCCGATCCTCCCGCCGACGATCATCCTTCCCGTGCTCAACGTCAAGCCGGGGGTCGAGTACTCGGACGATTTGCGCGATCACGACGTCCAAGCCCTCAAGCATCTCTACGAAAACACGTACCATCTCGAGCTCGGAAACTTCGAGGGCGGCATCGATCCGTCGTCGATCGATCTGCAGACCGGAACGGCGGACGTAAAATACGACATCTACGTCATGCGGGTCGCCGTCGTGCAGATCACCGGCAACACGCGGACCAAGGATCAGGTCATCCGCCGCCAACTACGCGTCGTGCCGGGAATGGTCGTCAACACGGACGCGATCAAAGCCGACTACGAGCGTCTCAACCAGACGCAGTATTTCTCGAAAGTCGAGCCGGACATCCGGCCCGGCCCCGATCCGCGCAAGCCGCAGGACGTGACCCTCGTTTGGCACGTGACCGAACAGCGAACCGCCTCAGCGTCGGTCGGTTTCGGTTACTCCGGCGGCCTGACGGGACAGGGCCTCTACGGAACCCTTGGGATCTCGGATAACAACCTGCACGGCACGGGCGACGGCTTGTCGATCCAGTTCGAGGGCGGCTCGCGCACGCACCTCGCGCAGATCCAGGGATCGATTCCCTATCTCGGCAGCACGCCGCGTTCCCAGCGCTACAGTCTGACCGGGAGCATCTTCTCGAGTGGCACGACGTACTTTTATCCCGTCTATGAAGATGCCGGAACCAACACGATCAAGCCCGTCCCTTCGGTCGGTGGCACACCGGTGCCGATTCCGGTGACGCTCTATTCGAACGCGAACTCGGCCC
This sequence comes from Vulcanimicrobiota bacterium, assembly GCA_027364935.1. Lineage (GTDB taxonomy): Bacteria > Vulcanimicrobiota > Vulcanimicrobiia > Vulcanimicrobiales > Vulcanimicrobiaceae > Tyrphobacter. Next base: position 15,752 of record DAHXOK010000032.1, on the reverse strand, counting down.
AGGTCACGAACGCGGTCGCGACGAGCCTGTCGAATTCGAACGGGATCACGGCGCAGCTCGGCCGGCGTCTGAGCGACTACACGCAGCTCTTGGGCGGCGTGACGACGGAAGTCATCAAGTACAACACGACGGTGCCGGCGCCGTACTACTTCCAATCGTACCAGCCGAACATCTTCGTCGGGCCGACGCCCAACCCGCTCAACTCGAGTCTTACGACGAACAACGGCTCCTTCGGCATCGCGGCGAGCTCGATCGCCAACGTCAACACCGGGTTACCCTACCGGCTCGATATGCTGACATTCGGCGCGCGCGTCGTGACGACCGACGATCCGTACAATCCGCGTCGCGGCATCAACTTTTCGCTCAACGAGACCTTCTCCGCGCCATCGATCGGATCGAGCTTTACCTTTTCGCAGACGACGCTCGACGTCGCCCGGTTCTTCCCGCTCTTGCGAAGAGCGACGCTCGGCGTTCACGTCCTGGCCGACACCTCGACCGGCGTCATTCCGCCGAGCTCGCTCTTCACGTTCTCCGATCAGCAGATGCGCGGATACAACCAAGTCTTCTACGGAACCGACGCGCTGCTGGGTCAGATCGAGTTTCGCCAGCCGCTGATGGCAAGCGGACAGCTCGCGATCGCCGTGTTCGGCGACGAACTCGACTATCGCATTCGCGGCGCCCAGCCGATTCTCAACCCCTACACGAACCGCATCACGGGATATCCGTCCCAGTGGACGTACTTCGGCGACCTCGGCGTGGGATTGCGCTTCGACGTGCCGCAGTTGGGCTTGCACACGGTTCGCGTCGACTTCGCGCGCGGGTACAATGGGTTTCACACGAGCTTCGGCATCGGCCAGAGCTTCTAAAGGTACACATCACCCACTCGGCTCCTCGGCCTGAACGAAAGCAGAGCCTTCCGAGCCTACTCACGATTCAGGTAGAATAGAGACACGTATGAAGAAACACCTAATTCCTCTTCTGGTCGTCGGCGTCGCGCTGCTGACGGCGGCCGCTCCGGCGGCAACCGGTCGCGACTTGACGGATATCGGCTACATCGATCAGTCGGCGATTGCCGCGCTTCCGGCGTACACGAACGTAAGCCGCCAGCTTGCGGCATACAAAGCGCAGCTGGACCGGCAATATGCGGCTGCGATTCGCAACGCGCACACCAACCAGCAGCGGCAGCAGATCGGCGCGCAGTTCGGGCAACGCTTCAACGACGAGCAGCGCACGCTCGCGGGTCCGTCGTTCATGCGCGCGCAGCTGGCCATCGCGTCGGTCGCGTCGACGAGAGGCCTCTCCGTCGTCGTCGACAAGCGCATCATCATCTACGGCGGCCAAGACATCACGCGCGACGTGGTGCGCTTGTTGCAGGGCTCGCAGTCGATTCTCCCGTTGGGGACCGCGCCGCCGCCCTCCGAGGTGGGCTTCGTCGACCAGAGCGCCCTCGCGAACTCGCCGCAGGTAAAGGCCGCGAGCGCGCAGATGGCGGCGTACGCAGAGCGCGAGCGGCAGTTCTACGGGCAGCAGTTCACGCGCGCGGGATCGGACGCGGCGAAGCAGCAGCAAATTGCGGCCGCGTACAACAAGGCGATGAGCGACGAGCAGAATCAAGTGCTCAAGCCGGTCGTCGACCACGCTCAAGCGGTGACGGCGCAGATCGCGCAGCGCAAGGGACTCCTGCTCATCATCGACCATGCGGACATTCTGTTCGGCGGTACGGACATCACGACCGATGTCCAGAATGCTCTCAACAAGTAAGGTCGCGGCGATGCTCGCACTCTGCGCCCTGGGGCCGACGCTCTCGGGGTGCAGCAGGGTCGACGTGAACTCGCCGCAGATTCGTGGTATCGCGTACGTGCGCGTCGACGACGTCGTACGGCACGATCCCATGTATTCGCAGTTGTCCCGCATCGACGACGCCATCGCAATGGTCGACCTGGCGGGATCCGGGCCGCGCGTGCCGCACAGCGCCGCGCAGATCGCACTGGAAGACGCGCGCATTCGCGCCGAGGTCGCCGCGGCGAGAGCGCGCACGCAGCAAATCGTGACGGCCAAGCAACGCGAGTATGCCGCGCGCGAACAGGCCGCGGTGGCCGCGGCGCTGGCCGCCGCAGGCGTCCGCAACGCGTCGAACGTCGCCGCCGCCATGGGGCACGCGTCGCTTCAGCAGCAGGGCGTCGCCGTGCAGCAAGCGGGTCGCGATTACGCGGCGTTCCAGCAGAGCGTCGTCACGCAGAGCAACGGCGCCGTGCGAGGAATCGTGCAGCAGCTGCAGCAGGAAGCCAACCAAAAGCTGCAAGCCAAGGCGATGCAGGAGGAGCAGCGCGAGACGAACCTCTCGCTGCAGCTCTCGCAGCAGGATGCGACGAAGCGCCTTTCCATCCAGACGAAGCTCTCGATGTTAGCGCTCGACGCTGCGACGCGCCGGCAGCTCCAGGCCCAGCTCGCAGACATGCTGCGTCGTGAGAATGCCGTGCTGTCGGCCCAGCGCGCGGCCGATCGGCGAGAGTTCGCAGCCTATCGCGCGACGGTCATGGCGCAGACGAACGAGCAGATGCAAGCGCAACTCTCGCGCATCCGGACGGAGACGCAAGCGACGCTGGCCGCGCGCCGCAACGAAGTGGGCGCGCAGCTGCGAGGTTTGGCCGCTCCAGCGAGCGTGCCGCATCTGAGCCCGGCGACGCAAGCGCAGATCCGATCCATCGCGCAGCAGTTCCAGCAGCAATATCAGAGCGACATCGAGGGCGTGCTCTCGCAATACGCGCAGACCGGCTACGCGCTCGAGGCGCAGTATGCGACGCTTCACGGTGCCGACGCCGCTGCATCGGGAGCGACCGCGCAAGAGGTAGCGGTGCTCCAGCAGCGCCGGCAAACGCTCTACAATCAAATCCTCGACCAAGTCGAGCGTGAAGCGCAGCGACTGGCGAAGGAGAAAGGCTTCCGCGTCGTCTTTTCCAACGTGACGGCCGCGCCGGGAGGCTACGATATGACCAACGACCTCATCCATGACATCGAAAGCGAGCACGAGTGAAACACGCACTACTCTTCATCGTTCTTAGTACCGCAGCGCTCTCCGGGTGCGCGCCGTCGAGTCCCGTCGGGCTCGTCGACGTGCAGCGTATCGTCGCGAACTGGTCGCAGTACCAAGGCTACCAGGCGCAACTCATGCTGCAGGAGCAAACGATCGCGCAGAGCCACGCGAGCAACGCCCAGAAGCAAAGCGAGGCGCAGCAGCTTCAGTCGCGCTACGCGCAAATCACCAGTCAACTGACCGCGGAAGTGCAGAATGCTGCGGCGCAGGTCGCGCGGCAGCGAGGTCTCAAGCTCGTCTTGACGCGCCAGGGCGTCGGCTACGGCGGCATCGACATCACGCCGGACGTCGAGAAGATCCTCAACATCACGGAGCGCGCGACGCCCGCGCCTTCGCCGACCTAGCGCAAGGGGCCGCTGAGGCTGGGGAGCGTCGGCGAGCTCGCGCGTCGCGTCGGCGGCCGCGTCGTCGGCGACGAGCGCACGCCCGTCGAGCGCATTGCAGCCGTCGAGGAGGCGGGGGGCGACGCGCTGACCTTTGCAACCGACGAACGCTATCTTGCGGCGGCGCTGAAAGGTGCCGCCGCGGCGGTCTTGGTCGACGGTGCGCTTGCGGCAAACGCGACGACGGAGAAGGCCCTGATCGTCGTCGACAACGTTCGCGCGGCGCTCGCCGCATTGCTCGTCGCGATGCGTTCGCCGCGGCCACGGGGACCGTTTTGTCATCCGACGGCCGTCGTCGAGGCCGGCGCGCAGCTCGGTGCCGCGTGCTACGTCGACGCGCACGCCTATGTGGGATCGGACGCCGTGCTCGGCGCGCGCTGCATCATCGGCGTCGGAGCCTACGTCGGAGCGGCCGCCGTCATCGGCGACGACACGTGGCTGCATCCGCACGCGCGCGTGATGGAGCGGTGCATCGTCGGCAAACGCGTCGTGCTCCACGCGGGATCCGTCATCGGCAGCGAAGGCTTCGGTTGGGCGTTCGTAGGCGCAGGCCTGGAGCGCATACCGCAGACCGGGGACGTCGTGCTCGACGACGACGTGGAGATCGGCGCCAACACGTGCGTCGATCGAGCCCAGACCGGAAGCACGCGCGTCGGCGCGGGCACCAAGGTCGACAATCTCGTCCAGATCGGACATAACTGCCGTATCGGACGTCATTGCGTCTTCGCCGCGTTGACCGGCTTCGCGGGGTCGACCATCATCGGCGACAATGTCAAGGTCGGCGGGCAAGCCGGTTTCAAAGGGCACATCACCGTGGGCTCGGGCGTCACAGTCGCCGGGCAGACGGGCGTGTGGGGCGACGTTCCGGACGGCGCCGTTATCTCGGGCATGCCGGCACGAGAGCATCGCGAGCACCTCAAGACGGAGGTCATGCTCCGGAGGCTGCCAAAGCTCGTTGCTCGTGTGGAGGCGCTTGAGCGAGAGCGCGCGCGCTCGAAGGAGTAAGTGAACCAGACAACGCTTGCCGGCGCCGTGCATTTCGACGGGGTCGGATTGCATACGGGCACCGCGGCGCGGGTCGCAATTCTTCCGGCGCCTCCCGACTTTGGCGTGCAGTTCGTCTGCAACGGCGTTCGTATTCCGGCCGTTGCCGAGTGCGTCGTCGACACGGCGCGCGCGACCGTACTCGGGCTGGGTTCGCAACGCGTGTCGACCGTCGAGCACGTGCTCTCCGCGCTTTTGGGCATGGGCGTCGCAAACGCGGAGATCGTCGTCGACGGCAGCGAGATCCCGATCGTCGACGGAAGCGCCGAAGCGTTTTCGGAAGCGTTTGCGGACGTGGGCATCGAGGCGCAGGCGCAACCGCGCACCACGTTTTCGATTGTCGAGCCATTCGAGGTGCGCGACGAGGGTCGGGCGCTGATCTTCCTACCGAGCCAGCGGCTGCGGGTGCGATTCGTCGCCGACTTCCCCGCTCCAATCGGGGTCGAATATTTCGATTCGACGATCGACCCGCTCGTGTACCGTCGCGAGATCGCCCCCGCGCGCACCTTCGGATACTTGCACGAGGTCGAGGCGCTTCGCGCTCGCGGGCTCGCGCAAGGCGGATCGCTCGACAACGCGCTCGTCTTCGCTCCCGACGGTGCCATGCAGGAGCTTCGGTGGCCGGATGAAGTGGTGCGTCATAAAGTGCTCGACCTGCTCGGCGACCTCGCGCTCCTGGGCCGATGGCCGCAGTGCGACATCATCGCGGTAAAGACGGGCCACGAGCTGCACGTCCGTGCTATCCGCGAACTGAGGCGGCGAGAGCGCGACGCGATTGCCGCGCGGAGCGCGTAGTCCGCGCATGGGCGAGATGGATATTCGTCGGATCATGGAGATACTGCCGCATCGGTACCCGATGCTTCTCGTCGATCGCATCACCGAGCTCGAGCCGATGGTGTTCGTACGCGGTTACAAGAACATCACGTTCAACGAGCCGGTATTCACGGGGCACTTCCCCGACTACCCGCTCTTCCCAGGCGTGTACCAAATAGAAGCGATGGCGCAGATGGGCGGAGCGGTCGTTCTGCGTCGCGGCGAGTTCTCGCGCAAGATCCCCTACCTCGTGGGCATCAACAACGCAAAGTTTCGCCGCCCGGTCATTCCTGGAGACCGTCTGGACATGGAGATTCGCATGTTGCGCCACAAGCGCAACATCGGATGGGTCAAAGCAGAAGCGCGCGTCGACGATCAAATCGCCTGCATCGCGGAGCTGATGTTCTCCATCAACTCGAACGATCGCATGGTCGGGGCGGACGCGTCCATCCTCCACGCATGATCCACCCGACGGCGATCGTGCATCCGAGCGCGCACATCGCGACGGACGTCGAGATCGGCCCGTACTGCGTGGTGGGCGAGAACGTGGCCGTCGGCGAAGGAACGATTCTCCAAGGCCACGTCGTCGTCAACGGCTGGACGGAGATCGGTGCGGGCTGCGCGATCTACCCGTTCGCCACAATCGGCGCCGCCTCGCAGGACCGCAAATACGGGGGGGAGCGAGCGTACACGAGGATTGGCGATCGCACGGTGCTGCGCGAATACGTGTCGATTCAGCGAGCGACCGGAGAGGAGGCCGTCACGTCGGTCGGCGACGACTGCCTGCTGTTGGCGTACGTGCACGTCGCGCACAACTGCATCGTCGGCAACGGCGTGACGATGAGCAATCTAGCGCAGCTTGCCGGACACGTCGAGATCGGCGATTACGCGTTGCTGGGGGGCATGGCCGGGGTGCATCAGTTCACGCGCGTGGGACGCTACGCAATGGTCGGCGGCATGAGCAAGATCAACAAGGACTTGCCGCCATTTTTTCTCGTCGAGGGCAACCCGGCAAAGCCGTACGGCCTCAACAGCGTGGGCCTTCGGCGCGCGGGTTTCTCGCCCGACGAGCGTAACGAGATCAAGCGCTTCTACAAGTTGCTCTACGATCCGAAGATGAACGTCTCTCGCGCGATCGAGGCCATGAAAGCCTCCGTGGAAACCGATCGGGGCCGGGAGATCATCGCGTTTCTCGAAGCGCCCTCTCAGCGCGGAATTCTAAAATAGGAGCTCACCGCGACTCCCCCCGAGGACGAGTGACGTACTTTCTTTCCACGGGCGAGCCGTCGGGCGAGCTGAGCGCCGTGCTGCTCGTTCGGCAGATCCGCGCTCGCGATCCGCGCGCACGGTTCGAAGCGATCGGCTCGGCGCGCATGCGCGACGAGGGGATCGTCCTCTGGCGCGATCACGCGGGATGGGCCGCCATGGGACCGCTCGCGGCCATCCCCCGCATTCCGAAGCTCTTGCTGCAGATGTGGCTCACGGCACTGCACGTCGCGCGCACGAAACCCGACCTCGTCGTGCTCGTCGACTTCGGCGCCTTCAACGTGCGCTTGGCGAAGGTGCTGCGCGAGCGCCTGCGCTACGCAGGGCCGATCCTCTACCTCTTACCGCCGGCAGCGTGGCTCGATAGCGAACGAACCGCTCGCGCGGTGAGTCGCTGGACGGTACCCGTTACGGCGTTCGCGCACCAAGAGGCGTTCTATCGCGGACTCGGATTGCCGATTCGTTACTTCGGTCATCCGTTGCTCGGCGAGTACCGGGAGCGCGAGCCGCGCGCTACCCCGGCGCGCGACGGCGGGGTCGTCGCTTTGCTACCGGGGAGTCGCAAGGGCGAGCTGCAGTATCACGTTCCCGTGCTCGTACGCGCGCTCGAGGAGCTGCGGCGACTTCGCCCCAACGTCCGCGCCACGCTTGCGGCCTCCGACGCGCGCGCGGCCGGCGCGTTGCACGGCGCCGTCGCACGCGCGGGCCTGCGCGATGCGCGGGTGGAGCCGGGCGTCCGCGCGGCGCTGCGCGACGCAGACGCCGCGTGGTCCGCATCGGGAACCGCGGTGCTCGAGAGCGTTTTGCTCGGCGTTCCAACGATTGCGCTCTACGTCGTGTCCCGCGCGGTCGTATGGTACGGACGGCGGATACGGCGCAGGATCTACGGCGGGCGCTTCATCACGCTTCCGAATCTGGTTGCCGGCGAAGAGATCGTGCCGGAGTACCTTCAAGACGATGCGACGCCGCAGGCGCTTGCGCGCGCGATGGATCGGATGCTGACCGATCCGCAGACGGCACGCGATCGGCTCGCGCGCGTACGCGCCGCACTAGGATCCGCCGATGCCTTACACCGTTGCGCGGAGCTTGCCGTCGATCTCGCCGCCTGCGCGCGCCCGGTGCCATGACCCGTATCTATCACACGTCCGACCTGCACGATCGCCGGGGATTCGCCTCGCGCTTAGAGATCCTGCGCGCCGAGCGCCCGGGATATCTCTTCGACTGCGGCGACTCGTTGCGCGGCAGTCAAAGCGTCTATCATCGGAGCGAGCCGATTCTCGCGGAGATCGACCGTGCCGGGTACGACGCGCAAGCGATCGGGAATCGAGAGTTCCACTATTGTTTCGCGCTGTTGCGCGCGCGCGCGCGCGCGATGCGCCACCCGCTCGTCTGTACGAACCTTTGCGATACGAAGGGGCGCGCGCTGCCGTTCGTTTCGTCGCTCGTCCTTGGCGGCGACGCGACGATGCCTCGCACCCACGTCCTCGGCTTGCTCGTCATGCAGTATCCCGTCGCAAGCCTCTGGGAGCGCGTCTTCGGCTGGCGCTTCCTGCCGCCGGCGGACGCGATCGCGCCATACGCCGCGACGATTCCCCAGGGGGACGCGCTGGTCGTCCTCTCCCACGTCGGCCTCCGGCTCGATCGGGCGCTCGCGGCCGCCGTGCCCCGCATCGACCTCATTCTCGGCGGACACAGTCACGACACGCTCTTCGAGCCCGAGTACGTTGGAGACGTTCCCATCGTCCACGCAGGGCCATACGGCAGATACGTCTCTCGGACCGAGCTCGAATACGACGGCGCGCGTCGTCGTCATCGCATTGCGCGGTTCGATCTGCTGCCGCTCTTGGATGCGGGGTAGCGAGCGATGCGCGTCCTTTTTGTAAGCAACGGGCACGGGGAGATTGCGATTGCGGATCGCATCGCGGCGGAGCTGCACGGCCTCGATGCCGCGATCGAGCTCGAGCATCTCGCGCTCGTCGGAGATATCCCGGCGCGACATGCGCGCGACGTGGGACCGCGACGGCGAATGCCCAGCGGGGGGCTGATCGCCATGGGCAACGTTCCGAACATCCTGCGCGATCTTCGCGCGGGGCTCCTCGGCCTGACGCTCGACCAGTGGCGCTCGTTGCGGGCATGGCGCGGGCGGTACGACGCCGTGATCGCGACGGGCGACGTGTACGCGCTGTGGATGGCACTGTGCGCCGGCTCGCGCACGGTCTTCGTAGGAACGGCGAAAAGCGTGCTCACCGCGCGCTACGGCCCCGGCGAGCGACGCGTCTTGCGGCGGGCGCAAGGTATTTTCGTGCGCGACGAAGCGACCGCCGAGGACCTTCGACGGCACGGCGTTGCGGCGGAGGCGCCGGGGAACGTGATCGTCGATCTCTTCGCGGAGCACGGGGACGATGCGGCGTTCGCGCCGGCGATCGAGGGGTTCGAAGCGGTCGTCGCGCTCCTCCCCGGAAGCCGAGCAGAGGCGTACGGCAACGCGGCCTTTCTCATGGACGTCGTGGCCGCGGTCGCGCGCGAGTGCCCGGGGGTCGGGGCGGTGCTCTCGCTGGCGCCGAACGTCGACGTTGCACAGATGTCATCGGCTCTGGCGCCCGCGTACGCGGTTCGGCCGACGCCGCTGCCGGCACTCCCGTTCGAAGTGCTCCACGGCGACCGCGTCTTGGCACGCGCGTGGCGTGGCGACGCCGGTGCGTTGCTGCAGCGCAGCACGGTCGTGCTCGGGCAAGCGGGAACGGCAAATGAAGCTGCGGTCGCTGCCGGGTTGCCCGTGCTTGCCGTTTCGCGAGAGACGGACCGCGCGCACGGATGGTACCGCCGCAGGCAGACGCAACTGCTTGGCGATGCATTGGTGATGGTCTCCGGCGATCTCGACGCGGCGGTAAGAGAGTTGCGGGCGATGCTCGACGATCCCGAGCGCCGCGCTCGTCTGGGGGCCTTCGGGCGCGAGCGCATGGGAAGGCCTGGCGGAGCTCGGCGAATTGCGGAGCGCGTCGTCGCGCTCGCGGGGGAAGCGGCGTAGAATGCGCGTCCTTACCGCAGCGCCCTTCGCGCTCGTCAATGCGTCAGTACCGCTCTTCCCCGCGTTCATCATGCTGACGTACGTTCAGCCGCCTGGGATCTCGCTCGTGCCGGTGCCGGTGGCCGCCGGGCTGCTCGCATTGCTGGGCGTGCTCGGTGCGATCTTCTTCGCGCGCCTTTGGATGCCGCCGCGCGAAGCACCGCCAACCTTGTTGCCGCTGCTCGCATGGCTCGGCGCTGCCGTCCTCGCGGCGCTGCTCGGCTTCGATCCGCGCGCCGGCGCGATTTTCATCGCGATCTTCGGGCTCGGCGCCGTCTGGCATCTCTCGACGCTTCGCTACTATCGCGTCCCCGGCGTGGCGCGCGCGGTGGTGTGGTCGATGATGGTGGCGTGCGTTGTCGCATCGCTCGCCGCCATCGTCATGGTTGCGATCCGGCGCCCCGTCGCGCAGTACGTCATCGGACACGGACGCGCGATCGGAACCTTCGTCCTACCGGGAGAGCTGGCGGGCTACCTCGTGGTGCTGCTGCCGATCGCGTACGGCGTGGCCGTGACGACGCGCAGTCGTGCGCTGCGCGTCGCATCGTTCTGCGCGCTGCTGTGCGGAGCGATTGCGCTCGTCTTGACGTTCTCGCGTGCCGGGTGGATGGGACTCGCGGCTGCGATCGCGTTTTTCGTTGCGATGCGGCGGCGCGCGTGGGGACCGGGGATGCTTGCGGCGTCGGCGATCGTCGTGGCGGGCCTTGGTGCGGTGCTCTTGCTCTTCAACGTCGCGCACAACCCCAGCGAGAACTACACGAGGATCTCGATTTGGCAGGCTGCCTTCCAGGTGATCGACCGCTTTCCATTGACGGGCGTCGGACCGTTCGAATTCTCGCATCTCTACGCGCTCGTGCGTACGCCTGACGGAGATGCGATCGCATTTCACGCGCACAGCGTCTATCTGACGCTTTTGGCCGAGATCGGCATCGTTGGCTTCGCCGCCGCAGCCTGGACGTGGTGGCGCTTCGTTGCCGAGCTGCGCCGCCGCATGGAGACCGCCGAGCCGCGGAACGCCGTCATCGCGCTTGCCTGCGCGGCGGGACTCGCGGGGACGCTCGTGCAAGGGCTCATCGATACCGTGAGTGTGGTGATCTTCGGTTTATGGCTGCCGACGATGGCGTTTGCTCTGGCAACGGCGCGCGACGGCCTGATGGAACGGGACGCGTCCTAGCGTGCGTCGCGATATTGCGTTGCTCTGCGGCGTCGCCTGCTGGCTGTCTGCCTGCAGCCCGCACGGGCCCGCGCAAATGGCCTCACCTGCGCCCTCTCCGGTCCATCGCGGCCGGGGACCGTGGCTGCACATTACCGGCACGGGGACGGCGCGTCAACCGGTTCGGTGGACGATGCGGCAGCGCAATAACCAAAAGGAGTACGATCTGATCGCGCACTCGTACGAGAGCAGCGGCGCGCAGGGAACCTCCGTAGCGACGTTTTTTCAGGTACACGTGACCTTCTACGGCAAGAACGGCGCACGGCTTGCTGCGGACGCTTCGCAAGCGATCGTCGATGAAGCGCAGAACACGATCACGCTCGCCGACGCCGTTCGCGCGCGCACCGCGACCGGCATGATGCTGCGCTGCGACCGGCTACGGTACGATCGGTCGACGCAGAGGGTACACGGCGAAGGGCACGTGATCATCACGGACGGGCATGGGATGCGCGCCACCGGCAATAGCGTCGATACCGACATCACGCTGACCAACGCGAGGATGCAGTGAGCGAGCGGACGATACGCATTCGCGGTCTCGTCAAGCGGTATGGCGAGCGCACCGTAGTCAACGGCGTGAGCGCGGAGGTTCGCGTTGGCGAGGTCGTCGGATTGCTCGGCCCCAACGGTGCAGGAAAGACGACGACGTTCTATATGACCGTCGGACTCGTCAAGCCCGACGGCGGCAGCGTGCTGCTCTTCGACGGCGAGAAGGAAATCGATTTGACGAGTCGCCCGATGTACGAGCGCGCCCGTAACAAGATCGGGTATCTCGCGCAGGAAAACTCGATATTTCGCCGGCTTTCGGTCGGCGACAACATTCGGCTGATCTGGGAACAAAACGGGGTTTCACGGGAAGAACAAGAGCGCCGGCTTCCCGAGCTGCTGGAAGAGTTTGGCTTGCGCGCGTTCGTCAACGCGCGTGGCGACGCGCTCTCGGGCGGAGAGCGCAGGCGCGTCGAGGTGGCGAGAGCGCTCGCGATCGACCCGTCTTTCCTGCTGCTCGACGAGCCCTTCACCGGAATCGATCCCATCGCCGTCGCGGACATTCAGGCGATGATTCGGCAGTTGCGAGACCGCGGCATCGGCATCTTGATTACGGATCATCAGGTGCGGGAGACGTTGGCCATCGTCGACCGTGCCTACATCATGAACAACGGTCGAATCGAAGTCTCGGGCAGCGCGCAGGAAGTGCTCGATTCGCCGATCGCGCGCAAGTTCTATCTGGGCGAGAGTTTCCGCCTCTGAATACCGCTCGTATGCTGCCGCGCCTGCGCGTACTCTTTGCGAAGAGGCCGACGATCCTCGACCGCTACATGCTCTCCGAGCTGGCCGGCCCGTTCGGCTTCGGACTCTTCGCCTTCACGACCGTGTTTGCCGCGACGCAGATGCTCGCCACCGGTCGCCTCGTCAGCGAAGACCACGTGGCGTTGTGGACGGCAGTCGGGCTCTTTCTCTGGCAGCTGCCGGGAGAGATCGTATTCGTGATCCCGATGGCGCTGCTGTTGGGGACGTTGCTCGCGATGCAGCGTCTCTCGGGCGACAGCGAGATCAACGCCATGAAAACGAGCGGAATCACGTTCCCGCGGATCATCGTGCCGCTCCTCTTTGCGGGGCTCGTGATGTCGGTGGTGATGTACGGGTTTCAAGAAGGGGTCGTCCCGTTTGCGAACGACGAAGTCTCGGCGATCGAGACGAAGGCCCTCAACCACACGAGCGCATTCAATCGCGACCTGACGGTGTCTGCGCCGCTGCCCGGCGGCGGGCGCCAGGTAACGATCGCGACGGCCTACGAGCCTCACTCGCAGGCCTTGTCAAACGTGACCTTGATCCAATACGACCGAGCCGGCTCCCCGACGCAGATCATCTTTGCCCAGCAAGCGGAGTTCGCGGCAGACGAATGGATCCTGCGCAATGCGAGCGCGTATCGCTTCAATGCCGACGGCTCGACGATTTCCGAGCCCGACGTTCCCGAGCAGGAGGTCGATCTCGGAGAGAAGCCAACCGATATCGTGAAGCGGCTTTCTCACGACGACCCGCAACAGATGAGCCGCGCGCAAATCGCGAGCATCATCTCGACGGGTCAGCTGACGGAGACTGAGCTGCGCAAGTATGTAACGGTGTACCAAGAAAAGCTCGCCCAGCCTTTCGCTTGCTTCGTATTCGTCTTGATCGCCATTCCATTCGGATTGCGCTCGTTCCGAGGGGGTGCAGGCGCGAGCCTCGGCTTCGGGCTCGCGGTTGCGATCGTCTTCGTCTATTATGTCGTGATGACGGTGTTTTCGTTCGTCGGCGAGGCCGTAACCGTTTTTGCACCATTGTGGGCGTGGATGCCCAACGTCATCTTCACCGTCATCGGCTTGGCGCGCGTCCGAAAGGCGGCGGCTATCTAGCATGACATGGGCTGATTTCATTCGCGGCGCGGGCAACGTGTCGATCATCTTGGTCATTGCGGGCGGCGTCGCGTACGTGGGCGACCGCGTCGGCCACCAAGTCGGGCGCCGGCGGCTGACGCTCTTCGGGATCCGCCCCCGCTACACGTCGACGATCATCGCCGTCGCGACGGGCGTGGTAATCGCCTTGGTGGTGACGCTCGTCGCCATCCTTGCGTCGCAACAGGTGAAGACGGCGTTCTTCCGGTTATCCGCATTGAACTCTCAAATCGCGACGTTGCAGCAGCGCGAGCAACAACTCGAGGCGAAGGTCGCCAATGGCCGCCTCGTCCTTCCCACGGGCGAGCTCATCACGCCCTTCCGCCTCATCCTGCTGCAGTCGCAGTCCGAATCCCAGCGCGAGCGGCAGCTCAAAGCCTTCTACACGGAGGCGGTCAAATACATCAACGCGACGTATCCTAGCTGGGGCTTGAGGCCGTACCTGATCCCGCACAACGTCGACAAGACGCTGCACGACTTCTTGAACGACCCGGCGTTGCAGGGCGAGCTCGCGCAATCCAACGTGATGGTCACCGCCGTATCCGATCAGAATCTTTTTGCCAACGACGCCTTCCACTTCTCGCTCAACGCGGTACCTGACGTTCGCGTCCTCTCTCGCGGCCAGCTCGTCGCCCAGATCGACATCCCGGGAAACAGTGGCGCCAACATCAACATCGCGTTGCGCGAGCTATTCGCCCACGTCACGATCAATGCCGAGTACGCGCACATGCCGCCGTACTTGGCGACCTACGTGCAGCCGACGGAGTTGGTCCCCGACGTCTCGCAGATGCAGCAGATGCTCGGTCGCGGCGGGCTCTACTACCTCACCGCGTACGCAGCGGACGACATCTATCCGCACACCGGCGCGATCTCCATCGCGATCGTGCTGGTTCCCCAGAGGAGCAGGTGAGCGGCGTTCTCGGCGTAGACCCGGGAATGCGTAAAGCCGGATACGCGCTGCTCAGCGATCGGGGGGTCGTTCTCACACGGGGCATCGAGCCGGTCGAACAGCTGTACGGAAGGTTGGCGATGCTCGTGCTGGAGCACTCCGTCGAGGTTCTCGCACTGGGCGCCGGGACGAATGCTGGGAAGATTGCCGCGGCGCTCGCGCCTCTGGGCCTGCCGGTGCGCCTCGTCGACGAGCGGGAGACCACGCTGCGGGCCCGCCGGCTCTACTACGCCGAGAACCCAGCGCTTGGTCTGCAGCGCCTGCTTCCCCTTGGCCTACGCTTCCCCCCGAGGCCGATCGACGATTACGCAGCGGAGATCATCGCTCGGCGTTGGGTTGCCTGCCACGAAGGCAAAACGGCCCAGCCGTCGTAGTGTTGGGACCCGGGGAGGAAGGAGGAAAGATGCGTCGCCTCATCGGCTTGCTGGCGGCTGCAACGCTCGTCGTCGCGCCCGTCTTCGCGCATGCCTCCACGCTCTTCTCCCCCGCACCCGATCTTCGCACGACGCTTTGGATGCGCGTCTTCGGAGAGACGTCCGACGCTGGGGCCAGGCTGGACGTTGCGAATCTCGACGCTCGCAGCGAGTCGCCGCTGCGCACGGCCGCGTTCGTCGTCAGCATCGTGACCCCGCCTCAAGCCGCGGCTCGTGGGCTCGTTCAAGCACCGCCGCTTGCCGTGCCGACGCGCTTTGCCGTTGTCCCGGCGCAGACGCGTACGTACGTGAGCCAGTCACCCCAGCGGCATTTCGGCGTCTCGATGCGCGAGCCGGTAGCGGCCCCCGTGACGTCGGCCTACGAAGCGCTTCCCCCGACGCTCTTCGCCTCGAACGCGCGTGCCAGCGCCTTCTCGTTCTCGAGCGTCTCGACGAGCAGCATCCCCGCGTTCGTGACCCAAAGCGCGCTCGGCGGTCCCGCCGCGCCCGAGTCGGGTCTCGCGCAGAGCGTTCAACTACCGGTCTCCCTGCGCGTCGGCAACCTTCGCGTTTTGGCTGGGGTCAACGCCGCGTTCGGAACCACGCCGAGCTCCGGTATCGACAATACGCTGCCGGTGTTCGTTCCGAGCTACTCCGGCGTGAACCGCTCCTCCATCGGAGCCGCGTTCGCCGTTCCGGTCGCGCCGCGTCTCCTTCTCGGATTTGGATACAACACGGAACGTCTCATGACCGGATACGGTTTGCCGACCACCGTGGACGGGCTCGATGCGCGCAACGACACGTACACCGGTAACGTCACGTTCCTCTTCCCGCGCCTGTCCAGCGCGCTCTCGTTCTCCGCGCAGCAATATCGCTATCAAGACAATCTCATGCCGGCGGAGTTCACGCAGCTGCGCGAAAATCTCAACTTAACCGTCAAGTTCTAGGAAGTCCCATGGTGCGCGTCGTCGCGAGCGCCGCCGTCGCGGTCGTTCTCGTTTGGTTTGGTGCGGTTCAGTTCGCCTCCGACGCGTTCTGCGCGAGCGCTGCAGCACCCGGAACGCTTCCCACGCGCGTACCC
>DAHXOK010000031.1 GCA_027364935.1 Vulcanimicrobiota bacterium | reverse complement strand
CGTGGAAGGAGCGCGTCGGGCGCTACGCGAGTGCGCCGTACGTGACGAGGACGTCGCACTATACGACGCCCCGGGCTGCTTCGAGATCCCACTGCTCTGCCGGAATCTTATTGCGGCGGAGCGTTTCGACGCGCTGGTTGCACTCGGAGCGGTGATCCAAGGCAAAACGCCGCATTTCACGTTCGTTGCCGGAGCGTGTGCGCGCGGCATCATGCAGGTGCAGCTTTCGACAGGCATACCGATCGGCTTCGGCATCCTGACGACGACGACGCAGCAAGAAGCGGAGGAGCGGGCAGATCCCGAGCGCGGCAACAAAGGGTACGACGCCGCGCTCGCAGCCGCGGCGCTGACAGTCACGCCCTCGAACCTTCCCCGCGCCGGCTTTCGAGCGTAGCGTGAGGCGCAGGGATTCGCGGCCCCGAGGCGCATAGAAGGGGCCTCGATCAACGACGCAGAGGGTCCTATCGTGGAAGACAAGATTCTTACCTGTAAAGATTGCGGCGCCCAGTTCGTCTTCAGCGTTCGCGAGCAAGAGTTCTTCGCCGAGCGAGGATTTGCGAATCAACCCGTGCGCTGTCGCGATTGCCGTCAGGCGCGCCGTGCGAACGGCGGTGACGCGTCGACGCGGGGCTCGACGCGACCGAGCTTCGAAGCGGTCTGCGCGCAATGCGGCGTCAACACAACCGTTCCGTTCCGTCCACGTGGCGATCGACCGGTCTACTGCCGCGACTGCTACACCGCTCGCGTTCCTGCCGAAGTCTAAGCTTCCCGCAGCCGTTGCCTGGGGCGGCGACGCCGTACGCTACGTCGATCAGCGCGAGCTGCCGACCGAGGTTCGCGTCGTATCCGCGCGCACGGTCGAAGAGCTGGTCGCAGCAATCGCATCGCTGGGAGTGCGGGGAGCGCCATGCATCGGCATCTTCGGTGCGTACGGCGTCGCTCTGCTTCGCCGGACCATCCTCGACGACGTCGCCTTCGCGACGGCAGCGGCGCGGCTGCGCGCGGCCAGGCCGACGGCCGTCAACCTCGCGTGGGCGGTAGACCGGGTTCTCGCGGCCGACGACATGTTGGCTGAGGCAGAGGCGATCCATAGGGAGCAGGAGGCCGTCGATGCCGCGATTGCGCGGTACGGTCTCGAGCTGATTCCGGAGCGCGCACGTATCATCACACACTGCCATACCGGAGCCTTGGCAACTGGCGCCCTGGGAACGGCGCTTGGCGTCATCCTGGCCGCGCATCGTGCCGGAAAGCAGCCGACCGTCTTTATCGATGAAACGCGCCCGCTGCTGCAAGGCTCGCGCTTGACCGAGCTCGAGCTGCGCGAAGCCGGCGTCGACGCGGTCGTGCAGGTCGACGGCGCCGCTGCCTTCGTGATGCTGCGGCAGAACGTAGATCTCGTGATCGTCGGAGCGGATCGCGTCGCTCGTAACGGCGACACCGCGAACAAAATCGGTACGTACTCGCTCGCCGTGCTCGCCGCGCACCACGGTATCCCGTTTTACGTTGCGGCCCCGCGCTCGTCGTTCGACCTCGCAACCGAAAGCGGCGCGGATATTCCGATCGAGCAACGCGATCCGGATGAGATCACGACGATCCGCGGCACGCGCGTCGCCCAAGCGCAAGCGCGCGTCTTCAATCCGGCCTTCGACGTGACGCCGCACCGGCTCGTCACCGCGTTCATAACGGAGCGCGGCGTGCTGCGTCCACCCTACGGCGAGAGCATTCGGTGAAGTTTTACGAGTTCGTCGACAAAGCACCGGAGATCGGCCGGCTCGTCGTCATCGAGGGAACGGAACAGACGCTGGCGGAGCGCGCGCTCGACGTCGTGCTCGACCGGCTGCTGCCGATCGAAGTTCGGGATCTCAACCTCGCGCGAATCGCCGCAGCCGACGTGGGTGACGCAGCCGGCGTGCGCGAATCGGTGCGAGCGATGCCGTTTCTCGCCGAACGCCGCGTCGTCGCGGTGAGCGACGTGCAGACGCTTCGCGCGCAAGAGCGGCGCGATCTGTTGGAAGCGGCGCAGAGCGCGCCCGATGGCAACACGCTCGTCGTAACCGATCTGCTCTCTCCGCGGTCGCAACGCCCGCAATCCTTCGGCGCGCTCGCCGGACGAGCGGCGCTGCGCATCGACACCACGGCGACCGAGGAGGTGCGCCGACGCTTTGTCGAGGAGACGCTCGTACGGCTCGGGGCGAAGGCAGAGCCGCGCGCGGTCGCCGCACTGGTCGCAAGCAGCGCGGCTCTTGCGGCGGTGCGCGGCGACCTCGAAAAGCTCTGCCTCGGCGGCAAACGCATCGGGCTGGACGATTTGGAGCGCGAGAGTCTGGTTGTTGATGATCCGAAGGCCTATCGCTACGCGGGCGCACTCGTCGAAGGCCGGATTGCCGAGGCATTCTCCATTGTCGAAGAACTCTTTGCCATCGATCCGCGCGGTGCCGCGATTCCACTGCTCTCGGCGCTTGCGACCGAATATGCGCTGTTATGGGATCTTGCGCGCCCCGGCGGAACGATTCCGCAGCGTCTTCAGTGGCGAGAGCGCGCCTTACGACCGATCGCGCGGCGCGTCGGCGCAAGCCGCGCGCGCAACGCTTACGAACGGGCGGTTCGCGGCGTGGAGGCGATCGTGACCGGACGTGCCGGAAGCGACCCAGCCGACTACCGGACGTTGGTCGAACGCATCAGCGCAGAGTGCGCCATGCTGGGGCGCCGATGACGTACGATCGCTATGCGTCGCCTTTTTCGTGGCGCTACGGCCGTCCCGAGCTGCGCGCGCTCTTTTCGGAACGCGAGCGCCGTAGGCTCTGGCGCGTCGTGTGGGTGGCGCTCGCCGAGGCGCAACCCGGACTCGTCAGCCCTGCAGAACTCGAGGATCTGCGCGCGCACGCGCGCGACGTTGACGTGGAGGCAGCGCTCGCAATCGAGCGAGAGACCCATCACGATCTCGTCTCCGAGCTGCAGCTCTTCGCGACGCAGGCGCCCATCGGGGGAGGGCGCCTGCATTTGGGCGCGACGTCGATGGACGTCGAGGACACCGTCGAGATCTATCGACTGCGGCGCGCGCTCTCGTTGCTTGGAGCGGAGCTGCGCCGGCTCCTCGGTCGATTCGGCGAGCGCATTCGGGAGCACGCGGACCTCGTCTGCATGGGGTTTACGCATTTGCAGCCGGCCGAGCCGACCACGATGGGATATCGCCTCGCGCTCTACGCACAGGATCTTCTCGCCGACTACGATCATCTGCGCTTCGTCTTCGAGCAGTTGCGCGCAAAGGGGCTGCGCGGAGCGGTCGGCACCAGCGCCTCGTACGAGGCGCTCCTCGGCGGCAACGGTGCGTCGGAGGAGATGGAACGCCGCGTGCTCGCGCACTTCGGGCTCGACGCTCGCGACGTCAGTAGCCAAGTCTACTCCCGCTCGCTCGACTACATGCTTCTCTCTGCCCTTGCCGCCCTCGGTGCGTCGCTCGCGAAGTTCGCCTCGGACGTACGCATCCTGAGTGCTCCGCCGTTCGGGGAGGTTGCCGAGCCGTTTGAAGAACGCCAGATCGGCAGCTCGGCGATGCCGTTTAAACGCAATCCGATCTTGAGCGAGCGCATCGATTCGCTCGCACGCCTGCTTCCCGCATATGCGGCGGTGGCGTGGCAGAATGCGGCCACCAACTACTTGGAGCGCACGCTCGACGATAGCGCCAACCGGCGCACGATCTTGCCTGAAGCGATGCTTTGTATGGACGAACTTCTCGCGCTCGCCTATCGCGTGATCGATCGCCTGCGCGTCGACGAGCGGCGCGTCGCGCAGAATCTCCGGACGTACGGACCGTTTTCGGGCCTGGAGGCGGTTATGATGGAGGCCGTGCGTGCCGGTGCCGATCGCCAAGAAGTGCACGCCGAGCTTCGCGATGCCGCGATGGCAGCATGGAGCGCGCTCGAGCGTGAAGAGGACAACCCGCTCGCGCATCTCTTGGCCGAGAACTCCGCATTGACGGCGCGCCTCGACCCTGCGGAGATTCGCCGGCTGCTCGATCCAAGCGATCGCGTAGGCACGGCGCCGGTTCGCGCGCTCCGCCTCGCGCAACGCATCGACGCCCTCGCAACGTTTCCCGAGCAGCGCGAGGTATCGTGATGCAGCAGAGCAAGGGTGCGCAGATCGTACGCGGTAAGACGAAGGTTCTCTACGAATGCATCGGCGAGCCGGAGCGCCTGATCGTCGAGCAGATGGATGCGATCACGGCGGGGGACGGAGCGCGGCGCGACGTGATTTCCGGCAAGGGCCGCCTTGCGGCACTGACGACGTCGCGCGTCTTTCGATTTCTCAACCGTCGCGGCTTGCCGACGCATTATCTCGGCGGTGGAGAAGACGTGGACGAGAATGCGATGCTCGTGCGGCGCTGCGCGATGATCCCGCTCGAGGTCGTCGTACGCGGCATCGTCGCGGGTTCGTATGCGAAGCGTTACCCAGACGTGCAGCGAGGCTCCCGTCTCGACCCGCACGTCGTCGAGTTCTTCCTCAAAGACGACGAGCACCACGATCCAATGATCGCCGTAGAGGAGATCGTTGCGCGGGGCATTGCCAGGCCCGAGGAAGTCGAGCGGATGAGCGAGCTTGCGCGCGCGACGTTCGACGCGCTCGAAGAGGCCTGGCGGGAGCGCAGCGTCACGCTGGTCGATTTGAAGGTAGAGTTCGGACGGCTGACCGAAGGCGGGCGCAACGGCGAGCTCGTGCTCGCCGACGTGGTCGACAACGATTCGTGGCGCATCTGGCCGCAGGGGCGCGAGCAGGCGATGCTCGACAAGCAGATCTATCGGAACTTGGAACGGCGCGACGCCAAAGCTCTCGCGCGCGTGAAGCGCGCGTACGAGGAAGTTGCCGAGGCCGTCGCGGGATTCGACGCACGTTGATCGACGTCGCGCTGCGCGGTGACGAGCGGCGTCGCATCGCCGAAGCGCTTGGGCGCGAGCCGACGCGCGTGGAACTCTACGCGTTCGATGCCCAGTGGAGCGAGCATTGCAGCTACAAGTCGAGTCGCGCGCATCTGCGGCGCCTTCCGACGAGTGGCGAGCGCGTCGTGCTCGGCCCCGGCGAGGACGCCGGCATCCTGTACCTCGGCGAGCATGATGGGGAGCGCTACGCCGTCGTCGTCGCTCACGAGTCGCACAATCATCCGTCCCAGGTCGTTCCGTTCGAAGGCGCCGCAACCGGCGTCGGCGGCATCGTGCGCGACGTGCTCTGCATGGGCGCGCATGTGTTTGGGATCGCGGACGCCTTGCGCTTCGGCGACGTCGCTACGCCCGGCACGCACCGACGGCACGTCGCGCAGGCCGTCGTGGACGGGATCTCCGCTTACGGCAACGCGATCGGCGTGCCGAATCTCGCCGGCGACGCCTTTTTTCACGAAGGTTTCAACGAGAACTGCCTCGTCAACGTGATCGCGCTCGGTCTCGTGAAGGAGAAGGAGATCGTACACTCTTTCGCACCGCCGGGGAGCGAGGGTTGGCCACTCGTGCTCGTCGGCAAGGCCACGGACGCGAGTGGCTTCGGAGGCGCCTCGTTCTCGTCGCTCGTGCTCGATGCAGAGAACGAGGCGGCGAACAAAGGCGCGGTCCAAGTTCCCGATCCATTCCTGGAGAACGTGCTCATGCGTGCGACGTACCGCGTCTTTGCGCTGCTGCACGAGCGAGGGATCACGGCCGCGTGCAAGGACCTGGGTGCGGGCGGCGTGATGGGTTGCAGCGCCGAGATTTGTGCCTCCGGAGGATACGGCGCGCGGGTCGACCTCGATCGCATCAACGTCGCGCAAGCGAACCTGCCACCGGAAATTCTCGCCGTCGGGGAGACGCAGGAGCGCATGATCTTCGCACTGCCGCCCGAAGTCGTTGCAAGCGTGCTGCGAATCTACAACGAGGAGTTCTCGCTTCCCGAGATTGCGTACAACGCGCGCGCCGTCGTCATCGGCAACGTGACCAAAGAAAAGCGGTACGTGCTGACGCACCACGGGCAGGCCGTGATGGACGTCGATATCGAGACGCTCACGAAGCCTCGTGAAGGAGCGCTCGTGCCGAGCGAGATGGGCGGTGCGCGGAAGGTCGAGACGGCTTCGGGAGCCGCGGAGCTCGACGCCGAGAATCCGCTATCGCGTTTGGCGGCTTTGCTTTCGTCGCTCGATGGGTGCTCGCGCGAGCCGCTCTACCGGCGTTACGATACCGTGGTACGCGGCTGCACGGTCGTGCCGCGTGGCTACGCGGATGCGGGCGTGGTCGCGCCGATTCCGGGCTCGCCGCTGGGCGTTGCGGTTGCCGTCGCGGGCAATCCGCGGTACGGAGTTGCGAACCCTCAGCTTGCCGCCGAATACGCGGTCGTGGAAGCGGTGAGGAAGGTCGTTGCCGTGGGCGCGCGCCCGATCGGCCTTACGGACTGTTTGAACTTCGGCAATCCCACGAGCGCCGAGCATTATGCGGAGTTCGTTGCGGCTGTCGACGGCTTGGCACATACCGCGCGCGATCTCGGCCTGCCCTTCGTCTCCGGTAACGTGAGCTTTTATAACGAGAACGCATCTGGGAAAGCGATTCCGGCGTCGGCCATCGTTGCGTGCATCGGCGTGTTGAACGACGTGGCCCGGATCGTAACGCCTGCGTTGAAGCAAGCGGGTTCGACGTTACGCTTCACGCGCGACATCGAAGAGGTGCTGCGTGCGATACAGGAGGGAACGGTCCTCGCTTGTCACGTGGTAACGGGCGACGGCGTGTACGCGGCAGCCGTGGAGATGGCGTGTGCGGCAGTTCGTGCCGGGAGCGAGCTCGGCGTACGGTTGTCGGACCGCCTTTTGCGAACCGATCGTGGCGGCTTTCTTCTTGAGAGTAGTGCCTCGTGCGCAGAGCAGGTGGGAACGGTGCTCGGCGAGCCGATCGTCGTCGTCGGGGAAGCGAGCCGCAGCGTTCGCGAAATGTACGATGCGTGGGCAGGGCGCTTGGACGAGATCTACGCATGAGGAGCGTCGCCGTTTTGGTCTTTCCCGGTACCAACTCGGAAGAAGAGACGGTGCGGCTGCTTCGCGTCTACGGCGCGGATGCACGCTTGGTTCACTGGAGTTGTGCGCAAACGCTTGGAGAGTACGACGCGTACGTGCTGTCGGGCGGCTTCGCGTATGAAGATCGCATTCGCGCGGGCGCCATTGCAGCACGCGACGCCATGATGGACCCCGTGATCGACGGGGCGCGACAAGGCAAGCTCGTCATGGGTATCTGTAACGGGGCGCAGATTCTGCTCGAAGCGGGCCTCGTTCCGGGGAGCGGCGATTCGCGCCGTCCGACGGCCGCCTTCACGCGCAACGTTCCACCGCACTTCATCTGCAAGCAGGTCTACGTCAAGCTGACCGTCGAGCCGAGGCGCTCGATCATCACGGCCGCGCTGGCGGCGGGGGCCGTGTTGCCTGCGTGGGCGGCACACGGGGAAGGTCGTCTGGCTGCCGGAGCCGAGCAGATGGCGCAGATTGCAAACGAGAATCACCTCGCCTTCGTCTACGCACGCGCGGACGGTCGCGTCGACGATGCCGCAACGCCTAACGGATCGGCGCTGCACTGCGCGGGGCTCGTGAACCGCGACGGCAACGTCTTGGCGCTCATGCCGCATCCGGAGCGCGTCTTTCCCGCGCGTTCGGCGCTCTTCGAGAGTTTCGTGAAGGGCGTCGAAGCGTCGTGACGGAGCGCCGGCTTGCCGTTCGCTTGAAGGTTCCCGACAATACCGCGTATACGGCGCTCGTCGCGTTACGGCGCCTCGGCGTGCCCGTCGCGCGCGTCGAACGCGCAACGCTGATCGTCGTAGCCGCGGCTGACGATTCGGCGGCGCTCGAGGGCGTCCGGCGCGACGAGGCGCTCTTTAATGCGAACCTCCACGAGGTCGAGCTCGTGCGGTGCAGCGCGCCGGAGGCGGGCGAAATCTGGGTCCGTGCACGTGACGCGTCGTCGATGCAGGCGTGGCGTCTCTTCGACGAGGACGGAGCGCCGGTTCCGAGAGCGACGCTCGAGTGGGCCCGAGACGCCCTGTTGTGCAACCCCGCCATCGAAACGGCGGTCGTCGGCAGGTGAACCTTCCGTACACGATCGCGACGCTCGGCTCGCATTCGGCGCTACAAATCCTCAAGGGTGCGCGCGACGAAGGCTTTCCGACGCTTGCCATCGTTAACGCGGAGACGGAGAGCCTCTACCGTTCTTTCGGCTTCGTCGACGAGGTGATCTCGTTGCCGCGCTATGCCGATTTTCCGTCGATCGTTACGGAGCTTCAGAAGCGCAAGGTCATCATCGTTCCGCACGGATCGTTCGTCGCGTATCTGTCGCTCGAGGAGCACAAGGAGATGACGATTCCGTACTTCGGGAACAAAGCGGTCCTGGATTGGGAGGCCAGCCGCGATCTCCAGCGCGAGTGGCTCTCGCGCGCCGGACTCCTTCTCCCGCGGCAGTTTCGCAGCGGCGCCGAGATCGACCGGCCGGTCATCGTGAAGCTCTACGGCGCGGCCGGCGGCAAAGGGTATATGTTCATTCGCGATGCAGTGGATTTCGAGGCTCGTGCGGCCCGGCTGCACGAGGCGTACATCATCCAGGAGTACGTCATCGGGGTGCCGCTCTACATTCATTACTTCTATTCGCCAATCGAGCGTCGCTTGGAAATCCTCTCGATGGACCGCCGGTACGAGACGAACGTCGACTCCTTGGGGCGTATTCCCGCCGCGGCGCAGGAAGGTATGAACGTCGATCCGTCGTACGTCGTCGTCGGCAATCAGCCCGTGAGTCTGCGCGAATCGATGCTGGCGCAAGCGTACCTCATGGGCGAGAACGTCGTGCGCGTCAGCCAAGAGCTTTGCGGGCCGAAGGGATTGTTCGGTGCCTTCTGCATCGAGACGATCATCACGCCCGATATGCAGTTCTACGTTATGGAGATCTCGGCGCGGATCGTCGCGGGTACGAACCTCTTCATCGACGGCTCTCCCTACTCATACCTCTACTACTCGGAGCCGATGTCGACCGGCAGGCGCATCGCCCGGGAGCTGAAGAACGCGTTGATGAGCAATAATCTCGCGATGGTGCTGGATGATTCGAGCGTCCTCTAGGTGGCCTCGAGCGGGGCACCCTCACGGGGGCTTCGCCCCGTGGGCTCCGCTTGTCGCTTTGGCCGTTGCGCTTCTTTGTTCGGGCCGTGCGGGTGCGACGTTGGAAGCCGACCCGCAGGTGCTGTATCAGCAAATGAAAGCGGCCTACGTAAAGGCGCAGGCCAACGGCTGGGATTACTTCGATCAACTCACCTATCTGTCGACGATTTTCAACGCCGGTCGTGCTTACTCGCTGCAGCGGCCGGACGACCCCGCCTACGGAGAGCTGGCAACGCTGACGGTCCAAATCGGAGGCGCGCTGCACTATAATCCGCTCACCAATCACGACGCGGCGACGTGGTACGTGCGCGAAGCCTGCGTTTGGGTGATGAATCACGTCAACGATCCGGACCGCGTCCAATCGGCGCAGGCGCTGCTCGAGCGGGTTAATGCGGAAGACGGTGACCCTGCAGCGCTCGCGCGCTTCGCCGACGAGGATGCCGACGCGCTCGCGCAGCAATTTCCGCACGACGTGCAGGCCGACGTGCTGCCGCTGGAAGCCGATTGGCGCGGATGGGAGCTCACGCACGATCCGGCGTGGCGTTCGAAGGCGCTCGCGCGTGCCGCTCAACCGGCCTTTCCCATCGCCAACCTACCCGACCAATACGCGGGCGCATTCGTCGACGCCGCAAGAGCCGCGATTGCCAACGTAACCGGCTACACCACGGACGATCGTACGAATGCCGAGATCGTCGTCGACCGGTTGCGCAGGCTCGGAAGGCTTGCGGTCATCGCGCAGGTGAGCGTCGTGCCGCACGACGTCTACATGACGACGCTTGCTCCTGCGGATGAATACTTCGGTCCGTTGCGCATGTCGGTGCTCGGTATCGAGAACGAGATGAAACGCGTGAACTTTATGCTCGATTATCAGTACGGGAATCGGGAGAGCGGCGCCGCGCTCGAAGTCGCGCGTTCCGTCGACGACATGCACAAGGTATATCCTCGCGATCGCGACATGGCGAAGTTGCTCTACGAGTGCATCCGAATGCTCGGCCGCATGTCGACGCCGGCCGTCGAAGAAGAAGCGCGCCATCTGCGCGGCATCCTCACGGTCGAATATCAGGACTCGCCGCAGGCACAAGACCTCCTCGGCACCGCGCCGTCCGCGTGAGGAAGGACATCGCGCTCTGCTGCATCGGCAGCCACTCCGCGCTCGACGTCGCCGCCGGGGCTCGGGCGCAAGGACTGCGCAGCCTGATCCTCACCGCTCGTGGTCGCGAGCGCACGTACGCGCAGTATTTTCGGCGTTGCGCCGGGCCGCCGGAGCGGGGCTGCGTGGACGAGGTGATCGAGCTCGACGATTTTACCGAGATCCTCGACGACTACGTCCAGGAGATGCTTATCGAGCGTGGCGCCCTGTTCGTTCCCAACCGCTCGTTCGAAGTCTACCTGCGCCAGCGGTACACGTACGACGAGATCGAGCGCGGCATGCGCGTACCGTTCTTCGGAAACCGCCGGCTGTTGCGCGCCGAGGAGCGAGACGAAAGCGAGAACCAGTACGCGTTGCTGCGGCGAGCCGGAATCCTCCATCCGTTGCAGTTTTCCGCGCCCGAAGAGATCGATCGTCTCGTGATGGTGAAGGCGCCGCACGCGCGCGTCAGCTTCGAGCGCGCGTTCTTTCTCTGCTCGTCGCCCCAACAGTACCGCGAAGCCGCGGCCAGGCTCATCGACGAAGGCTCACTTACCGAGGCCGGCCTCGCGAGTGCCGTGATCGAGGAGTATCTGCTCGGCCCAGCCATCAACCTGAACTTCTTTTACTCACCGGTACTGCGCGAGCGCGAGTTGCTCGGAACCGAAACGCGTCGCCAGACGAACCTCGAAGGCCTGCGCAACGTTCCGCCGAGCGCGCTCGACGCCGTCCGCGCAGTTCCAATGCGCCTCGAGGAGGCCGGCCACATCGCCGCGACGGTGACCGAGTCGATGCTCGAAGAGGCGTTTGCAATGGGCGAGGTCTTCATCGCGGCGGCGCGCGAGGCGAGGCCTCCGGGCGTGATCGGTCCGTTTGCGCTGCAGTGCACGATCGTCTCCGGCCCTCCGAAAGCGCTCGTCTGCTACGACGTGTCCTTACGCATCCCGGGATCGCCGGGAACCCGCTTCACACCGTACTCCGCCTATCGGTGGGGCCGCGACGTCTCCGTCGGCGAGCGAATCGCCATGGAAGTAGTCATGGCACGCGATGCGGAATGCATCGACGCTATTTGCACATAGGAGGTTCCGATGACTGCCCACGTTTTGACCGAGCGCTCGGGCGCCGTAACGTTCAAAGGCGAGCCGAAGACGCTCGTCGGATCGGAACTGCGCGGCGGCGATCCGTTGCCGCAGTTCACGCTCGTGGGAACGGATCTCCAGCCGGTGACGTCGCAGCGTCTTACTGGGGAAAAACACGCGGCACTGCTTATCGTCGTTCCATCGCTCGATACCGGCGTGTGCTCGCTCGAGTCGAAAACGTTCAACGCGCGGATCGGAGAGCTGCCCGAGGGCGTCTCGGCGTTCGTCGTGAGCCGCGACCTTCCGTTCGCGCAGGCGCGCTGGGCGAAAGAGCAGGGCGACGTCAGGCTCCAGATGCTCTCCGACTATCTCGACCATAGCTTCGGTCGCGCAACCGGTCTGGAAATCAAAGAACTTGGCTTGCTTGCGCGAGCGGTGATCGTCGTTGGGAGCGACGGCCGCGTGCGGTACGTGCAGCTCGTGCGCGAAGTCGCGCACGAGCCGAACTACGACGAGGCCATCGCTGCGGCGAGGAGCGCCGTATAGTCTTCATACTCGATTTCGGCGCACAGTACAGCCAACTGATTGCGCGCAGGACGCGCGAGCTCGGCATCTACTGCGAGATTCTCCCCCACGATACGCCGTGGCGTACGCTCGCGGCGCGGGCTCCGAAGGCTATCGTGCTGAGCGGTGGGCCGGAGTCGGCGCTCGTTCCCGACGCACCCGATCTCGATCCAGCAATGCTCGCGAGCGGCATCCCCGTGTTCGGGATCTGCTACGGCATGCAGCTTCTCGCGCGCCATCTCGGGGGCGAGTTGGTGAAGCTCGAGCGAGCCGAATACGGGCCCGCCGTCCTCCAGGTCGCGGCGCGGGAATCGCCGCTCTTCGCCGGGGTCCCGGCGACGTCGCGCGTGTGGATGTCGCACGGCGACTCCGTCGCACGGCTTCCCGCCGGATTCGCAACGCTCGCCTCCACGGAGCGCTGCGCCGTCGCGTCGATGGGCGATACGGTGCGGCGCATCTACGGCGTGCAGTTTCACCCCGAAGTCGCGCATACCGAACACGGCCGCGCCGTGCTCGCGAACTTTCTCAGCGGGATCGCCGAGGTTCCGGCCGATTGGGCGATGGAGTCGTTCGTCGACGAGTCGATCGCCGGGATTCGCTCCACGTTGGGAAGCGCGCGCGCGATCTGCGCGCTCTCAGGCGGCGTCGATTCGGCGGTAGCGGCCACGTTGGTCGCTCGTGCGGTCGGCGAGCAGTTGACCTGCGTGTTCGTCGACCACGGGTTGCTGCGCGCGGGCGAAGCCGAGCAGGTCGTGGCCACGTTTCGCGACGTGCTGCATCTGGACGTGCGCGTCGTAGACGCTCGCGCGCGCTTTATGCAGGCGCTGCGCGGAGTCGAAGACCCGGAACGCAAGCGTATCGCGATCGGGCACGCGTTCATCGGCGTCTTCGAGGAGGCGGCGCGCGCGATTCCGGGCGTGCGCTTTCTCGTGCAAGGAACGCTGTATCCCGACGTCATCGAATCGAAGACGCCGATGAGCAAGGCCGGCCACAAGATCAAGTCGCACCACAACGTCGGCGGGCTTCCGGAACGCATGAGCCTGGAGCTAGTGGAGCCGTTACGCTCGCTCTTCAAGGACGAGGTGCGCGCGCTCGGGCGCGTCCTCGGGCTGCCGGAACCCATCGTGAACCGCCAACCTTTCCCAGGGCCGGGCTTGGCGGTTCGCATCATCGGCGACGTCACCCAGGAGCGGCTGCGCATCGTGCGCGAGGCGGATGCCATCGTGCGCGAGGAGATCGACGCGGCGCCGCTCGATCCGCACCCGTGGCAGTATTTCGCCGTGTTGACGCCCGTGCGCAGCGTTGGCGTCATGGGGGACGGCCGCACGTACGCGAATCTCGTCGCAGTTCGCGCGATAACGAGCGAGGACGGCATGACGGCGGATTGGGCGCGCCTTCCGCCCGAATTGCTCGAGCGCATCTCTACGCGCATCGTGAACGAAGTCCGTGGCGTCAACCGCGTCGCGTACGATATCACCTCGAAGCCTCCCGCGACCGTCGAGTGGGAATGAGCGAGCACCTGTAGTGCGGGTGCTCGTCGTCGGCGGAGGCGCGCGCGAAGATGCGCTCTCGTGGCGTATCGCGGAGTCGCCGTCGTGCGATGCCGTCTTCGCGGCGCCGGGCAACGCCGGAACGGCATCCCGCGGGGTTAACTGGGCCATTCCCGCGACCGACGGGAAGTTGCTCGCGCGTCGCTGCGTTGAGGAGCGAATCGATCTCGCGGTGCTCGGCCCCGAGACCTCGATTGCCGCAGGCGTCGGCGATCGCTTGCGTGCGGCCGGCATCACCGTCTTTGGGCCGGATCGCTCCGCCGGTAGGCTCGAATCGAGCAAGATCTTCGCGAAGCGCTTCATGCAGCGTCACGGCGTCCCGACGGCGCGAGCGAGCGTCGCGCATTCGCTGGAAGCCGCGCTGCGCGCGCTCGACGAGCACGACGACGGCGTCGCGATCAAGGCCGACGGTCTGGCTGGGGGCAAGGGCGTCGTCGTCGCGCGCGATCGCGAAGCTGCCAAGGCGACGCTCGCGCAATGGTACGGCGCGTCGCGCGTACCGGGCGGTGGGAATGACGTGCTCGTGGAAGAGCGGCTCGAAGGGCAGGAGCTGAGTCTGTTCGCGCTGTGCGACGGCGAGCGGATCGTTCCGTTCGGCGCCGCCTGCGATTACAAGCGCGCCGGCGATGCAGACACCGGACCGAACACGGGCGGCATGGGAGCGTACTCTCCGCCGCGCGGCATTCCCGAGGACTTCGTCTCCGTCGCCTGCGAACGCATCCTCGAGCCGGTGCAACGCGGGCTTGCCGCGGATGGAGAGCGCTACCTCGGCGTGCTCTACTGCGGCTTGATGTGGACGCAGGACGGCCCGGTGGTCATCGAGTTCAACGCGCGGTTCGGCGATCCCGAAGCGCAGGTGCTCGTGCCGCGAATAGAGGGAGATTTTGCCGCCCTCTTGCGTTCGGTTGCGAACGGAAAGCTCGAAACGGATACCGTTACGTTTTCGTCGCGGGCGTGCGTCGGCATCGTACTCGCGACGAGCGGATACCCGGCGGCAGCAACGCCGATCTCCGGTCTCACGCCGAACGTCGCTCTACCGGATGCCTGCCGTATGTTTTGGGGAAGCTCCATTCTGCGAAACGGAGCCGTCGATGCCAGCGGCGGGCGCGTGCTGACCGTCACCGCGACCGGCGAGGAAGTCGAACATGCGCGGGCGCGCGCGTACGAGGGCGTGCGCGCCCTCTCGGCAGCGTTCGGTGCGTACGATCTCTCGTATCGCACCGACATCGCGCGCGTCTAAAGCGCTATGGGTTCCTGTTTGCGATCGTGACCTCGGTTTTGCCATCTTGGGAATTGATGGCGACCGACGAGTTTCCGACTTTGAAGACCGCGGTCTGCTGGCCGCTCGCGGAGGCCCGCATCATCTCCGACCCGGCGGGCAAGTGCGTCCGGTACCAGTTGTACACCGTATCGAACGAGTCGGTCGTCGTGGAGACCGAGCCCGAGGTTCCGTACGACGAGCCGGTCATCACCGCAGTGGCTCCGGGATAGGCCGGAATCGTGCCGTTGGCTACGGCAGCGGGCGATCCGGCAGCCGGCGATTCGGCAGCGGGCGATTCGGCAGCCGGCGATTCGGCAGCGGGAGACGCTCCAGCAGGGGCAGCGGTGGACGACTGCTGCGTCGTGGAGGTCGAAGACGCGTTGTTGCCGTGGCTGCAGGCGATTAACATAAACGTCGCGAGCAGCGAGAAAGAAGCAGCGAGTATTCTCATTGCTCGCTCGTTCCGCGAAGCGCCGGGCGGCCCTCCCAGACGAGGTGGTATGGAGAGAAGCGTTCCACGTAGCGCGTAACGTCTGCGGGACGCGCCGCAAACCTCGCGGCGATATACCGTGCCGCTCCATCGCGGGAGGTGCGTTCGAACAGGCGTTCGGAAGTTCGCGCCGAAGTTATGAACGGCAATGCAGTTCCAGTATCAACCGCAACGCACGCATCTCGCCGGCGCGTCGGCCGCGGCGCACTCGTTGTTGGCGCAGGTGCTCGGCATCTCCGCGTTGGGTTTTTGCATCACTGCACTCGGGGCGTGGCTGTTTCAGACGGTACCTTCGGGACTGGGACTCATCGCGATGCTCGTCGGGTTCGGGCTCCTCTTCGGATGCATGGCGGCGCGCAACAACGAACCGCTGTCGCTCGCGCTCTTCTACGCATTCACGTTTTGCGAAGGCATCGGGATCGCGCCGGTCGTCGGCGGGTACGCGCGCAGCGTCGGCCCCGGCGTCGTCGTCGACGCTGCGCTCACGACGGGGCTGGGCATGTTCGCGCTTGGAGCGATCGTGTACGCGACCGGCCTCGATCTGCGGCGCTTTCAGGGATACGTCTCACTCGCGCTGTTGGCGGTGATCGTTCTCGGAGTCGTCTCGCTCTTCGTAGGCTTCATTCACCCGGCGCTGTACGCGTATCTCGTTCTCGCGATCTTTACGGCCTACGTTCTCATCGATTTCGCGCGGATTCGCGCCGGAGGCGGCGGGGCCACGCCGGTGCTGCTCGCCGTCAGCATCTATCTCGACGGGCTAAATATCTTCCTTGCGTTACTGCAAATCCTAGGGGGTCGCCGGCGCGCCTGATGTGCGGCGTCACCGGCGTCTTTGCCCCGGGACGCGATGCGGCACGGCTTGCCTTCTTTGCACTCTACGCGCTTCAGCATCGGGGGCAGGAATCGGCCGGGATCGCCGCCGCGGACGGCGATACGATACGCTCGCATAAGGCGATGGGATTGCTCGGCGCGATTTTCGACGAAGACGTGCTCGCCGGGCTCAGCGGGCACATCGCCGTAGGGCACACGCGCTATTCGACGACCGGATCGTCTATCGTGGTCAACGCGCAGCCGTTGCTCGAGCGTTCGGACCTCGGCGACGTCGCTTTCGCGCACAACGGAAACCTCACGAACACGGACGAGCTGCGGGAGCAGCTCGCATCGCCGACGACGCTACAGGCGTCGTCCGACTCGGAAGTCCTCGCGAAGCTCTTGGCCGAAGATCGCGGACCGCTGATCGAGCGCATCGCGCGCTTGCTCGAACGTGCGCGCGGAGCCTATTCGGTCGTGCTCTGCACCGACGACGAGCTCTACGCCTTTCGCGATCCGTGGGGTGTCCGGCCGCTCGTGCTGGGAGCGTTCGACGAGGGCGGATACATCGTCGCGTCGGAGTCGTGTGCCCTCGGCACGGTTGGAGCGCGCTTCGTGCGGGAGATCGACCCCGGCGAGACGCTGCGCATCGGAGCGGACGGTATCGAATCGCGCGGAATCGCGCTGCCGATGCAGAGCCACGCGCTCTGCATGTCCGAGTACTTCTACTTCGCGCGTCCCGATTCGCAGTTCGGCGGACGCTCGGTCTACCTGGCTCGCTACGCGATGGGGCGGGCCCTCGCCCAAGAGCATCCGGTGGAAGCCGACGTCGTCATGGCGGTACCCGACTCGGCGGTTCCCGCGGGCATCGGCTACGCGGCCGAGAGCGAACTTCCGTACATCGAAGGGTTGATCAAGAACCGCTACATCGGCCGGACGTTCATCAGCCCAGATCAGCAGATGCGCTCGCGGGGCGTTCAGTTGAAGTTCAATCCACTGGTCGAGAATCTGCGCGGGCAGCGCGTCGTCGTCGTGGACGATTCGATCGTGCGCGGCACGACGACACCGCGTATCGTGGCGTTGCTACGCGATGCCGGTGCGAGAGAGATACATCTGCGCATCAGCTCGCCGCCGATCGTACACCCGTGTCATCTCGGCGTTGACATGGCGACCTACGACGAGCTGATCGCCGCGAATATGAGCGTCGAGGAGATTCGGCGGCACACCGGCGCCGACTCGCTGGGATACTTGAGCCTCGCTGCATTGATCGCGGCGACGCAGCGCAAACGCGACGAGATGTGCCTCGGTTGTCTGACCGGCGCGTATCCCAGCGTTCCTCCGGCACACCGCGAGCGCGCTCGGGCCGGCAGCGCCTGAGCGTTGCGCTTAGTCGGGGAAGGCGTGCGTGCGGACCTCGTCGGCATAGACGCGTAGCGCCTGCGTCGCCTCGCGTCCGAACTCGGCGTACCGCTTCGCGAAACGCGGCGAATGACTGTAGATTCCGAGCACGTCGTGGAGCACGAGGACCTGCGAATCGCAGTGCGGTCCCGAGCCGATGCCAATCGTAGGGATGGAGAGCAGCTCGCTGATCTCGCGCGTGATCTCCGCGTCGACGACCTCGAGCACGACGGCGTACGCTCCGGCAGCTTCGATCGCCCGCGCGTCGGCGACGAGACGGTCGCGATGCGTGCGCATTTTGTAGCCGGGGCCGAGGCCGGCGGTCTGCGGCGTGATGCCGATGTGGCCGACGACGGGGATGCCGGCGCGCGCGATCGCTTTGACCCTCTCCGCTTCGTGAACGCCCCCCTCGAGCTTCACCGAGCACGCGCCGCCTTCTTTTACGAGCCGGATTGCGTTGCGCAGCGCTTCTTCGTCGCTCACCTGGTAGGAGCCAAACGGCATGTCGACGATGACGTGCGCGCGCGACGTTCCGCGAGCGACAGCTTGAGCGTGATGAATCATCTGCTCCATCGTTACCGGCGTGGTTTCGTCGTAGCCGAGAACGACGTTTCCAAGGCTGTCGCCGACGAGAATCACGTCGATCCCGGCCTCCTCCGCGAAACGCGCAAACGGCGCGTCGTACGCGGTGACGACAGGGAACGTCTCCCGGCGTTTGCGGCGCTTGATCGCCGCAGCCGTTAGGCGCCGGAAGACCGGCGCTTTCGCAGGCTCGTAGGGGCGCGCTTCGGGTTCTTTTCGTTCGCGAACGACTTTCGGCTCCATGGTTATGCTTTCGACAGCCCGCGCGCAATTGCGAGGAAGGAGCGAACGGGAACGCACGTCGGTCCTTTTGCCGACCATGCAGAGGCGCGGTCCAGATACGCGGTTCCGGCGATGTCGAGGTGCACCCATGGGGTCTCGCCGACGAAGGCCTTGAGGAAGGCGGCGGCGGTCAGCGTACCGCCGTCGCGACCACCGGTGTTCTTCAAATCGGCGATATCGCTCTTCATTTGGTCGCCGTATTCGTCGTCGAGCGGCATGCGCCAGAAGCGCTCGCCGGTCGGCTGCGCGCAGGCGAGAAAGCGCTCTGCAAACGTCTCGTCGTTTGAGACGATCGCCGCGTTCACGTGACCGAGAGCGACGACGCAGGCTCCCGTGAGCGTGGCCGCGTCGACGATGCGCGTTGCCCCCAGCGCGTTCGCATAGCAGAGCGCGTCGGCAAGAATCAAACGGCCTTCCGCGTCGGTATTGATGATCTCGATGCTCTTGCCGTTCATGGCTTTGACGACATCGCCAGGTTTCGTGGCGCGGCCGCCGGGCATGTTTTCCGTCGCCGGAACGATGCCGACGACGTTGACGCGAGGTTTGAGTTTCCCGATCGCCCACATCGTCGCGACGACGCCGGCGCCGCCGGACATGTCGTACTTCATGTCTTCCATGCGTTCGGCCGGCTTGAGCGATATACCGCCGGTGTCGAAGGTGATGCCCTTCCCAACGAGCGCGAGGAGCTCTTTGCTTGTCTGGTCTCCCATGTATCGCATAACGATGAACTTCGGCGGCTGCGCGCTACCGTTCGATACCGACAGGAACGAGCCCATGTTTTGCTCGCGCGCCCACTGCGCGTCGTGCACGTCAATGGCGATGCCGGCGTCGTTGCA
This sequence comes from Vulcanimicrobiota bacterium, assembly GCA_027364935.1. Classification (GTDB taxonomy): domain Bacteria; phylum Vulcanimicrobiota; class Vulcanimicrobiia; order Vulcanimicrobiales; family Vulcanimicrobiaceae; genus Tyrphobacter. The sequence goes on along the minus strand of DAHXOK010000031.1, from coordinate 5,555 downwards.
GGCCTTCGTCGCTTCGTCCGCAAGATGCGTCGGCGTCATGTCGTTCGCAGGCGTCACCGCGAGGCGGCGCGCGAAGTTCACTGCCTCGCCGACTACGACGCCGCGATGCAGGCCGCGCTCGAGCTCGCCTTCATCGATTCCGCTCGCGAGAATCGCGACCTCGCGCATGGCGAGGGGTCGTTCGGGTTTTGCCTGGTACAGGGAGGTTTCGAAGGCTCCAGTAAGCGCGCCCTCGGCGACCGCGGCCGCGCACGCCTGCGGATCCTTCGCAGCTTCGTCGGGCAAGGCGACGGCGATCTCCGCAATGCCTTTGCGCCCGAGCGCGCGAACGGCGGCGCCGGCGTACCGCACGAGCAGTTTTGGCTCGAACGCGGACCGGTCGCCGAGTCCGACGACGAGCACGCGCCGGAAGGGGCGCTCTTTCGCGTGAACGAGAGTCGTCTCGCAGAGCTTACCTTTGAATTCACCGCTCTCGACGACGTCGGTGAGGGCACCCCCGACTGCGGCATCGGCGGCCCGGGTGGCACTGCTCGGCGGAGTATCGGAGAAGGCGGGAACGACGAGCGCTCCGGCGCGCGCGTTCTCCGGCGCATCGTGAGCGATGCGAACTTGCATGGTCTGCCTTTCGAAGAGTGAAAGAGGTTACAAAATGCGGAACAGGTTGAGGGCGTCTTCGCGATGAGCGACGCGTACGCCCGCTCGGGCGTGGACATCGGCGCTGGGAATGAAGCGGTTGCGCGGTACAGGGCACTTCTGCAGGGATGGCGACATCCGTCGCAGATCGATGCCGTCGGCGGATTCGGCGGACTCTTCCGTCTGCCCGGCGACGATCGGCGCGCGCTCGTCGCTTCCACCGACGGCGTCGGGACGAAGCTCCTGATCGCAGCGGCGCTGCATCGCTACGACGACGTCGGAGCCGATCTCGTGAACCACTGCGTCAACGACATTCTCGTCTACAATGCGGTGCCACTCTTCTTTCTGGACTACCTCGCGGTGGGGCAACTCGACCCCGACGTCGCCGCCCGGATCGTCGGCGGCTGCGCGCGTGCGTGCCGCGCACACGGATGCGCCTTGTTGGGCGGCGAGACGGCCGAGATGCCCGGCGTCTACGCGCCCGAACACTTCGACTTGGCGGGAACGATCGTCGGCCTCGTCGCGCTCGACGATCTTCCCAAGAGCGCGAGCATCGATCCCGGCGACGCGATCGTTGCCTTGCCGGCAGTTGGATTGCATACCAACGGGTACTCGCTCGCTCGAGCGCACATTCCGTCACGCGAGTGGACGCAGGCGTTGGGACTCGGCGGAACGTACGCCGATGCGCTGCTTGCAGAGCATCCGTCGTATTCGCAGGCCGTGCGCGCCATTCGCGCCGTCGCCGACGTGAAGGCCATGGCGCACATTACCGGCGGAGGCCTCATCGAGAACATTCCGAGAACGCTGCCGGCGGGCGTCAGCGCCGTCTTCGAGCAGGCCCGTTGGGAGGTCCCCGCAATTCAACGCGAGCTCGTGCGGCGCGCCGGGCTATCGCACGACGAACGCTACCGGGCGCTGAATATGGGGATCGGGTACACGCTCGTCGTCCCGCTCGACGACGCCTTGCGCGCCGTTGCAGCGGTGCCGCGCGCGAAGATCGTCGGCTGGATCGAAGCGCGCACGGGCGACGAACCCACCGTCGTAATTCATCCGGCGCGAGAGTGAACGTGACGGAGCTGGTCAATCTCGCCGTCGCGCTCGACGAGCGGTACGACGAACGCGCCCGCGCGCACGCAATCGCGCGGATCGAATCGGCAGGCTGCGTCGTCGAGGAGCGCGAGGGCGCCGGCGATCGCGTGCTCGCCTGGATAGACCTTGTCTTCGGAGGAGCGTGGAGCGGCGAGGCCTTTGTCGGAACGAATGTCGTCGCGACGCGCGAAGGGACTCCCGTGGCGTTCGCGACGTACGCGCCGCGTGCGTTGCGCTATCGCTGGCTGCGTGCGATGGCCGTGGAGCCCGGGGTCGGCGTGTTCGGGCCGTTCGGCGTCGCGCCGGAGGAACGCGGAAGCGATCTCGGGCCGTCGCTCCTCACGCTCGCACTGTGCGGCTTGCGGCGGCGCGGCTGTGCGACCGCGTTGATCGGCGGCGTCGGCGACGAAAAGCTGATTGCGTACTACGCGCATCACACCGGAGCACGCATTGCAGAACGGTACGACCGGCAGCGGTGGCTCGCGCAGCGGTTTCGCACCGTGGTGATGGCCTCAGGAGAGGGCGCGAACTTCGAATCCGTCGCACGTGCCGCTGCGAGCGGAAAGATTCCCTTGGAGATCGCTGCGGTCGTATGCAACGTTGCCGGCGCCGGCGTTCTCGAGCGAGCGCGAACGATGGACGTACCGGGCCTCGCGCTCTCGTGGAAGCGTGAATGCGAATCGCGCGCGCTGTACGACGCGAGGGTGTGCGATGCCGTTGCCGCGTTCGAGCCGGAGCTCGTGCTCTTGCTGGGGTGGATGCATCTCCTCGACGCGCGGTTCGTGGCGACGTTCGACGACCTGCTGAATCTGCATCCCGCATTCTTGCCGCTCGACCCAGAGCGTGACGAGATCGGCATGCCTGACGCAAGCACCATCACCGCGTTCCGGGGTCCGCATGCCGTGACGGATGCGTTTCGCGCGAAGAGCGCGTGGATCGGCTCGACGGTACATCGCGTGACGGCAAGCGTCGATCGCGGCCCCGTCGTGATTCGCGTTCCGCTCGCGGTGCTGCCCAACGAAGGCGAAGACGCTGCCTACGAACGGCTGCGGGCGGTGGAGCATGCGATCGTGCCGCGCGCCGTCATGCTCTGGGTCTACGAGCGTTAAGGTTCCCTAAGCGCGCACGATCGTTGCGTCTCCAGCCAGCGCCGCAGCGATCGCATTCGGCTTGGCCTTGCAGATGTAGGTGGCGGCAGCGCCACCTGCGACTGCGGCTACCGCCGCAAGGAGCTTCGGCTTCATGCTGGAGCGGCACGCGTCGCTCGCCGCAAAACGGCGAGCCTCGTCGGGAGTTAAGCGATCGATGCCGGATGCGGAATCGTCGGGATCGCGGAGCACGCGCGCTACGTCGGTGATCGCGACGAAGGCGCACGCGCGCAGCGATGCGGCGAGCGCGGCCGCGGCGAAATCGGCGTTGACGTTGAAGGCATGCGAACCGTCGGAGGCGACGGCGAGAGGGGCGACGACCGGCACGAAGTCCGCGGCCAGCAGGCAGCGTACGAGCGCGTCGTTGCACTCGACGACGGTACCCACGAAGCCGAAGTCGGCCGCGTCGGTTCCCACGGCTTTCTCCGCCACGAGCAGTCGCCCGTCTTGGCCGCTGATGCCGACGGCCGGCAGGCGGAGCGCGAGGCACGCGCGCACGAGCCGCTTGTTGAGCGTGCCGCAGAGGACGGCTTCTACGGTCTCCAGCGTCGCCTTATCGGTAACCCGCTGGCCGTCGATGCGTTCGGTGGCGATCCCGCGCTCGGCGAGGCGTCGGTCGATCTCGGGGCCACCGCCGTGGACGAGCACTACGGGTCGTCCCGCCGCCCGTAGCGCCGCGAGCTCGAGAAGAATCGGATCTTGCCCGCGCAAGGCGCCGGCCCCCAACGCCGCGCCGCCGTACTTGACGACGAGCGGGCTTGCATGATTATGCTGCACGCTGTATAAATATGCAGAAGATGACGGTTTCCCTCGTTCCCTCTGGCCTCACCTCGGGCGCTTCCACGCTGCGAGGGCGGAACTTCCTGGAGGTCACGGACTTCACGGCAGGCGAGCTCGAGCGTCTGCTGCAGCTTTCGCAGTACTTGAAAGTGCAGGGCCGCGGAGAGCAACGCACGCTGCTGCGCGATCGGACCCTTGCGATGCTCTTTGAAAAGCCGTCGTTGCGCACGCGCGTCTCCTTCGAAGTGGCCATGACGCAACTCGGGGGCGACGTGCTCTTCGCGCAGGGCGCAGAGTTCATGGTGGGAACGCGCGAGACGCCCGAGGATGCGGCTCGGGTGCTCTCGCGCTACGTCGATGCCATCGTCGTGCGAACCCACGCGCACGAGCCGTTGCAGCGCTTTGCGCACGCAGCGACGGTGCCGGTGGTGAACGCGCTCTCCGCGCGGGCCCACCCGTGCCAGGCGCTCAGCGACATGCTCACGCTGCGCGAACGCTTCGGAGGGATCGCCGGATTGCGCGTCGCGTATATCGGCGACGCGCGTAACAACGTCGCGACGTCCTTTGCCGAAGCTGCGGTACTTCTCGGTGCGACGGTACAGTTCGGATGTCCGCCGACCCATCGGCCTTCCGAATCGTATCTCGCAAAACTCGACGCGTTGGGATCGCGTAGCGGCGGCTCCGCGCGTGCGTTCACGAATGCCGTGCGCGCCGTGCGTGGCGTCGACGTCGTCTATACCGACGTGTGGACCTCGATGGGAGAAGAGCGCTACCGCGAGCGCAACGACGCGATGCTGCGTCCGTATGCCGTAACCGAAGAGCTATTCGGGTACGCGCAGGAATCGGCGGTCTTCATGCACTGCTTGCCGGCACATCGCGGCGAGGAGACCGTCGCAGGAGTGATCGACGGTCCGCGCAGCATCGTTTTCGATCAAGCCGAGAATCGCATGCACGCGCAAAAGGCATTGCTCGTCGGTTTGCTTACCGAACTGAAAGGACTACCGGTATGAAGGAGAATCGGCAGCGCGCCATTCTGACGCTCGTCGCGACGAGGCCCGTGCACTCGCAGGACGAGCTGGTCTCGCTGCTCGAGCGCCAAGGCTTCGAGGTGACGCAGGCAACCGTGTCGCGGGATATCAAGGAGCTCGGCCTAGCGAAGGTGCCTCTCCGGGAGAACGGCAGCGAGATCTTCAAGTACGTCGTACCGGCGGCGGCGGCGAACTACGTCAGCCGTCTCCATCGCGCGGTTGCAGAGCTGGTGATCGACATCGAGGGTAGCGTGAACCTCATCGTGCTGCGGACGCCTCCGGGCAGCGCGATGCTCGTCGCATCGGCGATCGACGAAGCCGGATGGCCCGAAGTGCTCGGAACCGTCGGAGGCGACGACACCGTCCTTGCGATCGTGCGATCGGCGGAAGAGATGCCCGTCGTCAAGCAACGTTTCATCGATTTGAGGAGCGCGGCATGAAGCGCATCGTTCTCGCGTATTCGGGAGGGCTCGACACCTCCGTCTTGCTCAAGAAGCTCGTCCTCGAGGGAAACGAGGTCATCGCGATGACGGCCGATCTCGGCGAGAGCGATGCGTCGACCGCTCTCTCGACGGGGGTATCGAGCGGTAATCCGGCTGAAGAGCTCGAGCACGTGCGTGTGAAAGCGATCGCGCTCGGAGCCGCAGAGGCGGTCATCGTCGATGCACGCGAACGCTTCGTCGAGGATTACGTCTACCGCGCGCTTCGCGCGAATGCGAAGTACCAGGGCGTCTATCCCTTATCGGCGGCGCTCTCGCGACCGCTTATCGGTGCGCTGCTCGTCGAAACGGCGCGCGCCACCGGCGCGGACGTCGTGGCCCACGGCGGCACCGGGAAAGGGAACGACCAAGTACGGATCGAGCTCGCCGTCCGCGCG
>DAHXOK010000030.1:15353-24991 GCA_027364935.1 Vulcanimicrobiota bacterium | reverse complement strand
GATTAGCAGCTAAGATCGCTTGGCGTCCTCGACCGCGGCAGCCAGAGCCGAGATAGCCGAAAGCCTATGCTGCGAGGGCTAAAGGCTATGCCCAGAGCCTCGCGGGTGGGGGGGCGGCGTTTCCTTGCGCTTAACTCCTATCCCATTATGCGGCGGCGCCGTGGCATTTCTTGTATTTCTTGCCACTGCCGCACGGGCATAAATCGTTTCGCCCGACTTTCGGTTGATCGCGATGCATCGGCTTTGTCGGCTCGTCGTCGCCGCGATTTGTACGCATGCGCTGCGGGCGCGGACCGGGAGGCGGCGGGAGCTGTGCTGGCGATGCACCGACCGGCACCAGCTCGGGGGACGTGCTTTGCGTCGGCGGCAAGGTAAACGGCGGAAGAGGCGGTGCTTGCCCCGCAGCCGGGCCCTGCTCAACGACCACGCGGAAGACGCCCTTGATCGCTTCGTCGGCGATGTTGTTCTTGAGCGACTCGAATATCTCGAAGGCTTCTTTCTCGTACTCGACGCGCGGATCGCGCTGGCCGTAGCCTCGCAGGCCGATGCCGGTCTTAAGATGATCCATCACGTAGAGATGATCCACCCACTGACGATCGATGATCGGCAAAAGCAGATAGCGCGCTTCGATAACGCGCATCAGCTCCGGCGTGATCTCGCGCTCCTTCTCTTCGTAAGCCTCGACCGCGGCAGCGCGCACCATGCCGCGAATCTCTTCGCGGTCTCTTTTTTCGAAGCTCGCTTCCGATAGGCGTTTGCGTATGGGGAAGACGACCTCGAGTTCGTTGAGTAGCTCGGTGAGATCCCATTCGCTCGGGCTCGCGTTCTCGGGCGCGTTGTGTTCCAGCGCTTCGTTGACCTTCGCCTCGAGCGACTGCAGCATAAAAGCGCGCGTGTCGAATGTGCCTTGCAAGATCGCGCGGCGATCGCCGTAGATCACCTCGCGTTGCTTGTTCATCACGTCGTCGTACTCGAGGACGTGCTTGCGAATCTCGTAGTTGTGGTTCTCGACCTTGCTCTGCGCGCGCTCGATGGACTTCGTCACGAGCCCCGACTCGATCGGCGCCTCGTCGGTGAAGCCGACGCGCTCCATGATCGAGTTCATCCGCTCGCCGCCGAAGAGGCGCATGACCTCGTCTTCCAACGAAACGTAGAACCGGGAGGATCCCGGGTCGCCTTGGCGTCCCGAGCGCCCGCGCAGCTGGTTGTCGATGCGCCGCGACTCGTGGCGTTCGGTGCCGATGATATGCAGCCCGCCTGACTGCGGGACGCCGTCGCCGAGCTTGATGTCCGTGCCGCGTCCGGCCATGTTGGTAGCGATCGTTACCTGCCCCGGTTGGCCGGCATCTTTGATGATCTCAGCTTCTTGCTCGTGGTACTTCGCGTTGAGCACGTTGCACGCTACGCCCTTGCGGCGCAGCATCGCCGCGAGCAGCTCGCTCTTCTCGATCGAACGCGTGCCGACGAGAACGGGCCGGCCTTTCTGATGCTCGTTCACGATCTCGTCGACGACGGTTTGAAACTTCGCTTTCTCCGACTTGAAGACGATATCGGAGTTATCCTTACGAACCATCGGCATGTTCGTCGGTATGACGACCACGTCGAGACCATAAATGTCGCGGAACTCGCGCTCTTCCGTCTTCGCCGTGCCGGTCATACCAGCGAGGTGATCGTAGAGCCGGAACAGATTCTGAAACGTGATCGTAGCGAGCGTCTGGTCCTCACCGCGAACCTTGATGCCTTCTTTGGCCTCAATCGCCTGATGAATGCCGTCGGAGTACCGCCGGCCGTACATCAACCGGCCGGTGAACTCGTCGACGATGATGATTTCGCCCTCCTTGACGATATACTGTTGGTCGCGATGGAAGAGATGCCAGGCTTTCAGCGCGGCGTTGAGCTGATGCGTGAGCTCGATGTTACGCTGGTCGTAGAGATTCTGGATGCCGAGCATCTTCTCGACTTTGGCGACGCCGGCTTCCGTGATCGGCACGGCGTGGGCCTTTTCGTCGACCGTGAAGTCTTCTTCTTTGCGGAGGCGTGGGATGATCTGCGCGAACTTCTCGTACAGCTCCGTCGCCTCGGTGCTCGGGCCGCTGATGATGAGAGGCGTACGCGCTTCGTCGATGAGGATCGAGTCGACTTCGTCGACGAGCGCGAAGTACAGTTCTCGCTGCACGAGGTCTTCGACTTGCCACGCCATGTTGTCGCGCAGATAGTCGAAGCCGACCTCGTTGTTCGTCACGTACGTGACGTCGCACTGGTAGGCCGCGCGCCGCTGGGTGGGGTCGAGGTCGTGCTGAACGATGCCGACGGTCAGGCCGAGAAACTCGTAGACGGGGCTCATCCACTCGGCATCGCGTCGCGCCAGATAATCGTTGACCGTCACGACGTGGACGCCACGCCCCTCGAGCGCTCGCGCGTAGACGGGAAGCGTCGCAACGAGCGTCTTTCCTTCGCCCGTCTTCATCTCGGCGATGCGTCCTTCGTAGAGCACCTGACCGCCCATAATTTGGACGTCGAACGGGCGCATGCCCAACGTTCTGCGGCTCGCCTCGCGAGCGACGGCAAAAACTTCGGGCAGCAGCGCATCGAGCGTCTCGCCGGCTTCGAGCCGGCTGCGAAACTCGAGCGTCTTTGCCCGGAGCTGGTCGTCGGAGAGCGCCTGCGTGGGCTCTTCGAACGCGTTGACGCGCTCCGCCGTGCGCCGCAGGCGTGCGACCTCTCGCTCGTTACCGTCGATGAGGGCTCTGAGAAATGCCATTATCTGCTACTTTAGCTCTTTTCTACTTCTGCTTGTGCCAGGGGCAATGCCACCGTAAAGGTCGTCCCCTCGTGTTCTATAGACCGCACGCTCACCGTTCCCCGATGCGCGTCGACGATCTTTTTCGAGATGTAGAGGCCCACCCCCGAGCCGGCGATCCCCCGGCGACGGGCGTTGCTCGCCCGGCCGAAGCGCGTGAAGAGCGCCGTCAACTCGTCGTTAGGAATGCCAATCCCGCGATCCGTGACGTCGATGCGCGCCTCGTCGCCCTCGGCGTATACCGCAACCCGTACCGCGCCTTCGGAGTACTTCAGCGCGTTTTGCACGATGTTGTCGATAACGTGGCGGAAGCGGTTCCCATCGCAGCTCACCGTCAGCGGCTGCGCCGGCAGCTCGAGCGTGATGCGCGCGCTCTCGCGCGCGATGGTGCGCACGCAGCGCTCGACGAACGCGCCCAGATCGACGATGCTGCGCGCCAGCGAGAACCCTTCCGACTGCGTCTGCGCGAGAATGAGGGCGTCTTCCGAAAGCCGCACGAGACGGTTCGTCTGCTCGAAGATGCGCTTCACTTCGTCGCCCTCATGCTCGGCTTCGAGCAACAGCTCGCAGTAGCCGAGGATAACCGTGAGCGGGCCCTTGAAATCGTGCGCGAGCATCGCGAGCAGGTCATCCTTGAACTCGTTCGATTCGTGCAACGCACGGTTGGCGCGCTCCATGGCTTCGTACAGGTCGAGATTGCGTAGTGCGAGCGCGAGCAGCGCGCCGAGCTCCTGTAGCAGGCGAAGGTCGTCGCGCGCGAACCGCGTCGGCCGGTTGCTTCCCACGATGAGAAACGCGTCGATCGTATCGCCGGAAAGATCCGATGCCGTACGCGAGAGCGGAATAACGACGTAGCCTGGCCCGTCCGTCAAACGCTGCACGCGGCGCTCCTCGGCCGATGCCGTGGCGGCGGGGCGCTGCGCGCGGCGCTTGAGATCGAAGCCGCTCGCCGCAAGCGTCCGTTCGATGTCCTGACCGTACGCTCCGACGCGCTCGTACGACGTACCGTCCCAGCGCAGCACGCAGGTACGGTCGGCGTGCACGAGCGCGGCCGCGAAGCGGCACATCACGTCGGCGAGCGGTTGAAGCGCCGTATGGCTGAGAATCGTACGCGCGGCTTCCGCCAGCGTCTCGCGTTCCTGCGCGCGGCGAAGTTCGCGCTCGTACGCGTGCGCGTTCGTCAACGCGATTTCGAGGTGCGAGCCGAGGGTGCGAAAGAACGTCGCTCGATCTTCGAGCGCCCACTCGGCGAGTCCGGAGTCCGACCGTACGACGAAAGCACCCCACAGCCGCGCCTCGGTTCGCAGCGGAACGAGCACGCCGCCGGCGTCGCCGAAGAGCGCGCGTCGCGCGTCGGCGGGCAGCAGCCCGGCGTCGGACGGATCTTCTAGCGAGAGCAAGGATTCGAGGCCCGCACGCAACACCGAAGCTTCGGGCGTGAAGCCGCTCGTCTCGCGCAAGCGAACCGCGCGGCGCTCCAGCCGCTCCTCTTCCGCGCCGTACGCCGCACAGTCCACCGCGAGCTCGTGCGACACCGTAACGACGAAGACGAGTAAGACTTCGTCCACGTACTGCGTGTCGCGCAGGATTCGCACGACGCGCTCGAGCGTCTCCGCCTGGCGGCGTCGCGCGCGCTCGCGTTCGTAGAGCCTCGTATTCGAGAGCGCGAGGCCCACGTGAAATGCCAGCAGGCGGAGCGCTCCGACATCGGAATCGTCCAGCGTGCGCGGTTCGTTGAAGACGAGCAGCATCGCGTCCTCGACGCGCCCGTCGACGATGAACGGCATCGCGATGGCGCTGCGCGCGCCTTCACCGTACGCCGCCGCGCGCTCCGGCAAGCGCTCGCGGCGAAGCGTCAAGCCGCTGAAGACTTTGCGGAGATCGCCGTCGATTGCAATCGAGGTCGGAAGCGGCGCGCGCGACGTCGCTTCAGCGGCGAGCACCGCTCGCGCGTCGGATGCGCCGCGTTCGTAGACAACGCAACGATCCGCGCTGAAGGCCGTACGCACGCCTTCCACGATTCCCGCCAGCAGCTCGCGCCGGTCGAGCGACTTGTGCAGCCGCTCGTTGACCATCGCGAGCAGCCGACTCTCTCGCGACTGCCGCTCCGCCAGCTCCAGCGCTTCCGCGGCTTCGAGCATGCACGAGCAAACCTCGGCGATTGCCGCCGCCCGTTCTTCGGCGGTACTCGCAACCGCGAGGCGCGTGAGCGCTGACAATGAATCGATTGGTGCGGGTGCTCCTTACGGAACGAGGCCCAAACCGATCGGTACGCCCGGAGAAGTATAGGTCCGCGACGGCGCCACGTTGGCGGTTCCGCACGTCGGCGAGACGCCGCTGAAGACATACATCACGCCTGCGCCGCTCGCTGTCGTATCCGCGACGTAGACGTTTGCGCTCGCGTCTACCGTGACGTCCGTGGGCGCAAAGAGGTTCGTGTTCGCCCCGCTGATCTTACAGGTCGGCGCCACGTTCTGCGCGCCGGTCAGCCCTGCGGGGAAGACGAGGATGCTGGGCGGCACCGAAACGCTGCCCTCGTCGGATACGTAGAGATTTCCGCTCGCGTCGAGCGCGATGCCGCTCGGCTCCGTGAGGCCGGTGAGCACGCCCGCGAGCACGAGCGCAGGCGCGAGATTCTCCGGCGTCGGTGTCGGGCTGGGCGTCGGCGATGGCGATGGCGTCTGTCCCGATGGCGTCGGCGCGGGCGGCGGCGTGGGAGCGGGCGTCGCGGTTGTAACCGGCGTCGGCGTCGGGCTCGGAACGACGAATGCTTCGACCGACGCGCCTTGGAGATTCGTCACGTACGCGGTGTAACCGTTCACGGCAACGCCGCTCGGCACGTTCATCCCGGTGTTCGGACCGGCGATGATTTGGCCGGGAACGAGAATGCCTTGACTGGCGTCGCCCGTCCCAAAGACGAGCAACTGGCTCTCGAACGGAGATCCTGCCGTTGGATTGACGTTCGCAATCACGACTTGTTTGTTCGTCGCATCGATGGCGATGCCGCGCGGTCGCACGACGCCGTCGCTAGCTCCGCGAATAACGCCGATGGGAAGCACGTTTCCGGTCGCCAGCGCTTGGAGTTCGACGACATTTCCACTCTGCGTGCTCGCGTTGTAGTTCGTGATCCAGAGATTGTTGCTTCCGTCGAACGCCAAGTATTGCGGACCGTTGAGCTGGGTATTGCTGCCGCCGATCTGATTGACGGGCCCTTTCCCAGTTGCCTCGTTTGCCGAGTACATCGAAATGCCGTTCTGCGTGCTGTTCGTCACGTACAGCGTGCCCTTGGGAAAGTTCGGGCCGATGTTCAGGTTGGCGGTGTACCCGGTGTTGCCGGCGCAGGCGGCAACGAGCGCTACGAGACACAGGGCAACCAGCCCATAGGTAAGCTTACGTGGCGTGTTCACGAGGCCTCACGTTCAAGCGAGGGGCCGACTTTCCTTGAAAAACGGCCGACCCCGCGCGGTGCAGCCCCCTCCACGCGCCGAAAGCGACGCCCGCCAATACGAGGCTCAGCGCGAGCGCAACGACGACGCGCCTTCGTACGAGGCGCCCGCGGCTCGATTCCGTGTCAATGATGCTTCGGGGCATATGCGGCCGCCTTAGAGAGAACGGTGCACGGGATGATTCACGGCCCCGGCCCCCACCTCGCGCAGCAGTTGCTGCACGGTCACGAACCGGTAGCCCGCCGCTCGAAACGCCTCTACGATCGCGGGTAGGGCTTCGATCGTTGCGAGTTTGCCGCTGTGCAAGAGCACGATATCCGGTCGCGTCGCAAAATGCTCGACGTGCGCGACGATGCGCGCTGGGGGCACCGTACGCCAATCGCCGCTATCGTCCGTCCACAGGATCACGTGGTAGCCCAGACTCTGGGCAACGCGGAGCGTTTCCTCGTTGTACCGACCGTGCGGCGGACGCATCATCCAGTCCACGGAGGGGTCGTGCGTGAGCGCCCACAGCACGTCTCGGCCGCGCAGAATCTCGTTACGCACGAGCGCCGGCGCTTCGCGATCGAGATCGGGATGCGAGTACGTGTGGTCGCCGATCTCGTTGCCGGCGGCCTCGATGCGGCGTGCGAGATCTGGCCATTGCTCCGCGTCTCGACCGATGAGAAAGAACGTCGCGGGCACGTGGAGGTCCGCGAGCCGATCCAGAAGCAGCGGCGTGAAGACGGGATACGGGCCATCGTCGAACGTGAGCGCCACGAGCCGGCTACGATCGCCGGGGGCGACCACCGGCTGCGAATGCAACGCGCGATACAGGCGCGGCCCGAGCGCGCCCGAGAACTCTTTGTGCACGTTCATCGTCGGGGTCAGAACGGCCGCCGTACGGCTGCTCACGTGGAGGAACTCGCGCACGCCGAACGCCAGCGCCGCAAACGCGACGGCCGCGACAAGCGCGAGCGCCGCTCTCTTCACTCGGGGCGCGCCAAATCGCGCCCGACGATGATCGTCACGTCGCTCGCCTGCGGCGCGGGAGATGCGCCGGCGGAGACGATGCTCACGTTTTGCCACGGTACCGCCATGGCTTGACGTACGCGAGCGCCGGCGAAGAGCACCGTTGAATGTTCCTGAATCTCCGACGTCGAGACGTCGGCGCTCGCCGCATCGCCGATGTTTCCGATCTGAAACCCAGCCTTACGCAGATGCTCGGCGATACGGTGCGCCGCGCCTTGCACGCCGCTCCCGTTCTCGACGTCGACGCGCAAGGTCGATGGGGGAATGGCGGCGAGCGCCATCGCGCTCGGCGGTGCGGGCGTTGGCGTGGGCGGCGCGACGAGCATCGTTTGCACGAGCCTCGCTTTTGCGGCGTCGTCGGGAATGAGATCGTCGCCATCTGCGAGCTCGACGTCGCCGGTGTACGGCACTTGCCCCGAATGGAAATCTTTGGGCGTGATGTCGGCATAGTAGTCGGCGATGGAGAGCATCTCGCTCTGCGTCAGGTTCGTGATGAGGTTGTCGCGAACGATGCCGATGAGTTGCCCCAAATGCAAGATCGTCGAAATCTTGTTCCCTTTGATCTTCTCGAGAACGGCGCGCGCAACTTGCTGCTGGCGCATGATGCGACAGGGATCGCTGCACCAATCGTGGCGGAAACGGGCGTAGCCTACCGCCTGCGCGCCGTTGAGATGCTGCATCCCTGGCTTGAGATGGATATGGAGGTGCCCCCACGTATCGTCGTAGTTGATCGGTCCGTTGACGCAGTGGTGCGGCGTCGTGAGACAGTCGGAGTTCCTCACGTCCACGTCGACGCCGCCGATTGCATCGATGATCTCACGCGCCCCGTTGATGCGAAGAACCGCGTAGCGGTCGAAGGCGGGAATGCCCAAGAAGCTCGCGATGACGTGCTCGGCTTCCTGTGGGCCGCCGTCGGCTTGCGCCTCGTTGATCTTGCGACGGCTCCCATCGGGAAACGTCGCGAGCATGTCGCGTGGCACCGAGAGCTCGTAGACCCGATGGTTTGAAAAATCGAAGTTGACCGCCCAGATGACGTCGCTTCGCGATTGCGACGAGAACGGCTGGTCGGCGGCCGTGTAGTCGTAGTCGAGACCCTCGACGAGCACGAGCAGATTCTGCTTTCCGAAGACCTGTTGCGGGGTTGGAATGAAGACGCGCGACAACGCGATGAGCGGATTGTGCTTGCCGATGACGACGTAGCCCGCAAGAATCGATGCCAACCCGATGCAGACCAGCGCAGCAACGATCAGCGCCCGCCGCACGTTGCGCGGCGGTTGCCGAAAGAAGCTGGTGCGTATGGCGAGATGCTTACTCACTAGCGATTCCCTCTCTCGAACGAACGCGGCCGAGCGAATCGAACGTTGCGTGTCCCTCGATGACGACGTCGACGAACGTTCCCGCGCGCGCCTCCCCCGTGAAGTAGATGCCACCGTCGACGCCCGGCGCTTCGCCTTCCGAGCGCCCGTACCAGGCCGACGCGCAACCCAAGCGCGCGCGAAGCGGGTTCCCCGCGCGGAGTGGGCGCCGTTCCTCTGCGAGCACGCGAACGACGCTCCCGACGCGCCGAAAGCGAGCGCGCTCGGACGCTTTACGCTGCGCTTCGCGTAACCGAACGAGGCGGCGCCTACGCTCGAGCGACGAGACGCTCTGTGCGAGCGCCGCCGCCGGCGTTCCTTCTTCTGCGCTATACGCGAAGAAGCCGACGCGGTCGAGCTGCGCGCGCGCGAGCCACTCCTCCAAGTAGGCAACGTGCTCCTCGCGTTCGCCGGGAAAACCGACGATGAACGTCGACCGCATCGTCACGCCGGGAATCTTTCGGCGAAACTCTTCTAGGATTTCGAGGTATCGCTCGCCGCTCGACGGGCGCCGCATCGCGCGCAACACGTCCGGGTGCGCGTGCTGCAGCGGCATGTCCATGTAGTTGCAGACTTTCGGCAGCGATGCAATCGCGTCGACGAGCTCGCTGTCGACGGTCGCCGGATAGAGATAGAGCAAGCGAATCCACTCCAAGCCGCCGATCTCGTGCAAGCGCTCCAACAACCGCGCCAGGCCGCCGCGCCGGATGCCGCGGTCGCGCCCCCACATCGACGTGTCTTGCGCGATCAGCACGAGCTCCCGTACGCCGCCGGCGGCCAGCGCCCGCGCTTCGGCGAGAACCGACTCTTCACTGCGGCTCCGAAATGCGCCCCGCAGCGTTGGAATGATGCAGAACGTGCACGGGTGGTCGCATCCTTCAGCGATCTTGAGGTACGCCGTGGCGGGAGGTGTCGTCACGAGCCGAGGAAGGAACGCGTGCTCGGGCTCCTCGACGCAATCCGTGCGCACCGGCCGGCCGCCGCTCCGCGCCTCCTCGAGGATCTCCGCGATCGACGCGTAGGCTC
>DAHXOK010000030.1:5325-15343 GCA_027364935.1 Vulcanimicrobiota bacterium | reverse complement strand
CCGTCGATCTCCGGGACGAGCTGCTGGAGTTGCTCGCCGTAGCGCTGCGCGAGACATCCGGCGACGATCAAATGTTGACCGGGCCGCTTGCGCTGCGCTTGCTCGAGAATGCGCTCGGTGGATTCAGCCTTCGCCGGATCGATGAACGCGCACGTGTTCACGATGACGGCGTCGGCGCGCTCGGCGTCGGGCTCGATTGCCCAGTCGGCCGCTCCGAGCTTCGCGAGCATCACTTCGCTGTCGACCAAGTTCTTTGCGCAGCCGAGGCTGATGACGGAAACGCTGGGCATGGGTTAGCGATAGTTGACGAACTGCAACGGCAGATCGAAATCCATCGTCGTTAGCGTGGCAATGACGCGCTGGAGGTCGTCCTTGCTCTTGCTCGAGACGCGGATTTGCTCGTCTTGATACTGTACGGTGACCTTCACCTTGAGCCCCTTGATCTTCTCGACGAGCTCTCTTCCCTTGTCTTTCGGGATGCCCGAGCGCAGGGTGATGACGCGACGCACGGTACCATTCGCGGCCGGCTCGAGCGGTCCGATTTCAAACGCTTTGATGTCGACGCCGCGTTTGATCGCCTTCGACTGAATGATGTCGACGACGTTTCGCATCTTCATTTCGTCGTCCGAGACGACGGTGATCGACTTCTCGTCGTTCTCAATAGACGTCTTCGAGTTCTTGAAATCGAAGCGATTCGCGATCTCGCGGCGCGCTTGATTGAGGGCATTGTCTAGCTCTTGCCCGTCGACTCGTGAAACCACGTCAAATGACGATTCGCTCGGCATCTATGAGGCAAAACTCCGCTCGACGACTTGTCCCGCCACACCCATCTTCCCGAGGTCTTGCCCGTCGAGCACCAGGTCGGCAACCCCTGCGTTCCCGACCCGAACGTCGATGTTCCTTCCCGCGAACGTCTTGGACGTACCGGCCGCAAAGGTTCCTTCGCTTGCGACGGCACCGTCGACGCTGACCTCTATCCAGCAGATCCCCGTCAATCGCAGCGTGACGGTGTGGGAGCCGTCGGGAAGTGGGCTTCCGCTCGGCAGCGCTGCCGGTGCGAGCCCGACCGAGCGGCACTCGGCAGCGCACGTGGAGCGGCACTCGGCAGGGCCGTTGGAGAAGCGCTCGGTCCGGTTGAGGCAATCGGCGTCGGCGCCGCCGTCGCAAAGAGAGCGATCGGTGAAGGCTTCGGAAGCGTCAGCTCGTTGTACACGACGAACGCGATGAGGATGACGGCGACGAGCGACGCGATCCAGATGAGCGGCGAGAGCTGCAGCCCACGGCGACCGCCGGCTCGCTCGATATCCGCGATGTTGCCCCGCGCAGGCACGATGGCCCCCCGCTCCCCTTCGCCGAGGTTGAACGCTGCGACGACCTCCTCGGCATCGAGTCCGAGGAAGCGAGCGTACGTGCGCAAGAAGCCGCGAACGTATACCGCCGCGCCGATCTCGCTCCAGGCTTCGCTTTCGATCGCCGTAAGATAGACGACGCGAATCCGGATCTGCTCGGCAACTTCAGAAATAGAGAGGCCGCGAGCTTCCCTCGCGGCACGAAATCGCTGACCGAGCGCCGGCATCGCTTCTTCTGTTATACTCGGTGCAATGTTATCCTGGTGCAGCGCATGAGCAAGCAGCGCGTTGTTGCGGCGATGAGCGGCGGCGTCGACTCCGCCGTCGCAGCCGGTCTCTTGGTCGAATCGGGCTACGACGTCGTGGGCGTAACGATGAAGATGTACGAGCCGACGCGACCCGCGCATGCGAAGAGCTGTTGCGGCGTCGACGACTTCGACGACGCGCGCGCGAGCGCCGTCACGCTCGGAATTCCGCATTATATCCTCGATTTCGAAGAGGCGTTCCGTCGCGGCGTCGTCGCGCGTTTCGTCGACGATTACGCGCGGGGGCGCACGCCCAATCCGTGCGTCTCGTGCAATAACGTCGTGAAACTTGGAGCGCTCGCGCGCTACGCGCGGCGGCTCGGCGCATCGTACGTTGCAACCGGCCACTATGCGCGCGTCGAGCATCGCTCCGACGGCCCGCATCTCTTTCGCAACGCGCACGAAAAGGATCAAGCGTATGCGCTCGCACAGTTGTCCCCCGAGCAGCTTTCGATGCTGCTTCTGCCGCTCGGGGATCTCGACAAGCCGGCAGCGCGCGCGCACGCGCGTAGACTGGGCTTACCCGTGCACGACAAGGCGGACTCGCAAGACATCTGCTTCGTCGAAGGCGGCGACTATCGGAATCTGCTCGAGCGCTTGCGCCCCGATATCGATCGCTCGGGCGACTTCGTGAACGCAAGCGGCGAGCGCCTGGGAACGCACGCCGGCATCGCGCGCTATACGGTCGGGCAGCGCGCCGGAATCGCCGGCGCCGACGGCGCTCGCTACGTCACGTGCATCGACGCGGTAACGGGCACGATTACCGTTGGGCGCGAGGAGGAACTGAGCGCCGGCGCGCTCGTTGCCGACGAGCTCAATCTCATCCGCCCGGAACGCGTTACCTCGGCGCAGACGCCCGTACGAGCGATGATTCGCTATCGCGCCGCCCCCGTTGCGGCTCGGGCTACCGTAGAAGGAAACCGTCTCGAGCTCGTTTTCGAACAACCACAGCGCGCCGTCGCGCCCGGTCAGCTCGTCGCGCTCCTCGCCCCAGAGGACGACGAGGTACTGGGAGGCGCAACGATCGCCGCGAAGTAGGCGGCATGAAACGCTTCCTCGCCCTCGCGGCCGCCGCGTGCTGCCTCGGCGCCGCCGCCCCCGCAAACTACAATGCTTTTGGCATCGCCGTGCTCCAGCGGCTCGCCGCGCAGTCGCGCAACGAGAACGTTTTCATATCGCCGGTCAGTCTCGGCGTTGCCTTGGCGATGGCCGCCGACGGCGCTGCAGGGTCGACGCGAGCACACATGCTGCACGCGTTGGGCGTCAACGCAAACGTGGCGCAGGCGAACGCCGCGCTCATTGCGTCCCTGGAAACGAATACCGACGCACAGGTCGGAATCGCCGATGCAATCTGGTTACGCAGCGACGTCCCGCCGCAGCCGGCATACGTCGCACTGCTGCAACGCGACTATCACGCGGAGGCTCGAGCCGTGCACTTCGGCAACCCGTCGGCAGCGCAGGCCATCAATGCGTGGACGCGCGAGCACACCCTCGGATTGATCGGCCACATCGTCGATGCCACGAATCCGCAGGATTTTGCCTACCTGACGAACGCGCTCGCGTTCAAAGCGGATTGGACCGACCCGTTCGACCGCACCGAGACGCGCCAGCAGTCCTTTACCGATGCGGACGGCGCGAAGCACGACGTGCAGATGATGCTGCAGCGGGGGACGTTCCAAGCCGCCGATCTCGCATCGTTTCGCGTTCTGCGCCTTCCCTACGGCAAGAACGGCGGCTACGCCGCCTACATTCTTCTCCCGAAAGCCAACGACGCCGCCGCGCTCGTGCGCGGCCTCAGCGCCTCGGCCTTCGACCGCGCGATCCACGAGCTGCACGCCGAAGATATCCGCGTTGGCATACCGCGTTTCACCGCCGAATATCAGGCGCAGATAACGCCACTCCTCCAGGCGATGGGCATGGGTGCGGCCTTCGGCCGCAGCGCAGATTTCTCGCCGATGCATCCGCCGGCCGGCACGATCCGCATCGGAAGCGTCATTCACAAGACCTACGTGCGCGTGGACGAACAAGGAACGACGGCGGCGGCGGCAACGTCCGTCCAGATGCGCATGACCGCCATCGAAATGGCGCCCGCGCACACGTTCATCGTCGATCGCCCGTTCGTGCTGGCGCTACGCGCCGAACGGACGGGCGCGCTGCTCTTCATCGGCGTCATCAACGCCGTGTCACCCTGAAACGAAGCTAGGCCGTGGCGAGCGCGTAGTCGGAGCGGATGTTCCAGTACGTGTCGCGGATGGCGGGGACGAAGCCGGCTTCGCGAATCGCATCTTCCAAATCGCGACGCGATGCTTCGTTGGTGTTTCCGGCGTCGTGCACTACCCGCTCTTCGATAATCGTGCCGCCCATGTCGTCGCACCCGTAGAAGAGTGCGAGTTGCCCCATCTTCAAGCCGGGCGTTAGCCACGACGCCTGCAAGTGCGGCACGTTGTCGAGGTAAAGACGCGAGATCGCAAGCACGCGCAGGTACTCGAGACCGGTCGCTTCCTTGCCCCGTAGCGGCGTCTTGAACGGAATGTAATACCACGGAATGAAGGCGGTAAAGCCCTCCATTTCGTCTTGGAGCTCGCGAACCACGTGCAGGTGCTCGATGCGCTCTTCCGCCGTTTCGATCGAGCCGAACATCATCGTTGCGGTCGTCGGCATTCCCAGACGCTGCGCCTCGCGCATCACGCCGAGCCACTCCTCCGGTTTCACCTTTCGCGCCGAGATGCGCTTACGAACGCGTTCGACGAGAATCTCCGCTCCCGCGCCGGGCAGCGACTTCATGCCGGCAGCTTTCAGACGACGCAAGATCTCTGGAATGGGCAGCGCTTCGACGGTCGCGAGGCCGACGATCTCCGAGACCGAGAGCGAGTGCAGATCCACGTGCGGAAACTCCGCTCTCACGCGCCCGAAGAGCTGCTCGAACCATTCGATACGCAGCTCGGGGTTGACGCCGCCTTGAATCATGATCTGCGTTGCGCCCTGGTCCGCGGCGCGACGGACGCGCGCGATCACCTCATCGTGCGACATCGTGTAGCCTTCTTGATGATGCTCGGGCCGGAAGAACGCACAGAAGGTGCAATGCACGTTGCAGACGTTCGTGTAGTTCACGGTCGTGTCGATGACGTACGTCACGACGTTCGACGGATGAAGCTGCATGCGCCGCGCGTGCGCCGCGGCGCCGAGATCGTGAAGGTCGGCTTCGTGGTAGAGCCTGACGCCTTCGTCGAAACTGAGACGCCCGCCGGCCGCGGCGCGATCGAGGAGTTCAGGCAGGGACACCGATCGCCTCCGGAAAGACGGGCGGCATGCGCTCGATGGCGCCGATCGCAACGAGCTCGCGGCAGAACGCCTCCAAGCCTCGCTGCGCCGCGAAATGGAACGTGAAGTTCAACTTGCCGTAATACGCTTCGTAGAAACCCGGCGGGCGCGGGTACGCGCGCTGCGCCTGCGCGAGCACGAACTCCATGTGCGAGCGCGACCACGTGTACGCGTCGGTCAACGCATGCATGCAGTCCCGTACGGCTTGCGGGTTGCGGTCGTAGACGTCGCGCCGCGCCGCCCAAACGGCAAAGACCGTCTGCTGCTGCGTCCACTCGTGCCACAGCGTACCGAGATCGTATACGTTCTCGGGGGGCAGCGAGAGCAACGCGTCGATCGCGCGATCGCCGATGAGCAGCGCGCCGCGCCCGTTCGCGGCATCCGCCAACGGATCGGCGCTCTCTTCGTACGTCGCATGCGCGCCGTAACGCCGTTCGAGCAGAACGCGCAGAAGGTTTGCGCCGCTAGCCGACTCGGACGTCACGGCGATGCGCTCGCCGTCCAGCTGATCGGGGGGCCGCTGCGAGACGAGAACCACCGAGACGACGTCGTCGCGCGCGCCGATGCAGAGATCGGGCAACAGCGCAAGTTCGCCGGCGTGCTGGGCCCATGCGAAGGCCGAAACCGGGCTCACGTCGAGCTCGCCCGCGAGCAGCATGGCGTTCAAGCGCGCCGGAACGTCCGCATGCAGCGTGCCAGGATACGGAATTGCACCCGCGTCGAAGGCGGCGTAGATCGGAAGATCGTTCGTGTAGCGAATCCGTCCGCAGCGCAGCGTCACGTCTCGTCAGCCCGAGCCGGCGCGAAGTGCCGCGTCGAAGGACGGGGGCGTCCAGTCCCATGCAAACTCTTCGTACGTCGTGTTGCGGCGAGCCGGCACGTAGCCGGCGTCTTCGATGAGGCGGCGGAATTCGCGGTCGTCGACGTGTTGTCCTGACTGCGTTCCCGCAGAATGATAGATCATCTCCTCGTCGGTCGACCCGTGCGTGCCGTCCATGTCGTCGGCGCCGTACTGCAGCGCGACTTGGCACACCTTCAGCCCTTGGATCATCCAGTAGGCTTTGATATGGTCGAAGTTGTCGAGCATCAGGCGCGCGACCGCAAAGGTGCGGACGTCGTCGAGGCCGCTCGTCCAGCCGCAATCGCTCAGCGCGTTGCCATCGGGATGGAACGCAAGCGGAATGAAGGCGTTGTATCCCGGCGAGCGTTCCTGCGACGCGCGTAGGCGCATCATGTGGTCGATGCGGTCCTCGAGCGATTCGATGTGGCCGTAGAGCATCGTCGCGTTGCTCGCGACGCCTTGGCGGTGCAGCTCCTCGTGAATCGCGAGCCAGTTGTCACTCGAAACTTTGTTCGGGCAGATCTTCGCGCGCGTCGCTTCCGCGAAGATCTCCGCGCCGCCGCCATTGACGTTGTCGAGGCCGGCCTCTTTGAGTTTCGCGACGACCTCAGGGTACGAGAGGCGATGGCGCTTGGCCATGTAGTCGATCTCCGCCGCCGTGAAGAGCGAGAGCTGCACGTGCGGCGCGGCGTCTTTGAAGCGCCGCATGAGCGGCAGCCAGTAGTCGAGCGAGAGCTGACGTGGATCGTGGCCGCCGACGATGTGCACTTGGTTGAAGTTCGTCCCCGTCTCAAACGTCCGTGCGAAGACTTCTTCTGCCGGCATGCGCACGACGCGCTCGCGTTCCTTGAACTCGTCGACGGCGAACGAACAGAACGTGCATCCGGCATAGCAGACGTTCGTCGAGTTGATGTAGCGGTTGAGAACGTAGAAGACTTTCTTGCCGCTCTTGCGTTCCTTCTGCTCGCGCGCTAGGCGCCCGAGCGCGTGGAGGTCGGGCGTGCGATAGAGCGCGAGGCCGTCGGCGAGAGAAAGCGGCGCACCGGCATCGAGCTTTGCTTCGATTTCGAGGAGCGCCGAATCGATCGAGCGGGTCATGCACGCCCCTTTCTCGTTCTTGCGAGGATTTCCGGCCACACGGCTGCTCCGGCGGCGAGCAACGCCACCCCGAGGAGGATGCCGCCGATGATGTCGGTCACGTAGTGCGCGCCGAGCGCCAGCCGCGACCAGAGGATCGCCACGGCGGCGGCGGCCACGACGAACGCGGCCGCGATCCCCGCTCGTGCCGCGACGCCCCGAGCGATGATCCACGCCCAGAGCGCGTAGAAGGCCGTCGCGATCGTCGCATGGGAGCTCGGATACGAGAACGAGGTTTCACGGAAGATCACCCAATCGAGACGCCGCGGCCGCGCGAAGACGTGCTGGAAGAAGTCGGCCGCGCGCCACGCGAGCACGAGCATGACGAGGCTGAAGATAATGCGGCCGCGCCACGATGGCAAAAGCCACGCCGCGATCAGCAGCGCGACCGCAAGCGGCGCGAGAACGTAGAAGCGCCCGAGCTGCGTGATCCACCACGCGACGATCGCACCGTGTTGTACGAGCGCGCGATCGAACGCCCACAGCACTGTCGGCTCCCCAAAGCGATCGACGACAACTCCTAGTGCGAGAACTGCGACAAGCAACGTCGCCGCACCGGCGGCGTACGCGCTACGATTCGACCGCGAAGAGGTCTTGCTGTCCACCCTCACCTTTTCCGATGCGAACCGCGAGCTGCTCGATCTCGGCGTAGCCCATCACGATCTTGCGCGGCTTGGTCCCTTCGTGCGGCCCAACGACGCCGAGCTCTTCGAGCTGCTTCATGATGCGAACGGCGCGCGGATGGCCGATCGAGAGGCGCGACTGCAGCTGCGCGGTCGATGCATACTGCGTTTCCACGATGAATCGCGCCGCGTCGTACCACAGCGGATCGAGATCTTTGCGCGCGCGTTCCTCGTCGTCGGTGAGCGGCACGACCTCGACGTCGACGAGGTTCTCCGGTTGCGCTTGGCGGGCCCAGAAGTCGACCAGGCGGTGAATCTCGGCGCCGGTGACGAGCGCGCCCTGCGCGCGCACGGGCTTGGGCGCGTCGATCGGAAGATAGAGCATGTCGCCGCGACCCAGGAGCCGCTCCGCACCGTTCATGTCGAGGATAACGCGCGAGTCGACCTGCGAGCTGACCGCGAAGGCGATGCGCGACGGAATATTTGCCTTGATCAAACCCGTGATCACGTCAGCCGACGGGCGCTGCGTTGCCACGATGAGGTGAATGCCCGTCGCCCGCGCGAGTTGCGCGAGGCGCATGATCGTCGTTTCCACTTTTGCCGGCGCGATGAGCATGAGATCTGCGAGCTCGTCGATGACGATAACGACATACGGAAGCTTCTCGTCGGGAAACTTCGCGTTGTACTCTTCGATCTTGCGCACGCTGGCCTTGGCAAAACGCTCGTAGCGCGCCTCCATCTCCTTGATCATCTCGAGCAAGGCGCCCGCGGCCAGGCGCGGATCCGTGATGACGTCTTTAATGAGGTGCGGAATGCCGTTGTACACGGGCAGTTCGACCCGCTTCGGGTCGATCATCAGCATCTGCACTTGGTCCGGCGTCGCGCTGACGAGCAGCGACGCGATGATCGTGTTGAGACAAACGGACTTGCCGGCGCCGGTGGCGCCAGCGACGAGAAGGTGCGGCATCTTCGCGAGGTCGCCGAAGACGGGCCGTCCCGTGATGTCTTTGCCCAGCGCCATCCAGAGCGGCGGAACTTGGCCACGATTCGGCAGCGCGTCGAGGATTTCGCGGACCGTCACGACGGAGACGGTTTGATTCGGCACCTCAATGCCGACGGCCGATTTGCCCGGAATCGGCGCTTCGATCCGTACGGAGGTTGCGGCGAGTGCCAGAGCGAGATCGTCGGCGAGCGCCGCGATGCGCGAGATCTTCACGCCGCGCTCGGGGCGTAGCTCGTAGCGCGTCACGGAAGGACCGCGCTGCGAATGCACGACCTTCGCGCCGACGCCGAACGACGCCAGCGTGTCCTCTAAGAGATGCGCGCGATCCGCGTCGTCGTTCGACTGTACCGTGGGAGCATCGAATATCGCCAAGTCCGGAAGACGGTAGGCGCGTTGCCCACCCGAGGATTCGTACTCCCCGACAACGACCTCGGCAGGCTGCGCGGGATGCGCGAGCGGCGGCCTTGGCGCGACGAGCCGTTGCAGCGGTGCCGGAACGGCGATGCGCCCCCCCGGAACGCCCTCCTCGACAGCATCGCACTCGTCGAAGACCTCCGTCTTTCCCGTCGTCACGCGGGCGCTCGTACGCTCGGGAAGCGAGAAGGCCTCGCGCACGTTCGCATGGCCGGGCGGAAGCCGCAGCTCGAGCTTGGGAAGTTTCGGAAGCCGCGCGAGCTTGATTTTGCCGCCGAGTATGACGATCCAGCCGATGATCTTCTTCAGCGACGTGTTCGTCACGTAGAGCGTCAGCGCGATCGCGATGACGCCGAGAACGACCCACGCGCCGACCGGCCCGACGAGTGCGCGCAGTGCGCTCCAGATCGTCGCTCCGATCTCGCCGCCGACGCGCGCACCGCGCGATCCAAGGATCGCGTCGAGCATGAGGAAGTAGGCGAAAGCGGCGCTTCCGAATCCCGCGATGAGGCGCGGCACGTTGATTTCCAGGAAGACGATCCCGCCGAGCGCGGCGATCAGCACGGGGAAGAACGGCGAAGCGTCGCCGAGCAGCCGTCGCAGCATTAGCTCCGTGGCGCGGCCAACGTGTCCTGAGTACTGCGGGAGTGCGAGCGCGACCGCAAAGAGGACGGCGAGGCCGATCGCGACAATCCCGACGATCTCGAGGTTGAGGCCCTTCCTCGCACCGCTCTTCCGGCGTACGCGTGCCATCGATGGTAGCTTTTCGTCGCAGCGACAGGAGTTCATTTGACCGCGCCGACTATCGTCGTCCTCGAAGGCGACCAAACCGGACAGGAGTTGTTGACCGAAGCGCTGCGCGTCCTAGACGCGCCGGTTATCGATCTTCCGCTGACGTTCGAACGTTACGACCTCTCGCTGGAGCGTCGGCGCGAGACCGAAAACGGCGTCGTGCTCGATGCGGCCAACGCGATGGTGCGTCATCGTTTCGGCCTCAAGGCCGCTACCGTCACCCCCGAGCGGCC
>DAHXOK010000030.1:0-5315 GCA_027364935.1 Vulcanimicrobiota bacterium | reverse complement strand
GCGCACGGGAGTGGCGCGAGGGTGAAGGCGACGCCGAGACCGCGAGCCGCACGGAGACGATCTCGCGCGGCGTCTGCCGCTGCGTCGCCGAGTACTCCTTCGCCCACGCGAAACGCATCGGTGGCCGAGTCTTTGGGGGCCCGAAGTACACGGTCAGCCCCGTGTACGAAGGGATGCTCAAGGAAGAGATGGATGCCGCCGCCGCGCGCCATCCCGACGTCCCGTACGAGCCGCAGCTCATCGACGCAACGTATGCCCTTCTCCTTTCGAATGCCGGCGACGATCCGCTCGTCATCCCGTCGCTCAATCGCGACGGCGACTGTCTCTCCGATTTGGTCATGCAGCTCTTCGGCTCGATCGCGGGCGCGGAATCGCTGCTATTATCGTTCCCGGACCACGAACAGAGTTTCACGCCCAGCGTCGTGATGGCCGAGGCGCCGCACGGCACGGCGCCGCGGCTCTTCGGAAAGAACATCGCCAATCCGCTTGCCATGATTCTCGCCACCGCAGCGGTACTCTCGTACGTCGACGACAAGCGCGCTGCAAACGCGTCACGCGCGATCTACGAGGCAGCGCTCGAAACCGTGCACGGCGGCATCGCGACGCCGGATCTCGGCGGTAATGCGACGACGACCGAGTTCACCGACGCGACGATCGAGGGCGTGAAGCGCAAGCTCGACGTCTGGTCGACGATCTAGTACTCGCTAGGGGATGACGCTGGGAGCGTTCGGCGAGGTCGTCGCCGAGAGCCGGTAGCAGTAGCGCCCGGCCGGATGTCCCCACGTGTCGTTGCCGTTTGCCTGACCGACGTTCGACGTGTCGAACGTCGCGCACACGTCGTACCACTGCGCGCTCTTACGCGCGTATGCGAATGCCGCGCCGGTCGCCGGGTCGCGTAAGCGGCTCGCGGGAGGCGCCAGCGCCGCAAGCGACGCCGGTGCATTTCCACGCGCGTTGATCGCCGTCGCGATGGTATAGATGTCGCTCACCCTCTGCTCGTCCATCCGCAACTGACGCTCGAACCCGGGCGGCCCGACGCCTCCGAAGCCGACGGCGAGCGCGGCGATCACCGCCGTCAACGCGAGCGCGCCGAAGAAGGTGTTGTCGCTCCCCCGCCGTTCCCGAGCGCGCATGCTACCCAGGTAGTACCAGAAGATGCCGCCGGCGACGACGATCAGCACCGTGTATTGCAAGGCGAACCGCACCGTCAGATCTCCGGTGAGAAAGCTTTGCAGAAACAGTACTGCGTCGGAGAGGAGCGCGATAGCGGCGATCACGAGCGCGATGTACGTCAGCCATTTTCGCACGCCCGAGTCGAGTTCTTCCGGGCGCCGTGCCGTTTGGCGCGCTAAGATCCAGCTCACGATCGCGAAGATCGGGAAGCCGATGAGGATGCTCGCCAGTTGGCCGGCGAGATCGTAGCGCAGCGAGGTGGTGCTCTCGACGTCCGTCGGGCTCGGGAACGCCCGGGTTATGGCAATGTTGCCTAGCCAGATCAGCGCGACGCTCCAAAAGCCGAGCGACACGAAGGAGACGAGGTAGAGGAACGCATCTCGCGCGTTCTCCATACCCTGCCCTCGCGAGGGGACCGGGGCCCCGATCTCCTGCGCGTAGTAGTCCGAGAACGCGCCGTAGATGCGACGCTCCGACCAGCCGTTCTGCTTGAGGAGATCTACCAGAAACGCATCGCCGGCGCCCTTGTTCTTCGCGTCGCGAATGAAGGCTGAGAGTTTTTCGCGATCCCCGGCGTGCACTGCCGTAGCGCGTTGCGCGAGCGAAGCACCGGCCCCTGCCTACGCCGCGATAAGCGCGACGCCGGCGAGTGCGAGCACGACGCCCCACCGCTGCACGCGTTGCAGACGTTCGCGCAAGACGAGCCATGCGAGCACGACCGTGGAGGCAGGGTAGAGACCCGTCAAAACGGACGCGATGGAAACGTAGCCGGCGCGCGCCGAAAGCACGAAGAACGCGTTCGCCGTCATGTCGAGCACGCCGCAGAGGACGATGAGCGGAAGCACACTCCTGCTCGCGCGCACGCTGCCGCGCAAGCCCGCAGCGATTGCCAACAGGACGAGCACGGAAGCCGCACGAGCCGGGAGCAGAATTGCGACGCCGGACGCGGGGCTCGCGCGGCTCAAGAAGAGGATGAAGCCCCCGATGATCAGGCCCGCCAGGAGCGCCTCCCGTACGCCCTCCGTCGCGATCTCGCGCGTTCCGCCTTCCCCCTCTTCAAAGGAAGCCGAGATGAGCACGACGGCGACGAGTGCCAGAAGCATGCCCGCAGCTTGCGTTGCGCGCAGGTGCTCCCCGTGCACGAGGCTCGCGATCACCGGCACCGCCGCGGCGAGCACCGCCGTGATCGGAGAGACGACGCCCATGCGCCCGATAGCGAGAGCGTGATAGAAGAGCGCGAGACCGCCGCCAGCGCAAATTCCCGCGAGCGCGCCGAAGATAAGGTCGTGCGGCGTCAGCCGCCAATGCGTGAACGCGAGAACTGCCAAGAGCGCGACCAAACCCGCGAGCTGGGAGATGACGGTGACGGCGAAGACCGCGCTGCGCCGCGCCGCCACGCCGCCGCAGAAGTCGGCTGCGCCGTAAAAGACCGCCGCAAGCAGCCCGTAAACGACCGCAGCCACGGCGCTCCGGTGTCTAGCAGGCTGCGGGAAAACCCCCGGCGCCGTCTCGAACCCGCCTGTTCCGCCGAAAACTTCGTCGCTCTTCGGTCACAACGCTACGGCGTTGCTCCCTCATCGCTCCTCGTTTCGACGAAACATTCGGGCCCGATCCGGACACCGCGAGTTTTTCCGCAACCTGCTAGACTTCCATCACGAGCGGAATGACCACGGGCCGGCGCTTCGTCCGCGAGTAGATCGCTTTCGCGAGCGTATCGCGCAGGTGCTCTTTCACCGTACCGACGTCGCGCATGCCCTCGACCGAGATTGCGTCGAGCGATGCGCGTAGCTCGGCGCGCAGTTCCTCGAGGACGCCGTCGGACTCGGGCAAGTAAAAGACGCCCCTCGCCACGACGTCCGGCCCGGCGGTGACGCGCGCTTCCTCGGCATCGATGGCGACGACGACGAGCACGATGCCGTCGCCGGCGAGAGCGCGACGATCGCGCAGCACCGCTTCTCCGACGTCGCCGATGCCCGAGCCGTCGACGAGAACGTTTCCGCCATACGCCTTCCCGACTTTGTCGCCGTACTCGTGCGTGAACTCGAGCACGTCGCCGTCCTCCGCCACGAAGACGTTCTCCGCCTCGACCCCCGTTCGCACCGCGAGTTTCCCATGCTGCACGAGCATGCGATATTCGCCGTGAATCGGAACGAAGAACTCGGGACGCACGAGATTGAGCATGAGCAGCAGCTCTTCTTGCGAGGCATGCCCCGAGACGTGCGAGCGTCCGTCGGTGCCGTGAACGACGGTCGCGCCGAGCTTGTAGAGATTGTTGATCGTTCGGTACACGGACTTCTCGTTGCCGGGAATCGGCGTTGCGCTCACGACGACCGTGTCGCCCGAGACGATGCGCAATCGGTTGTGGTCGCGAACGGACATACGCGTGAGGCCGCTCATCGGCTCGCCTTGCGAGCCGGTCGTCATCACGACGATCTGCTCGGGCGGCAGCTCCTCGAGCTGTTCTGCCTTCATTGCCGCACCGGGCGGAATGCGCAGATGACCGAGCTCGGTGGCGAAGTGCACGACGTTCTGGAGCGAACGGCCCAAGAACGCGATCTTTCGACCGAAACGCTCCGCTTGATCGATGACCTGCTGGATGCGCGGAACGTTCGAAGCAAATGATGCGACGATGATGCGGCCTTTCGCACGCGCGAAGATCGCCGCGAACGCTTCGCCGACCATGCGCTCGGAGAGCGTGTGGCCCGGCCGCTCCGCATTCGTCGAATCCGAGAGCATGCAGAGCACGCCCTCTTCGCCAACCCGCGCGATGCGCGCGAAATCTGCCGGGCGTCCATCGATGGGCGTTTGATCGAACTTGAAGTCGCCGGTGTGAAAGACGATGCCGACCGGCGTGCGTAGCGCGAGCGCGCAAGCTCCGGCGACGGAGTGGTTGACGTGGATGAACTCCGCCTCGACGCTGCCGAAGCGCACGCGCTCGCCCGGAACGACCGTGCGAAAGTCGACGTCACCGAGCTTGTGCTCGCGCGACTTCGCCTTGATGAGCGCGATCGAGAGCGCCGTGCCGACGATCGGAGTCCGTGCGAACTCTTTGACGAAGTACGGAATGCCGCCGATATGATCTTCGTGCCCGTGCGTCACGAGAAGCGCGCGAAGCTTGTCTGCTCGCTCGCGAACGTAGCTGAAGTCGTTGATGACGATGTCGACGCCGTACATCTCCTCGTCGGGAAACATGAGGCCGCAATCGACGACTACCACGTCGTCGTTCGTCTCGATAACGGTCATGTTGCGGCCGATCTCGCCGCATCCGCCCAGGGGCACGACGCGAACGTACGGCTCGCCCGGCGGCGCCGCGATGACCAGCTCCCTTGCCGCGGCGACGGAAGCGCGTGAGGAATCGGAGGAGGTAGTGCTCATGCTCGTTCTACGTCGCGTCCTTGCTGCGATCTCCGTCGTCCTCCTCTTCAGCGGTGCTACCCCACGGCCGCGGACGCCGGAGGAACTCTACGCGACGCGCGCGTTGCGTCGGGCTCGCCTCATCATCGAGCTGCGGCTGCTCGAGTTTCGCCGGGAGCGCCTGGAGTGCGTCCGCCTCGCGATTCTGCGCAATTTGCCGCCCGATCTTCGGCCCTCCCGCCGTGCCGCCAAAGGCACCCGCACGCCCAACCCTGAAACTTGCGCCGAACTTTTTCGGTAAAGGAGTAAGGATGGACTCTGCCAAGAGCGCGTCGGCAAGCGGCTTACAGACCGTGGTCGATGTCATTCTCGCACCCTCTACGGCGTTGGAGCGCCTGCGCACGGCGCCGACGTGGGGTTGGGCGTTTCTCATTACCCTGGTACTCTATACCCTCGCATCGTATCTCATTACTCCCGCAATCGTCCACGGATTTCAGGCGGGTTGGCCCGCAATGGTGGCCGGCGATCCGCGTATGGCGCAGATCCCGCCCGACAAACAGCAGCAAGCGCTTACGTTCACGCTCTCGATCTTGCGCTTCTCGTGGCTCGTGTCGATCATCGGAACGCCCGTAGCGATTCTCTTTACGACGATCCTCATGCTCGTCTTCAACGCCGTTGGGCGCGGGTCGGCCTCCTTCTTAGCGCTCTGGTCGGCAGCCGCGAACGTCGCCGTACCGACGCTCGGCTTGGCCGGCGTGGTCCTGGCCATCATCGTGCTTCTTCGCGGC
>DAHXOK010000002.1:52658-88155 GCA_027364935.1 Vulcanimicrobiota bacterium | reverse complement strand
CCGCTACAGCGGATGCCCCTATTCCGGCACAGATGCTTTCGGCGTTGCACTGGCGCAGCATCGGTCCGTCAATCGGTGGGCGCGTCGTCGCTCTTGCGGGCGTTGCGAGCAACCCAAATCTCTTCTACATGGGCGGCGTTGACGGCGGCGTCTGGCGGAGTACCGACTACGGCAACGTCTGGACGAACATTACCGATGGCGGGTTCCCGTCGGCGAGCGACAGCATCGGCGCGCTCGCCGATGCTGTAGCGGCGTCGGATCCGAACGTCATCTACGCGGGGACGGGCGAGAGCGACATCCGCGCGAACTTCGTCACGGGTGACGGCGTTTACCGGTCTTCCGACGCCGGTAAAACGTGGCGCTACGCCGGCCTGCGCGACACGCACACGATCAGCGCGCTCGTCGTCGATCCTCGCAACCCGAATATCGTCTACGCGTCGTCGATGGGTCACGTCTTCACGCCCAACGCACAGCGTGGCGTCTTCAAGTCGATCGACGGCGGCGCGACTTGGCATAAGGTTCTCTTCGTCAACGACGACACGGGAGCGATCGACGTCGTCATGGATCCGCACGATCCATCCGTGCTCTACGCGGCGACGTGGCAAGCGTACCGCACGCCGTGGACGCTGCAAGACGGCGGTCCGGGAAGCGGCATCTATACGTCGACCGACGGCGGCGCACATTGGACGAATCTCACGCACGCGCCGGGCTTCGCACGCGGTTTGCTTGGCCGCATCGGGCTGAGCGTCGCCGCAAGCGATCCCCGCGTCGTCTACGCAATCGTTCAGGCGCACGACGGCGGCGTCTTCCGCTCCGCCAACGGCGGCTCGACCTGGACGCGCGTGAACGACGAGTGGAAGCTTCGCCAGCGCGCGTTCTATTACATGAGCATCTTCGCCGATCCGTCGAATCCGGACACCGTCTACGTTCCGGAAGTCGACGCGCTCTGGGTATCGCGCGACGGCGGCAAGAAGTGGACCGAGTTGCACACGCCGCACGGCGACAATCACATCGTTTGGATCAACCCGCACGATCCGCGGATTCTCTTGGAAGGCAACGACGGCGGCGCGACGGTCTCGACCGATGGCGGCATGACGTGGAGCGGGGAGCACAATCAGCCGACGGGGCAGTTCTACCACGTCGCGCTCGACGGCCAGTTTCCGTTTCACGTCTATGGGGCGCAGCAGGACGAAGGCTCGTTCGAAGGTCCCAGTGCTACGCCCGACGGAATGATTCCGCTGGAAGATTGGCAGCGCGTCGCCTACGGCGAGAGCACGTTCGTCGCTCCGCAACCCGGCGATCCCGACGTCACGTACGGAGCCGGCTACTTCAGCATCTTTCTTCGCTACGACGCGGGAACCGGCGAGTACAGCAGCGTGAGCCCGTGGCCGCTCTATCAAGAGGGAGCCTCGTCCGCAGAGCTGCGCTATCGCTTCGGCTGGACGCATCCCATCCTGTTTTCGCCGGCGAACCCGAAGCAGCTATTGATCGGCGCTCAGTACGTTCTCGCCAGCGACGATTACGGCAAGACGTGGCATCGCCTCAGTCCCGACCTCACGCGCAACGACAGAGCCACGGAGGCTCCCAGCGGTGGCCCCGTCGATCTCGATCAATCGAGCGCGGAAGTCTTTCCGGGAATTGCTTCCCTTGCCGTTTCACCGCTCGACGCAAACGCGATCTGGGCCGGCTCGGACGACGGTCTCGTGCACGTGACGACTGACGGCGGCACGACGTGGTCGCTCGTTACGCCCCCGCAACTGCCGCAATGGGCGCAGATCAGCTCCATCGAGCCCTCGCATACGGCGGCCGGCACGGCCTATCTCACCGCCTCACGCTACATGTGGGACGATTTCCATCCCTACGTCTACGAGACGACGGATTACGGCCGCCATTGGCGTTCGATTACCGCCGGCCTACCCGACGACGAGTACGCCTTCGTCATTCGGCAGGATCCGAACGACGCCGACCTATTCTTCCTCGGTACGAAGAATACGGTGTACGTGAGCTTCGACGGCGGGGCCGGTTGGCAGCCGCTCTCGCTCAACCTGCCGCACGTACAGGTGCGCGACATCGCGATCGATGCGCGTCAGGGGGACGTAGTCGTCGCGACGCACGGGCGCTCGTTCTGGGTGCTCGACGATCTGGCGCTACTCGAGCAGCTTTCGAAGAACGGCGGCGCGGATGCGGGCGGCGCGCGCATTTTCGCTCCGCAAACGGCGTGGCTCAGCCACGCGTACGGGACGAGTGCGTACGCCCGCTTCATTCCCGCCGCTGGAGAGAATCCGCCGTTCGGAGCGACCGTGTTCTTCGAGCTTCCGTCGAGTTATGACGGTCGCACGCCCGTCAAGCTGAGCTTCCTCGATGCGAGCGGTGCAACGATTCGCACCTTCACGCTGCATCGTAAGGACAAAGGTGCCGAGAAGGGCGTTGTGGCGGGAGCGAATCGCTTCCAATGGGATCTGCGCTATCCGAGTGCAACGGATGTCACGGGATTCCGCTCGCCGGTCGCGGCCGGAGGCCTCGACGACTCCGTTTTGGGCCCGACCGTCGTACCGGGAACGTACAGCGTCGTGCTCGACTACGGCGGGCATGCGGCGCAGCAATCCTTTGAGGTTGCGCTCGATCCACGGCTCCACGTGGACCAAAGCGATCTTGCGGCGCGACTCGCGCTCGGACTACGTATTCATAACGCGCTCGACGGGCTCGAT
Source organism: Vulcanimicrobiota bacterium (assembly GCA_027364935.1). Lineage (GTDB taxonomy): Bacteria > Vulcanimicrobiota > Vulcanimicrobiia > Vulcanimicrobiales > Vulcanimicrobiaceae > Tyrphobacter. Next base: position 85,447 of record DAHXOK010000002.1, on the reverse strand, counting down.
CGGACGCTGAACCGCGCGATTGCGATGCGCAACCGATTGCACGGTTCGGAGCGAGCGGCGCTCGACCGCGAAATCGGGCAACTCGTTCAGCTGGATATCCATTCCAGTGAGGGTGACCTGCTTCACGAGAGCAAGCTGCACAGTCATCTCGCGTATCTCGCCGCGGAGGTGGAGCTCAGCTACACGGCCCCAACCGATGCCGAGAATGCCGTTGCCGAACAGCTTATCGGCGACGCGCAACAGGGCGAAGCACGGTTACGAGCCGCAATGTCGGCAGCCGGTCGTCACTGACGAATGCGTGTGGGGATTCCAGCGAAGGCCGGATCCCCGCACTGCCAGAGCAAGAACGAGTATTCGTCCGCGAGGAGCGCATCGCTTTGCGCGCGCGACGCTGCCAGGAAACCGTGGCCGGCATCGTAATCCACGCGCAGCAGAATGGGGCGCCCACTCGTGGTTGCAGCTTCTAGCCGCGCAGCGAACTTCGCCAACTCCCACGAGGAGACGCGCGGATCGTTATAGCCCGTGATGAGCATTACGGCTGGATAGCGAGTGCCATCGACGACGTGGAGATACGCATCCATCGCGTACAGCGCTTTGAACCCCGTCTCGTTTCTTACCGTTCCGAACTCCGGTATGTTCGGCGGTCCGTTCGGCGTAAACTCCATGCGCGTTGCATTGCTCGCGCCGACGACGTCGAGCGCTGCGGCAAAAAGGTCGGGACGCGACGTGATCGCGCGCCCGATCGTGATGCCGCCGGCGCTCGTCCCTTCGCCGGCGAGATGCGCGGACGAAGTGAAGCGATGCCGTATGAGCCACTGCCCGCACGCAATGAAATCTTCCCAGGTGTGGTGCTTGGTCGAAATCATGCCTGCTTGGTGCCACGCCTCGCCATACCAGCCGCCGCCGCGAGGATGACAGACGGCGTACACGCCGCCGCGCTCGAGCCAGGCGACCCGCGTCGCGCTGAAGCTCGGCTCCAGCGTGATGCCGTACGCGCCGTATCCTTCGAGGTATGTGGGATGCGAGCCGTCGAGGCGGAGGCCTTTGCGATAGACAATCGAGAGCGGAACGAGCGTTCCATCGGCGCTGCGCGCCTGAACCTCCTCTGACGTGTAAGCGGACTCGTCGATCGGTGAAAGTTGCTTGAGGCGCGTGTCGGAGACTCTGCCCGTCGCATCGGCATAATAGAAGAGGGCCGAGTGCGTCCATCCGGTAAGCTCGAACGTCACGCCCGGGACGCGCGGGTCCGTCGCGATGGCGGCAACCGCGCCGCGATACGGCAAGGCGACCGCACGCGAGGCGCCGAGGTTGCCGTCTGGGGAGAGCGCGATGCGTGCGATGTGTCCGAAGCCGCCGTGGCGCGAGAGCACGTAGAGGCCGTCGGCCGCGACGCTGATCTGCTCGACGACTGCCTTACCCGGTCCGACGACGACGCGAGCGTGCGAGAAATCGGGCGCATCGAGCCGCGTCGCCACGACTTTGAACGTCGGCGCACCACGATGCGTGAGAAGGAAGAGCGTATTTCCTTTCCAATCGAAGCCGGTCACATCGTCGCCGTCGGTGACGATGCGGCGCCAGCGTGCGGTGGCCGATGCGGGGGTCCGCGTCTCGTACATCGTCACCTCATTCTTCACGCCGTGCTCGACGATGCCGATCGTGTAGCGCGGCGACGCCTGCGAGTAGGCGACGATTGGGAAATCCGTGGCTGCGAATGGGATCGCGGGGTTCACGCCGTAGCCAAAAACGGCAACGTCACGATCGGGATTGCGACCAAGCACGTGGAGATAGGCGACCGCGCGGGTCTCCTTGTCGGTTGCGGGTTCGCCGGGGCGTAACGCCGGGAAACGGACGTAGTAGAAGGTGTGGTTTGGAAGCCAGCTCGTCGCGCCGACGAAGTAGGCACGATCGATTGCATCGGCGCGGACGCGCCCCGTCGATGTCTGCACTACGTGAATGACGCTGGCTTCGGAGCCACCTTCGGAGATGCCGTACGCGACGTACGCACCGTCGAGTGATGGCAGGTAGTAGTTGATCGTGTAATGTTTGCCGGTTTGCGCGAGGGCGTCGGGATTGACGAGAACGCGTTCCGGTCCGCCTGCTGCCGCCCGCACGTAGAGACGCTCGCTGTTCGCTCCCGGCGGTAGCTTCTCGTAGAAGTAGTACGGGCCGATGCGGGACACCGAGCCGACGACGGCGCCAGCGTTGTCGAGATGCTCGATGCGCGCGAGCAGCCGCGCGCGCGCGCCGTCGAGGCGCGCCAGCACCGCGCGCGTATAGGCGTTTTGGTCGCGGAAAAAGGTCTGCACGCGCGGGTCGTTCATGTTCTCGAAGTATCGGTACGGGTCGGTGACCGTCTGGCCGAAGTACGTGTCGGTTACTGGGTTCGGCGCAGGTACGGGCGGCGGCGTCGGAAAAGCGGAAACGGCCGCGCGCGATGGGTGCGCGACGAACAGCGCGCCGAAAACGGCGCAGAGAAGGAATGCGATTCGACGTACGTTCACGGCGCTACCTCGCTCGGTGCGGCGCCATGATCTGTGCCAGCATGTCGGGCGTTCCCGGAATGCGCTCGAGGTGCGGATAGCGCAATCCGCCGTGATAATTCAATTCGTAGGTGTTCACCCAGCCGTCCTGTTGCACGACGAAGGGAATCGTGCCGCTCGCGTGCGTAGCCTCGCGAAGCACGTAGTGTAACACCTTCGGCGAAAACGCCTGGTTGCCGACGGCGAGGATCGTCATATTGGGTCCGAGGCCGGCGTTCCACGCCGCCGAACCCTGCCTGACGCTAAGGATCTTTCCCGTGTCGTCCAGGAAGAGGCCGACGCCGAAGCTCTCGTCGTCGTAATGGCGCATCGCCTCGCCCGCTTCGATGAACGCGTTTGAATCTTCGCTCCAGACGAGGCGCCATCCGGCGCGCGCGAGGTCGCCGCTGGGTGGATGTGGTGAGACGCTGTAGACGTAGCGTTCGAAGAACGCATGCCAGTCGTAGGGCTGCACGTCGTTGAGAAGACTCTCGATGTCGGTGCGCGTATACGGTTTTGTGATCGGTCCCGTAAGCGCCGGCTCGCTGTACAGATGTAGGAAGTCGTCGAGCGACTTGCGTCCGTGCGAGCGTTCGCGAATGATCGTGTCCGCATCGAGCCAAATCAGCTCGCCCTCGGCGTAGAAGTCGCCGGCGGTACGGCGAAGATTCGACCACGGTCCGCGCGCCTCGTAGTAATAGGGTGCGCCCGTCGTCAAGTCGATGAGCGGCGTCGTTTCCCGTCCCGACTCCGCGTCCAGGCGGGCGTACATCGCAGCGAGGTACTCCGGGTACTTCGACGGCTCGCGAATTCCCATGCGGAACGACAGAAGGTCGCCGAGGTACTGATTCATTCCCTCGTAGACCCAAAGCAGCTCGGTGTGCTCGGGCATCTGAAAGTTCGGCTGCCACAGATCGAATGGGCGCCGGTACTTTCCGTTCAAGGAGTGCGAGAACTCGTGCGTCAGCAGATCGCCGCTCGACAGCTACCATGTCGGGTTGGTCATGAAGTCCGCCGGCGCGCGATTGTCGCTCGACTGATGGTGCTCGATTCCCTCGAATCCGATCGCGTCGGAGAGCGTCAGAAGCGAGTGATAGACGTTCCAGTGCCGCGAGCCGTAGAGAGCCAGCGCTTCCGGCATCATGTTCTTGTACGCGTCGACGATGTTGGCCGGAAAGTCGAGGTCCTGCGGTGCGTCGGCAAACGCGTCGAGCACCTGCTCCGAGCCGTCACCGGACCACAACGTCACGTGGCGGTAATAGCGGCCCATGTCGAGTGGCGAATCGACGAGCAGGTTGAGCGCGGCGACGTCGAAATCGACGCGGTCTCCGCTCTGCGCTGCACCAGGAAGCGCGGTACCGTAGCCCCACGCGTGCGGCAGGATGAGGCTCACCTTGAAGAAGTCGTCCTTCGACGCGGTATCGTTCTGGTAGAAGAGCACTCGATTCCAGTTGACGATCGCGACGTTTTTCGTCGACATCACGTCCGGAGCGTCGAGCACGACGCGGTACTCCACGTCGATATGGCTCACGCCGGATGGAACGTCGACGTGGAACGCATACATGTCGACTTGGTCGCGCTCCCAGCGCAGAGCGTGGCCGTTTGCGCTGACGCGCATCTGCGCAATGTTTTCGAGCGGCCCGGTCGGTCCGTGCTCGCCTGGAATCCACTGCGGGTAGACGAAGGTGAACCTGCCGGGGCGTACCGGAATCGTCATGTGCGAGACCATGAGGCCGCGCCCGGCTTCGCGGGCATCCAAGAGCAAGGTCTCCGGATCGCTCGACGTCGCATAGGAGACGGCGGCCGCGTTGGGCTCGTCCGCCAGCGCCGCGGCGGCAACGGCACAGATGATGGCGAGGGCGCCGGCAACTGCCGCGGCGGCACCAAAAAATGGACGTACGCGTACCTGCATAGCGGGATGCGTTACCCCGCCGCGGTGAAGTCCCCTTCATGCGTCTGCTCGGTAGGCTCTTGGCACTCGTGGGGCTGCTGGCGTTGCTCTACTTCGCCGTTACCGCGTATCTCGGATACCGCGTCGGAAGCGCCATTCACGACGCGGAGCGTCAGCGGATCGTCCGAGCGGGAGCGCACGTGATCGGACGGGCAACGGTCGAGCGCTACGCGATCAAACGCAGCGGCATTCCGGCCTTTCTCGTCGAGTCACCGACATTCTGGTACGCGTTGCACTGGGTGGAGTCCCCGAGCGCGCCCTAGACGCTGCGCAGCAGCGTTCGAGAACGGAACGGGACCTGATCCAGCGTTGCGGGGAGACGCAGGACGATTCGACTGAGCGCGTCGACGGCGTGGTGCGTCTCTAGCGGCTTCAGCATCGCGGCGATCTCCGTGACTCGCCTGGTCAGGATCGCGCCCAACGCATCGAGCAGCCACGAGCGATTCTTGACGATGTCACTCGCGTTCGGCCGTTGCGGCGCGAGACGCTCGCGAAGCAAGACGAGAACGACGTTGTCCTCGACGCCGCGCGCGAAGTCACGCTCCGCGTCCATCCAGTCGTCGATGTGCGCGCAGATTTCTCCGAATGCGCCGGTCGCCGCGACGGCGAGGCGCGCGCGCTCTTGCGGCCACACGCCGTCGAGCACCGAACCCGCGACGAGCCGGAAGAACGCGCCGATGCGCTCTCCGCGCCGTACGACGGTATCGCTTGCGATCGGTGCGTGGGGGTTGAGGCAAATCTCGAGCGCGCGGTACAACTCGGACGATGCGCGTGCATCCGGCGCGCAATCGACGAACGCCGCACGGCCGATCAGGACGTAGAGAAAGGCCAAGTACGCCGAGCTGAACGGCTCGTCTCCGTCGGCGAGATCGTCGACGATCGACGTCGAGAGGCTAACGGCGATCGTCGTTCGCGCTCGTTCGATGATGTCGTCGCGTGCGATCGCGGTCTCGGCGAGGAGCCGCTCCAAAAACCACACCGCGGGATACGCCATGCACTTTCCGCCGACGTACTGCGCGGTCGTCTGGAGCTGCGATGACAGAGACTCCGGAACGCCGTCGAGCATCGCAACGCAATGCGCGCGCAGCGCGGCGCGCGTCTCACTCGCGCCGAGCAGACCTTCCAGAACGTCTGAGACGTAACGCCCGTCAGGGTTCGAAGCCTCGGCGGCCGGCTGTTTCATCCTTTGGCTCGTTCTGCCATGGTGCGGCGCCATCCCCCGGGCAGGGTCGCGCCGCGCGCCCGGTCAACGTGGACGCGAGGAGGGCCGTCAATCACGATCGCGGCGAGCCGGCGATGGTGCCGCGCGCTGTTGAAGCGGGAGGCGAAGAGCTTCTTTTTCGCCACGCGCGTTTTACCGCGCGCGAAACGCGAAGCGGTCGAAGCGGTCTACGGGCTCTTTCGCACCGTCGACGACGTCGCCGACGAGCCCGGTCGGTCGGACGAAGAACGCCGACGCGAACTCGCGGCGATCGCGCGCACGGTCGCGCGTCTTCGAGATTCTGCGTATCGGGCCGGCGACGCGTGGTTTCCCGCCGTTCGCGACGCATTCGCGCGTTTCCCTATCGAGACGAAAGATGCGCTACGGCTGATCGCTGCCTGCCGTGCCGACGTCGACGGCGTCGTCTGCGAGACGCCCGACGCCCTCGAGGCATACTGTGCGGCCGTTGCCGGAACGGTCGGGCGGTGCGCGATGGCGATTCTCGGAGCGAACGACGCGGACTCGCTCGATCGTGCCGAACGCCTGGGCATCGCCTTGCAGCTCACGAACATCCTACGCGACGTCGAAAGAGATCGAAAGATCGGGCGCAACTACCTTTCCGGCGCGCTGTCGACCGACGTCCTTGCCCGTGCGCGTGCGTACTATAAAGAAGCCGGCGTCTTGGCGCGCCGGCTTCCGGATCTTGGCTCACGTCTGGCCATACTCGTCGCGGCGAGGCTCTACGAACGCAACCTCGACCGGCTACGGATATAGTCCCCGGAGTTTCGTCGCCTCTGCAACGCGTTCCACGGCCACGGCATACGCGCCCGTGCGCATGTCGACGCCGTGCCGCTCCGCCTGCTCGTGCGTTTCACGAAAGGCGCGCGTCATCTTCTGCTTGAGTCGCGCGTTGATCTCGTCTTCCTCCCAGAAGTTTTCTTGCAAGTCCTGGACCCATTCGAAGTACGAGACCGTGACGCCGCCGGCGTTTGCGAGAATGTCCGGAAGCACCATGATGCCCCGCTCGTGGAGAATCGCGTCGGCCTCAGGAAGCGTCGGACCGTTTGCGGCCTCGGCGACGACCTTCGCGCGAATCTTCGGCGCGTTCTGCGCGGTGATCACCTTCTCGAGCGCCGCCGGAACGAGCACGTCGCAATCGCATTCGAGCAGCTCTTTGTTCGTGATCGCGTCGCCTCCGGCGAAACCCACGACCGAGCCCGTCTCTTGCTTGTGAGCGACGATCCCGCGGACGTCGAGCCCCTTCGCATTTATCACGCCTCCGCGCGAGTCGGAAACGGCGACGATCCGATAACCGCGCTCGGCCATGAGCGTTGCTGCGTGCATGCCGGCATTACCGAAGCCCTGAATCGCGACGCGCGCGCCCTCGATCGGAAGCTTCATCGTTTGCATCGCTTCGTCGACGACGTAGAGGCAACCGCGAGCCGTGGCTTTATCGCGTCCGAGCGATCCGCCGATCGCGATCGGCTTGCCGGTGACGACGCCGGGGATCGAGTACCCCTTCTGCATCGAATACGTGTCCATGATCCACGCCATGATTTGCGGCGTCGTGTAGACGTCGGGTGCGGGGATGTCTTTTTCGGGTCCGATGATGATCGAAATCTCGGTCGTGAATCGCCGGGTGAGATTCTCGAGCTCTTGCATCGACATCGCTTTGGGGTCGCAGATGACCCCTCCCTTGGCACCGCCGAACGGGATGTTCACGAGCGCGCATTTCCACGTCATCCACATGGCGAGCGCTTTGACTTCGTCAAGCGTCACGTCGGGGTGGAAGCGGATGCCCCCCTTCGAGGGGCCACGCGACATGTTGTGCTGTACGCGATAGCCCGTATAGATGCGAATACGGCCGTCGTCCATGCGCACCGGCACGGAGACCTCGAGCACGCGCTTGGGCACGCGGAGAAAGAGATGGATCCCCTCGCTAAGCCCGATGAGCCGCGCCACGTCGTCGAGCTGCTGCTGCGCCATCTCCCAGACGCTTTGGGGCGCCTGAACTGCGGACCGGTCGATTGAAGTCGTCATGCGCCCGACTTAGCCTGGTGCCTCGCTTGGGCCTTCTCTGTACGGCCCAAGCTTGCGCTTCACCGCGCGGCGCACCGCTTCTTTGATCGATCGCGTGCCCATGCCGTAGTACTCGATGAGCTCGATCGGGTCGCCGGACTGACCGAACCGGTCGTCGACACCGACGAACTCGATCGGCACCGGATAGGTGCTCGCGAGAATCTCGGCGACGGCGGAGCCCATGCCGCCGCGGATTTGGTGCTCCTCGACGGTCACGAGGGTGCCGCACGTCGTTGCGGCATCGAGGATCGCGGCCGCGTCCATCGGTTTGATTGTGTGGTTGTTGACGACGCGGCACTCGATGCCGTCTTCCTCGGCAAGCTCGTCGGCCGCGACGAGCGCGTTGTAGACGAGGATTCCGCATGCGACGATTGCGGCGTCGCTCCCGTCGCGCAGAACCTGTGCTCGTCCGATTTCGAACGGCGTTGCCTCGGTCGAGACCACCGGCGATTTTTCACGCGCGAAGCGCAGATACGTCGGTCCGCGCATCTCGGAGAGCGCGAGCGTCGCCTTCTTCGTCTGAACCGAGTCGCACGGCACGACGACGAGCATATGCGGAATCACGCGCATGATCGCGATATCCTCGATTGCTTGATGCGTGGCGCCATCGGGCCCGACGGATACGCCTGCGTGGGCGCCGGCAATTTTGACGTTGGTCTCGTTGAGCGCCATGATGGTACGCACTTGCTCCCACGAGCGACCCGGATTGAACATTGCGTACGACGCGATCCACGGAATCTTCCCGCATGCCGCCAGACCTCCGGCCAACGCAACGAGCATCTGCTCGGAGACGCCGATCTCGAAGTACCGATCGGGATAGGCCTTCTTAAAACCCTCCATGCGCGTCGATTCGGAGAGATCGGCGCAGATCCCGACGACGTTGCTGTTGTGGGCGCCGGCCTCAATCAGCCCTTCGCCGAAGCCATTGCGCGTTGGCACCTGCTTGAGGCCGGCAACGTTGCGATAGTCGACGAGATGCATGGCGGCCGCAACATCGTCTTTGGGAGTCGTGCTACGCATGGGCCAAAATCCTCGCGCGCTCCGCCTCCAGCTCGTTCAGCGCCTCGCCGGCCTGCTCGGCGTTGGGCGGCTTGCCGTGCCACGTGTAGTCGCCCTCCATGTACGAGACGCCCTTACCGGGCACCGTATGCGCGATGATAACCGAGGGTTTGCCTTTGACTTGTTGGGCGCGCTCGATCGTATCGATGAAGGCAACGATGTCGTTGCCGTCGCACTCGAGGACTTCCCAATTGAAGGCACGGTACTTGTCGGCGAACGGCTCGAGCGGCATGACGTCCTCCGTGCTGCCGTCGATCTGGATCAGGTTGCGATCCACGATACAGATGAGGTTGTCGAGCTTGAACTTAGCGGCGGTGAGCATGGCCTCCCAGTGGAGTCCGCATTGGTGCTCCGCGTCAGAGGTCACGACGTAGACTCGCCACCCCTGGCCGTCGGTTTTCGCGGCGAGCGCCATGCCGACGCCCTGTGCGAGGCCCTCGCCCAGCGGCCCAGACGTCGTCTCCGTACCCGGTAGCCGAACGCGCTCCGGATGTCCCTGGAGACGGGTTCCGAGCTTCCGCAACGTCAGCAGCTCGTCGACGGGAAAGTATCCCGCGTAGGCCATCGCCGAGTAGCGCACGGGCGCGATGTGTCCGCACGAGAGCAGCAGCCGGTCGCGCTTGGGCCAGTCGGGGTTCTTCTGGTCGTGTCGCAAGATGTGAAAATAGAACGCTGCGAAGACGTCCGACATGTCGAGCGGTCCGGCGGAGTGTCCGGATCCCGCGGAGAGCAGAGCGCGAACGATACCCTGGCGTACGTCGTTGGCGCGCAGTTTCAACTCCGTGACGCGCTCGGGGGAGAGAGCCATGCGGCGCAATACCGGCTCCTCCTCGACAAGCCCTTCAGGGCGGATGTCGAAGGAGGCAACGATGGAGCATCGAGATCCGAGTTCCAAGGTGGTGAAGCCGGAGGAGCAATGGAGGAGCGAACTCGGAGAGGAGCGCTATCGCGTGCTTCGTCAAGCCGGTACCGAGCGGCCGTTCACCGGCGCGCTGCTCGGCGTGGACGCAGAGGGCACGTATCGCTGCGGGGCGTGCGGTGCCGCGCTCTTCTCATCGGACGCGAAGTTTGAGTCGCACTGCGGATGGCCGAGTTTCACGCATCCCGAAGAGCAGCGCAACGTTCGGCTCGTGGACGACGACAGCGTGGGGGTGCATCGCATCGAAGTACGCTGCGAGCGCTGTGACTCGCATCTCGGCCACGTTTTCGACGACGGTCCCGAGCCGCACAATACGCGCTACTGCATCAACTCACTCGCCTTGAACTTTACTCCCGGGGAGTAGCGCACGTGAGCGCTCCGCGATGAACGGCCGACGTTGCGTCGGTCACGTTCGCTCGGCCCGACGGCGGCGCGGCGACCGCGTCCGTCCCGATTGCGCTGCGCGGCCCCGACCCGTCGGAGACGCTACGGGCGATGTCGGCGTCTCGCAACTCCCGGCATCGGCATTCAGCGGAATAGAGATCGGCGAAGGGCTCGAACCGATCGACGCCGCCTTCGGGCGCGCCGTCGGTGCGATCGACGTAAGCGTGCCGGCACCAACCCCACGAATGCCGTCTCCGGAAAGTTTACACTCTTGGGAAGAGGCGTAGCGTACAGGGGGGCGAGTGCCGAGATTCCAACCTCCCTGTATGCCGTCGAGCCGACGGGTTTTCGTGTCATCTTTACCGCGCGCCGGTAAGACCACCGCGCTCATCGACGCGTACCTTCTCGATGGACGGGGCTCCCTGCCCCAGCTCGTCGCAGCGCTGCTGGAAGAAGCGCCTCCGAGCGATGCAGTCCGTCCCTTTTACGAGGGAATACGCGTGCTCGGCCCGCGCACGCCGGAGCTCGCGCTGCTCGCGCTCCGCCTCGTCGTGGCTGGGAGGCGCGCCGACGACGCTTCCGTGCGGCGCCTGCGCGCACTCGTCGAGTGCGTTCGCTCGGGTGGTCCGGAAGCGGACGCTGCGCGACGGGAGTACGCGTTCGAGCTGGAAGGTTCTACGGATGGCAGGTGAAACGAATGCTTGCTCTGCCACGTTACAAAAATTGGACCATGACCCGAAGCATCTTTGCTGCCTGCCTGCTTGTAGCAGTCGTTTCGTTCCTACCCGCGGTGGCTGGCAGCGACCAGGGTCCACATCGAGCGCGCGTGACCGGTCGGGTCGTCAGCGTGGATTACACCAACGCGATACTCGTCGTGCGGACCGGCGATGGAGACCGCACGATTGCCGTCACGCCGAGCACGGACATCGATACGGCGAACGGCGACTATGGAACGATCGCAGACATTCGGCCGGGACGCTACGTTGACATCGACGCAAGCGTTATCCAAGGCCGAATCGTCGCCCAAATCATTCACGTTCGGTAACGCTGGCGAGCCGGGCTTATACGTCCGGGGTCTCACGTTTGCTTACGAGCGCGCGGCAGGTGGGCGCACGGCACTCGACGGCGTGAGCTTCGGCGTCGCCTCGGGATCGACGCTTGCCGTCGTCGGACCTTCCGGCGCGGGGAAGAGCACGCTGCTTCGCGTCGTTGCCGGCTTGCTCGCGGCACGGAGCGGCGAGATCGTGCTTGACGGCGTCCCGCTGCACGCGCGGCCCGCTCGGCTGCGGCGCATCGCGCTCGTCTTTCAAGACGATGCGTTGTTTCCAACGATGAGCGTGCGCGAAAATCTTCGGTTTGCGTTACGTCCCGGTGCTCGCGCAGCCCGCGTTGAGGAAATTGCGGTTGCGCTGCACGTCGACGTCCACCTGGAGCGAAAACCGCGAGAGCTCTCCGGCGGGGAGCGTCAGCGCGTCTCGCTCGCGCGAGCACTTCTTTCGGATCCCCTCGCCCTCTTGCTGGACGAGCCGTTGGCGCATCTCGATCCTGCGTTGCGAGGCCGCGTTCGCGATGCGACGCGCGATCTGCGCGGACGCTTCGGCGGCCCCGTCGTGTACGTGACGCACGACCACGGCGAGGCGATGATGATCGCCGACGTGCTGGCGGTTTTGGTCGACGGACGCCTCGAGGACTACGGTCCGCCGCAACGCGTGTACGATGCGCCGGCAACGTTGCGAGCGGCCTCGGCGCTGGGCGTCCCGCCGATGAACTTCTTGCAGGACGGTCCGTGTATCGTCGGGATTCGGCCCGAGCGCGTGCTTCTCGTGGCGGACGGCTCGCTCTGCGGCTCGGTCGAGCGATGGGAGTCCGTGGGTGCCGACGCGTACGTGCACGTGCGAACGCATCGCGGTTTGGTTTCGGCTCGCGTTCCGGCCGAGCGCGCGTACGCGCGAGGCGATGCGGTTGCGCTGCACTTTCCGCCCGACCACGTACGGCGATTCGACGCGACGAGCGGAGCGGCGATTCCGTGAGCGTCTCGCTGCTGAATCTCGCCGCCTCGGTGGTCGTGACGGGCGTGCGCGAAGAGGATTTGCGCGACACACGCTGGAGCGGCTATCCGTTCGGCGGCTTCATTTTCTTCGATCGCAACACCGGATCTCTGGCCGAGCTTCGAGCGCTGACCGACCGATTACGCGCGCGTTACGATCTCGCGCCGATTCTCGCCATCGATCAGGAAGGGGGCCGCGTCATGCGCTTGCGCGAAGGCGTCGCGCCGATGCCTTGCGCCGCGGAGATCGGGGGCGACGCCGAGCTTGCGGAACGGATCGGTACGCGCTGTGCAAGCGATCTTCGCCGGGCGGGCTGCAATCTCGATTTTGCACCCGTTGTTGATCTCGCGGTCGATCCCAAAAACGTCGTCATCGGCGACCGCTCGTTCGGCTCGGATCCGCACGTCGTCGCCGGGTCGGCGCGGGCGTTCGCTCGCGGGCTCGAAGGCGGCGGCGTCGTCGCGACGTACAAGCACTTCCCCGGCCACGGGGCGACGGCGATCGATTCACATCACGCGCTGCCGATCATCTCGCTGGACGAGGGAACGCTGCGGTCGCGCGATCTCGTTCCGTTTGCAGCCGTCGCGTCGAGCGCCCGCGCGATGATGACGGCTCACGTCGTCGTCACCGCGCTCGATCCTGGCGTTCCGGCGACGCTCTCGTCACGAATACTTACGACCCTGCTGCGTGGCGAGCTGGGCTTCGACGGCGTCTGCTTCACGGATTGCCTGCAGATGCAAGCCGTTGCGAGCGAGTACGGAAGCGTGGAGGGAGCGTGGCGCGCACTGCGCGCAGGCGCCGACGCGCTCACGGTCAGTCACGATCCCACGCTCGCGGTGGCCATTGCGCAGCGCGTCGCGCGCGCCGTAGAAGAAGGAGAGCTCGCGCCCGAGCGCCTGCACGAAGCGGCGGGTCGGCTCGAAAGGCTGCGCGCACTGCTGCAGCCGCCGCTGCCGATATGAGTCGATCCTTCACGGCCGTCGACGCGCTGCTGCGTGAGGCGTGCGGGAGTGCGTTCACCGGCGCGGTGGCGCGGATCGAGCACGCCGGACGACTGCGTTTCGAGCGGGCGTACGGCGCGACGCGGGCGGACGCTCGCGCGCAGCCCGTCTTCGTCGACACGCGCTTCGACCTTGCGTCGCTCACGAAGCTCTTCACCGCGACGTTGGCGTTGCGTGCCGTATCCGACGCGCGCATCGATCTCGACGAGAGCCTCGAAGGCGTCTTCCCCGAGTGGCGCGGTACGCCGCATGCCGCGATCACGCTGCGCATGCTGCTGGCGCACGATTCCGGGATGAACTCCGGCGCGGACTATCGTCTCCTGCTCGATCGCAACGTCGAAGAGTTCACGATTCGCGAGCCCCTGTCGGCGCGGCCGGGCGAGCGGGTGATCTACAGCGACCTCGGGTTCATCGCCGTCGGCATGGTGCTAGAACGCCTCCACGGGCGCTCGCTCGCGTCGATCGTCGCGCGCACGTTTGCCCGGCCGAAGCTGGCTTTTCACCCGCGAGCAGACGTGCGGGCGACGATACCCGCAACCGAAGACGACGGTTGGCGCGGACGCGTTCAAGGCTACGTTCACGACGAGAAGGCGTACCTCATGGGCGGCGCAGCCGGACACGCCGGCCTCTTCGCACGTGCGGCGGACGTTGCATGGCTCGCGGAGATCTACCTCGGCATGCTTCGTGGCCGGTCGCACGAGCTGCAATCGGCAGCGATGGTGCGTGAGGCAACGCGCGAGCAGGCATGGGATCCCGTACTTCGGCGCGGCCTTGGCTGGGCGCTGAAGACGAACGACGAGAACTCGTGCGGGCGATGCTTCTCACCGGAGAGCTTCGGACACACGGGCTTCGTCGGGACGTGCGTGTGGGCGGATCCGCAGCGCGACCTCCAATGCGTCCTGCTGACGAATAGCGTGTACTTCGGTCGCAGCGACACCCGCGATCTTCGAGCCGCCTTCTGCGAAGCCGCCGTGTCGGAGCTCGCGTGATCGCCGTCGGGCTGATGAGCGGCACGTCGCTCGACGGCGTCGACGCGGCCCTCGTTCGAATTCATCCGCGCGGCGCGCGCTATGCAATTGAAGTCGTGCGTTTCGCGACCCATGCATTCGACGACGATCTTTACGCAGCACTTCTTCGCGCGCTTCCACCCAACCGCGGGAGCCTCGCCGAGGCGGCCCAGCTCCACCGTCGTCTCGGCGAGGTTTTCGGACGCGCGGCGCGCGCCGTCTTGGGCGGGGACACCGCCGACTACGTCGCCTCGCACGGGCAGACGGTATTTCACGACGGCGACCGCGGGATCACTCTGCAGCTTGGCGACGCCTTCGCGATTCGCGAGGCGGTTTGCGCGAGCGTGTGTTATGATTTTCGCAGCGCGGACTGTGCTGCGGGCGGCCACGGTGCCCCGCTCGTTCCGTACGTCGACGCGCTTCTCTTCCGCAGCGACAGCGAAGATCGCGTGGCGCTCAACATCGGCGGTATCGCGAACGTGACCGTGCTACCGAAGCGAAGCGAGGAGATCGTCGCATTCGACACGGGTCCGGGAAACATGCTCGTCGATGCCCTCGTGCGCGCGCGCACGCACCGAAACCAGCGATTCGATCGAGACGGCGCGCTCGCCGCTCGCGGACGCGTCGACGAACGCATCCTCGCAGCGATGCTCGACAACCCGTATTTCGCGCTGCAGCCGCCGAAAAGCACCGGTCGCGAGCGCTTCGGCGAACAGTTTCTCGCCGAGCATCGAGCGCTCGAGCACCTCTCTACCGAGGACGCGGCCGCAACGCTCACGGAGCTCACCGCGATTACCGCATCGCGCGCCATAGCGGCGCACGCCCCGTCCGGCTCGCGCGTGATCGTTTCGGGCGGCGGCGCGAACAATCCGGCGCTCCTGGCACGTCTGGGGGCACGGCTTTCAGGCGCGCGCGTCGAACGCTCGGATACGATGGGAATCTCGCCGGATGCAAAGGAAGCCGTCGCGTTTGCCGTGCTCGGCTACGAGACGCTGCGCGGGCGGAGTGCGAACGTCCCTCGCGCGACGGGAGCGCGCAAGCCGGTCGCGCTCGGATCCATCGCTCCATACGAGCTGAACGCTCTGCTCGCGCGGGTCGAAGCGGAGTGCTAAGCGGCGATCTTCCCGAGACGGAAACCGTCGACGAACGCGGTGCCGATCTCGACGTGCTCTCTTGCGATGCGCTCGTCGCGCGATTGATCGAAACGCAGCGCGGTGCGATCGACGCGGTCTTCGAACGGCGGCGTGAGATTGCAAGCGTCGTGGACGAGATCGTTCGCCGGCTGGAGAGCGGCGGACGGTTGCACTACGTCGGAGCCGGAACGAGCGGAAGGTTGGCGATGCTCGACTCGGCGGAGATGCCGCCGACGTTCGGCGTCGAGCCCGAGCTCGTTCGAGCGCACGTTGCCGGTGGAGCGAGCGCGCTCGTGCGAGCGATCGAAGGTGCGGAAGACGATGCGGGGGCCGGTGAGGAGGCGATGCGCGACGTCGATGGAGGCGATGTCGTGATCGGGTTCTCTGCGGCCGGACGTGCGCCGTACGTCGTCTCGGCGCTCACGTCCGCGGGCGCGCGCGGCGCATTTACCGTTGCCGTCGTCAACAGCGACGGCTCGTCGCTCGCCGAAGCCGCGCAGCGCGTGATTCTCCTGCATACGGGAGCCGAGCCGATCGCCGGCTCGACCCGAATGCGGGCGGCCACGGCGCAGAAGATCGTGCTGAACGCGATCTCGACTGCCGTCATGGTCCGGCTCGGCAAGGTGTACGAGAATCTCATGGTCGACGTCGTGGCCTCGAACCGCAAGCTTCGCGAGCGCGCGCGCCGGATCGTCTGCCGCATCGCCGGCGTCGACGAGACTCGTGCTGCAACGCTTCTCGCTGCCGCCGGTGGTAACGTGAAGGTCGCCGTCGTGATGTCGCGACACGGCGTCGACGCTGCGTCGGCGCGCACCATGCTCGAACGCGTGCGCGGACGGCTGCGCGAGGCGTTGTGAGGTTCGCGCTGGTCTTGGCGGCGGCGCTTCTGCTTGCGGGTCGACCGGTTGCAGCAGCAACTGCCCGGCCGATCGTCTTCGTCTCGATGGACGACCGACCGGTGACTTTGCAGCTTCCAGTCTTACTCGGGCGCATCGCGGGGCGCAACGTCGTCACCCCACCACGCGCATTGCTCGGCCACTACACGGAGCCCGGATCTCCGGACGCGATTATCGCCTGGCTGAACGCGCGCGCGCCGCGCGACGCGGGCGCGTACGTGCTATCGACCGACATGCTCGTCTACGGAGGACTTCTTGCATCGCGCGTTCCCGGCACGACCTACGCCGATGCCTACTATCGCGTGCGCGACGTGGTGCGGCTACGCGCGCACCATCCGAACGCGTGGTTTTCCGCCTTCGGCACCATCATGCGTCTTGCGCCTACCGGCATGCCGGCGATCGGCGCGGGGCAGACGTATTTCGCGTCCGGTGCGATCTGGCAGTATCTGTGGGAGTACGCTAAGCTCCACGATCCGATCTTGCCGGGCGAACAGGCGCGCGCCGAGCAGTTCCGCGCGCTTGCGGGTCCCGCGTTCGATGAGTACGTAGCGGACCGTGCGCGCGACCTCGCCGTCGATCGATTGTGGGTGGCGAAGGCGTCTCCGCCGTCTTCTGCGTTCGATTTGCTCGTGCTCGGTCAAGACGACGCCGGACCGGTCGGCATCGACGTCCCAGACCGTGCGGCGTTGGAGGGTGACATCGTCTCCGACGGTGCCGGGGAAAGGGTTGCAATCGAGCCCGGCGCCGACGAGCTGGGAATGGCGCTGGTAGCGCACGCCCTCGCGCGCAGCATCGGCTGGCGACCGCGTATCGCGGTTCGTTACTCCACGCCCGGCGGCGCGCTCGCGCAGGACCCGCTCGAGTACGCGCCCGTCTCCGTAGCGATCGGCCGGCTGATCGCGCTCTGCGGGGGCGTAGAAAACGACGAAAATCCCGAGATCGTGCTCTACGTGCGCGTACCTGAGACCTCGCCGGCGCAAGACGACGCGTTCGTAGAGGCGATGCGTGCCGACGAAACGCTGGGGCGCTCGGTCGCTCTCGCGGACATCACGTTTCTCGAAGGCGGGGGGAATCCCGGATACGCGGATCAGGGCGGCTTCGCTCGGCGCATTCTCGCCGACGGCATCGCGACGCGGCTCGACGCCTACGCCTCCTGGAATACGAATGCGAATACGGTTGGGACGGCGCTTGCCGAGGCAGTCGCCGCAGGCGTCGGCCGCCGGTCTGGAACGTACGACGATTTGGCGCACAAGGAGTTCACGTTCATGCGGTTTGCCGACGATTATGCATACCACGTCGAGGTGCGGCCGCTCCTGGACGCGCAGCTCGAAGCGCAGAAGATCGACCACATGCTGCTTTTGCCTCCGGTGGCGGCCAGAGTCGCCGAAGAGAATCGCGCCTTGCTCTGGAACGAGGCGCAAGCCATCTTAACGCAGTTATATCCCGGCTATCATATTGCGGCCATGCGGATCACGCTACCATGGGATCGCACCTTCGAAACGCAAATTGAGGTTGGTCTCGCTCCAAACGTCCCGACGAAGTGATTTTCCCCCCATTTGGGGAATAAGGGATATCTCGATGCAGCTCACTAGGCAACGCCTCTGGCCCCGCGGGCCAAATTGGACGAACGGCGTTCCGCTCACGGCAATTCATCTCTGCGCGCTCTTGGCGTTCATTCCGGCATTCTTCTCGTGGCAGGCGGTCGCCGCCGCTGCGGTCCTCGCGTATCTCACGGGAGCGATCGGCGTGACGCTCGGCTATCACCGAACGCTGACCCACCGCAGCTTACGCTTGCGTTGGCCTCTGGAATATATCGTCGCGACCGTGGGAACGCTCGCGATGCAAGGGGCACCGATCGAGTGGGTGGCGACGCATCGCGTCCATCACGCGCACTCCGATCACACCGGTGATCCGCACACGACGCGACGCGGATTTACGTGGGCTCACATCAAGTGGCTCATCGTCAAGAATCGCTACGTGCCGTCGAAAGAGGAGCGGGCGCGCCATTGCCCAGATTTGGTCTGCGATCCCTACTATCGCGCGCTCTCGTACTTGTCGGTTCCGCTGCAGGTCGGCCTTGCGCTCGCATTGCTCGCGATTGGCGGCTGGTCGTGGGTTTTCTGGGGCATCTTCGTACGCCTCGTCTATACCTACCACACGACGTGGTTCGTGAATAGCGCATCGCACTGGGCCGGCTATCGTACCTTCAAGACCGACGACCGGTCGACGAACTCATGGTGGGTCGCCTTGGTCTCCTTCGGTGAGGGCTGGCACAACAATCATCACGCCTTCCCGTTCTCTGCGCGCCACGGACTTGCGTGGTTCGAGATGGATATGACCTGGTGGCACATCAAAGTCTTGCAGATGCTGCGACTGGCCGATCGCGTACGCGTTCCAACCAAAGCCATGATGGAGCGCTTTGCCTTCCGTCCCGTGTTCGTGCAGCGCACGGTTCGCTCGATTCGCTGAGAAGCCGCTGCGCGCGGCACCGAGGCGGACCGGCCTCAACTCGAGCGTTCGGGTTGGCAGAGTTCGATGAGTACCCCGGCGGTCGAGGTCGGGTGCAGGAAGGCGATGCGGTTGCCGTGGGCCCCCGCTCTGGGTGCCTCATCGATCAAGGCAATGCCGTTGCGTTTGAGTTCTGCGAGCGTCCCCTCGAGGTTTTCGACGCGGTAGGCGACGTGATGGAACTTCGTCGGCGCGTCGCCGCGATACCGTGCGATTGCCGAATCTTCGTCGAGCGCGCGCAGTAACTCGATCACCGAGTCGCCGGCTTCCAACCCCACCGCCTCGACGCTTTGGTCGGCGACGATCTCCCGATAGAGTTGCGCAAAGCCGAGGCGCTCCGTGTAGAGGGCGATCGCTGCGTCGAGGTCGCCCACGACGATCGCGATGTGGTCGATCGGCCACGAGCTCGTCACGAGAAGCCTTCGTTGGAGCGATACGTACCGAAGGCTTCGCGCAGCACGTCGCTGATCTCGCCGAGCGTTGCGCCGGCATCGACGCTCTCTACGAAATGCGGCATGAGGTTCTCGCTTCCGCTCGCCGCGCGGCGCACCGCCTCGAGGCATGCCCGCACCGCAGCCGCGTCGCGCGAAGCGCGAAAGGCGCGTACGCGCTCGATTTGTTCGCGCTCGACGCGTTCGTCGATGCGCTGCAAGGGCGGCGGTGGCGACGCGTTCTCGGTAAAGACATTTACCCCGACGACGCGCGCGTCACCGCGCTCGATCGCCTGCTGCGCGGCGTACGCAGAGTCGGCGATGCGGCGCTGCATCCAGCCGCTCTCGATCGCGGCGACCGCGCCTCCGATGGCGTCGACCTCGGCGACGAGAGTTTCGGCGCGCTCGATCAATGCGTTGGTGAGGGACTCGACGTAGTACGAGCCGGCTAGCGGATCGACGACATCGGCGACGCCGCTCTCGTAGGCGATGATCTGCTGCGTCCTCAGTGCCAGCTTTGCGCTCTCCTGCGTTGGGAGCGCGAAGGCCTCGTCTTTCCCGTTGGTATGGAGCGACTGCGTGCCGCCTAGCACGGCGGCAAGCGCCTGAAGCGTCACGCGCACGACGTTGTTCTCCGGCTCCTGCGCCGTGAGCGTCGATCCGCCCGTCTGCGTGTGGAAGCGTAGTCGCTGCGACGCAGGATCCGTACAGCCGAACTCGTCGCGGACGATGTGCGCCCAGAGATAGCGCGCGGCGCGGAACTTTGCGACTTCTTCGAAGAAGTCGTTGTGCGCGTTCCAGAAGAAGGAGATGCGCGGAGCGACCGCTTCGAGCGCGATGCCCGCCTCCCGCGCCGCATGCAGGTATGCCTTTGCGTTGGAGAGCGTGAAGGCGATCTCTTCGACCGCCGTAGAGCCCGCCTCGCGAATGTGGTATCCCGAGATCGAGATCGGATTCCATTGCGGGACCTGGCTTGCGCAATAGCTCATGGCATCAGTCACGAGGCGCAGCGACGGCTTCGGCGGGTAGATGTACGTCCCGCGCGCGACGTACTCTTTGAGCACGTCGTTTTGGATGGTTCCGCCGAGCGTTCGGTAGGGGATGCCGCGCCGCCGCGCGACGGCGAGGAGCAGCGCCAGCAGAATCGCCGCCGGCGCGTTGATCGTCATAGATATCGTGACGCGGTCTAGCGGAATGGCGTCGAGCAACGTCTCCATGTCGGCGACCGAGTCGATGGCGACGCCCACCTTCCCGACTTCGCCGCGCGCCTGCGGCGCGTCGGAGTCATAGCCGAGCTGCGTCGGCAGATCGAAGGCGACGGAGAGTCCGGTCTGTCCGCGGGCGAGCAGGTAGCGATAGCGCGCGTTCGACTCGGCCGCAGTCGCAAAACCCGCGTATTGACGCATCGTCCACAAGCGCCCGCGGTACATGGTGGGGTAGATCCCGCGCGCAAACGGAAACTCGCCGGGCTTTCCCAGATCGCGCGCGCCGTCGACCGCGTCGTACGCGGCATGCAGAGGGATGCCGGATCCGTTGCTTTCGCGCACGCGGCGTTCCTCGGGCATGTCGGCCATGGCCGGTTGGTTCCGCGAGGCCGTGCGAAGGCCTCGCCGAAGTCTCCTCGATGATGTCGAAGCTCGCGTCGGCCGCGTTCCTCGCCGCACTCGTTGTCGGGCCTCTCGCAGCGGTCGCGCAACAGTATCCACCCGCTCCGCCGGAAGCCGGCGGGCAGCAGCAATCGCTTCCTCCTCCAGGCGCGCCGGATCGGGGCCCACAGGTCGCGCCGCCGGTGACCGCCTTTCACCTTCGCGGCGTCGTCGCGTACTCGGTTCCCTATTTTCTCGTGCTCGACGCCCGAGGCAATCGCATTTCCGTGCATCTGCACGACGGAACCGTGATTCTTCCGACGGGTCTGACGCTCGTCGCGGGAATGCGCGTCGCGATCGACGGCTACTGGGTGCGCAGAAGCTGGGCGGCGCCCGCGTTCGTCGCCGATCGCATCGTCCTGATCCGCTAGGGGTTCCCTAGCTCACTCGATCGTCAGCAACGGCGCGTTCGACTCTACCGTCGCGCCGGCAGCGGTATGCGCTGCCTTCACCGTTCCCGCGCGATGCGCGCGAACCTCGTTCATCATTTTCATCGCCTCGATAACCGCGACGACCTGGTCCAAAGCTACGCGTTCTCCTACCGATACGGAGATCTCGACGACGACGCCGTGCATGGGCGAGCGAATCTCGTTACCCGTCGCGGCCTTGGCGACGTCGGCGCTCGTGCCGACGCGTGGCGCCCTCGGTAGCTGCGGACCTCGGGCCCCTCGAGGAGAGGGAAAGCGCACGCGGTAGAGCTTGTCGTCGACCTCTACGGCGATCGTACCGTCGGCCTCGCGGGCGCCCGCGGAGACCGCAAACGACGGAGCCGCCGTTTCCTCATGCGGCGTCGCGGCGCGCTTCGAGGCAAGCCGTCGGGCGAACTCTTCGAGCGTTGCCGTGCCGTACGTCCCGTCGACGACCGGGGGATGATCGCAGAGCGCGCGCAGCATAGGCAACGTCGTCGGTACGCCTTCGATGCGATACTCGTCGATTGCGCGGCGCAGGCGCGCGAGCGCTTCACTGCGAGACGGTGCCCACACGACGAGCTTGGCGATCAGCGAATCGTACTCGGGCGCGATGCGCAAGCCGGCGAAGGCCGCGGAGTCGACGCGGACGCCGGGTCCTCCGGGCTCGTGATAGGCGAGAATCGTGCCGGGAGCCGGACGAAAGTCCTCGTCGGGGTCTTCGGCATTGACGCGCCCCTCGATCGCGCAGCCGAAGAAGCGAACGGCATCCTGGCGGTATCCGAGCGGCTCGCCGGCGGCGACGCGAATCTGCTCGCGAACGAGATCGAGGCCGCTCGTCATCTCGGTAACCGTATGCTCGACTTGAATGCGCGTGTTCATCTCGAGAAAATAGAACGCCTGGTCGTCGACGAGAAACTCGATCGTCCCTACCGAGTCGTACGCAATCGCGCGGGCCGCACGAATGCCGGCGTCGCGAATTCCCGAGCGCACCGTCTCGGCGATGTGCGTCGGTGCCTCTTCCCAGATCTTCTGGTGGCGGCGCTGGAGCGAGCAGTCGCGCTCCCCAACGTGGAGCGTCGTCCCGTGCTTGTCGGCGAGGATTTGCAACTCGATGTGCTTGGGATTCTCGAGGTAGCGCTCGGCGTACAGCGTCGGGTTCTTGAAATACGCCTGTGCCTCGCGCGTCGCCGTCGAGAACGCCGCCTCGATCTCGTCGAGCGTGCGCGCAACCTTCAACCCCTTGCCGCCACCGCCGCCAGAAGCCTTGAGTGCTATGGGTAAGCCGTAGCGCGCTGCGGCGCCTCGCGCCGCTGCCGCATCGCCGAGCGGCTCGGTGCCTCCCGGCACGAAGGGAACGCCGGCCGCCTCCATCGCACGGCGCGCGCGTAGCTTGTCGCCCATTGCATCGATTGCGTCGGGATGCGGGCCGATCCACGTCAAACCCTCGGCGACGACGCGACGCGCGAACGGCGCGTTCTCTGCGAGAAATCCGTACCCGGGGTGAACGGCGTCGATACGGGCGCGTCGCGCGACGTCGAAGAGTCGGTCGGCGTCGAGATAACTCTTCGCCGGCGCGGCCGGTCCCAAGAAATAGGACTCGTCCGCGATGCGCGCGTGCATCGCATCGCGATCGGCTTCGGAGTAAACCGCGACGCACGCGATACCCATCTCGCGCGCCGTTCGAATGACGCGCACGGCGATTTCGCCGCGATTCGCAATGAGGATCTTACGGAACATCGGCGTCGCCTAGGGAAGCTCTAGGATGCTGTTGAGCATCGCCCGGCGCCACGCACTCTCACCGTACCTGGACGGGACGGAGACTCCTCCGCCTTGCCGAGCATGGTTACGCTCGGCTCCGGAGCACCCATCCCGTGCAGGCGCAATGAGCGCGCCGATGGCAGCAGCAATTGCTACCGCCTCCTCCCGGCTGGGCTGCGGACCTTCGAAGACCAGCGCTTCGGGAGCGATCACTCCGGCGGATACATTCCCATCGCGTGGAATCCGGCATCGACGAAATGCACGTCCGCCGTTACGGCGCTGGAAAGGTCCGACGCCAAGTACACGGCCGTCCTTCCGACGTCTTCGGCAGTAACGTTGCGGTGCAGCGGCGCGATCTTTGGGACGACGTCGAGCATCTTCGTCGCGCCCCCGACTTGCCGCATGCTCGCAGTCTTGATCGGCCCGGCCGAAATCCCGTTCACGCGAATGCCGCGCTCGCCGAGGTCGAAGGCCAGATATCGCACCTCCGCTTCCAAGGCTGCCTTCGCAATGCCCATCAAATTGTAGTTCGGAACGATGCTCGTCGCGCCGAGATACGTGAGCGCCATGATGCTCGCTCCGTCGGCGAAGCGTTCACGCAGCGCCGAGACGAGTGCGATGAGCGAGTACGCCGAAACGTCGAGCGCGAGCGCGTAACCCGCGCGCGAGGTATCGTAGACCTTGCCGGCGAGATCGGCTTTGTTCGCATAGGCGATGCAGTGAACGAGCACGTCGAGGCTTCCAACGGCCGCCGCGAGCGCGCGCAGTGAGTCATCGTTCGCGACGTCGCATTCGAGCGTGGGAGCTGCGCCCAGCTCCACGGCGAGCTTTTCGACTTCGTCTCGGACGCGCTCGCCTTGATACGTCAGGAGGAGCTGCGCTCCATGCTCGTGCAGTGCCCGTGCGACGCCGGTCGCGATCGACCAGCGGTTCGCAACTCCCGTGACGAGCGCGCGCTTTCCGTGGAGCAGGCTCATAGCGTCGTCTGCAAGTAGGTGAAGTGCGCTTCTTGGCAGGCATTGACGGCCATGACCCCCGCCGGGACCGGCATTGCGCCGGGAACGAGTCCTCGAAGGAAGCGTTGATAGACGTCGGCTTCGGTTCGATGCAGCCATCGCGCGACGAGATCTGCGGCGCCCGACAGCGCGTTGTTGCAGACGAAGAAATGACAGCCGCGCGAGGCGAGCGCCTCGAGGGATGCGTCATCCTGCAGCGCTTGAGCTCGAGAACGGCGCAGGAATGGATTACCGCGCCCGGCGGCGGCTCCGGCGTCGCCGAAGTCCGCTCTCCACGTTGCGGGCATGTGGGGCAACGCGGGGATGAGCAGCTCGTTCCACACGGTGTCGCCCAGCGCGAGTGCGATTGCGCTTCCATGGTAGAAGACGGCAACGGCGTGCAGCGCACCGGGGCCGAGCCCGAGCGTGACCTCGTACGCATACATCGATGCAACCATCTCGTCCAGCACCGTCCCTTTTGCGATCTTCGTCGATGCGAATGCCTGACGATGCCGCGCCGGTCTCGCGAGGATCGCGTTGAAGCCCTCCTCGTCGAAGTGGAACGCCGGATCGCCGGCGGCTCTCGCAGGCACGACGGTCGCGCACCCCGCCGCCGCAGGAACGATTGCGATGCCGACGCCGGCCGCGAGAAGTTGCTTTCTGCTCAGAGTCATGGTCACTGCTCCTGGTAGGGGCTCTACAGAGGAATATTGCCGTGCTTGCGCTTCGGGCGCTCCACGCGCTTGTTCTCGAGCATGCGGAATGCGCGTGCGACGAGTGGCCGCGTCCTCCGCGCCTCGATGACGTCGTCGACGTAACCGCGCTGCGCGGCGATATACGGATTCGCGAAGCGCTGCGTGTAGTCGTCGATGAGTTCCTTCGTTTTCGCCTGCGGGTCCTTCGCCGCGGCGATCTCGCGGCGGAAGATGGTCTTCACCGCTCCCTCGGCACCCATGACCGCGATCTCGGCGGTCGGCCAGGCGAGGTTCACGTCCGCGCGGATGTGCTTGCTCGCCATGACGTCGTACGCGCCGCCGTAGGCCTTGCGCGTGATGACGGTAACCTTCGGCACGGTCGCCTCGGCAAATGCGTACAAGAGCTTGGCACCGTGAAGGATGATGCCGCCGTACTCTTGATCGGTTCCCGGCAGAAATCCCGGTACGTCCACGAACGTCAGCAGCGGAATGTTGAAGGCGTCGCAAAAGCGCACGAAACGCGCGGCTTTGATCGACGACGCGATGTCGAGGACGCCGGCGAGCACATTCGGCTGATTGGCGACGACGCCGATGCTATGCCCCTCGATGCGGCCGAACCCGCAGACGATGTTTTGCGCGTAGAGCGGTGCGATCTCGAAGAAGTCGCCGTGGTCGAGCACCGCCGAGATTGCGCGATGGATGTCGTACGGCTTGTTCGCCGCGTCGGGAACGAGCTCGTCGAGCTCCGGCGCTTCTCGAGTCACGTCGTCGTCGGCGGCGTACGCCGGCGGATCGTCGAGGTTATTTTGCGGGAGAAAGGAGAGCAGCAGCCGCGCCTGGTTCATGAGATCGGTTTCGTCGGCTGCAACGCGATGAGCGACGCCGCTTTTCGTCGCATGCGTCGTTGCGCCGCCGAGCTGCTCGAAACTGACGTCCTCGCCGGTCACCGTCTTGATGATGTCCGGCCCGGTGATGAACATTTGCGAGATGGCTTGCGTCATGATAATGAAGTCGGTGATCGCCGGCGAGTAGACGGCGCCCCCGGCGCAGGGTCCCGCGACAAGGCTGATCTGCGGAATCACGCCGCTCGCCTGAACGTTGCGCCAGAAGATCTCCGCGTAGCCTCCAAGCGAAACGCCGCCCTCTTGAATGCGTGCGCCGCCGGAGTCGTTGATGCCGATTATCGGGGCCCCGCTGCGTACGGCGAGGTCCATGACTTTGCAGATTTTCTCGGCGAAGGCTTCGCCCAGCGATCCGCCGAGAACGGTAAAGTCCTGCGAGAAGAGGAAAATCGGACGCCCGGCGATCGTCGCATAACCGGTCACGACGCCGTCGCCAAGGAACTCCTTTTCGTCCAGGCCGAACGCGCTCGTACGATGGACGACGAACCGGTCGAGTTCCGTGAATGAGCCGGGATCGACGAGCATCGCGACGCGCTCGCGTGCCGTCTTCTTGTTGCGCGCGTGCTGCCGTTCGACCGCGTCGGCACCGGCCGGTGCTTCGGACTGTGCGCGCTTGCTCGCGAGCTGGGCGTACCGCTCCGCGCGACTTTTCATATAGGAGAAAGCCTCGCCGTACCGGCCGTCGGCCCCTGCCGCAGACCCGAAGGATACTTGCCCGCCCTCTGGAAGGTCAACCGCGCGCAAAGCGCGCTGAGAAGTACTTTTAGGAAAGGAACACCTGATGTTTCGACGGTCTCTTGCAACCGCTGTGCTTTTTACTATGACGACGGGCGCTGCTCTTGCCGCGGACTGGTCTGGACCCTACGTCGGCGTGCATGCCGGCGGCGGATCGACGACGGCAAACGTCTCCATCCTCGGTTCCGGCGTGAGCTTCAACCCGGCCCCCGGCGCGACGGTCGGTGGCGTGCTCGGCGGCTTCAACTGGCAGCACGGTACGACGGTCATCGGGCTCGAAGCCGAGTACGGCGGAATCTGGAGCGGCTCGCCGTATTCGACGCTGACGTTCGCGCCCGATCCCGTCATCAATACCGTTTCCGAGGGCTCGGACTTGCGCGTGCGGGCGCGCTTCGGCTTCACCGACGGCTCGTGGCTCTTTTTCGTTGCGGGCGGCTGGAGCCAGAGCAACCTGCGCCTGCAGCTCCAAAGCCAAGCCCCCTTCGCCGGGCACTCGTCGGACCAGACGCATACGCTGGGTGGGTATAATGTCGGCGCCGGACTCGATTACGCGCTCTCGCGCAACGTCACCGGTCGCGTCGAATACGTCTTCGACCACTACGGTAACACGACGTTCGTTCCGACCGATACGTTCTTCTCGCACCGTGCGTTTACGAACATCCAAGCAAACACGTACCGCGCGAGTCTGAACTTTCGCCTCTAAGGGCTACCAAATACCGAGCATTGCCTTCACGTCGTCTGACGCCATAGTCGCCGGATCCCAAGGCGGCGTGAAGGTGATCTCCGCCTTCGCGGATTTCACTCCCGCGACGGAAAGCACGCGGTCCTCGACGGATTTCTTGAAGAGTGGTCCGACCGGGCACATCGGCGAGGTCAGCGTCATGATCACGGTGACGTTCTCGCCGTTCTCGCCCTCCACGACGACGTCGTAGACTAAGCCGAGATCGAGGATCCCGAGGTCTAGCTCGGGGTCCTTCACGTCGACGAGCGCGCTGCGGATCTCTTCGGGTGTTGGCATACCGGCTCACTCTTGGAGCCGGAGGGTCCCGATTCCCCGTGCCCTAATGAGGTGGGGCATGCGGAAAACGATCGTGGTCGTACCCATGCTCCTCGTGGCGCTAGCTTGCGGTACTGCTCGGGCACTCGCCGACGTTTCGGTCGCAGCCGGAGGCTGGGTCGGCACCTCGCCGGGCCAGAGCGGGGGAGCGATCATGCTCAGTACTGCCGCGTCGATCCCAGTAGTGCCGGTAGGCCTTCAGGCAACGCTGCTCGTTCCCGTAACCAGTCAAGGAGGCTACGCCATAACGGGTGAGATCCGGGGGCTCTCCGGCGGCGGATTCGGCGGAGCCTACGTCGGCGTGGGGGCGGGAATCGGCAATCTTGCCATCGGCCGTACGACCGGCCCCGTCGTGACCATCTTCGGCGGCAAGGGCATCGCGCCGCACGCCTCCGTAGAGTTGCGGCTCTATCAAGGGCTGCAGACCGGCGGCACGACCGCAGGCTTCCTCGGTTTCCGGTTCAGCTTGTGAGCGCGCCGGAAACCCGTGTCCCCTCGCGCGGTGTCTGGTAAAATACTCTTATGTCAATGTGGGAACCGTTCACCGAGCGTGCGAGACGCAGCATCGTGCTCGCGCAAGAAGAGGCGCAGCGTCTCGGAAATAATTACATAGGGACGGAGCACATACTGCTGGGTATCATCTCCGAGGGAGAGAGTCTTGCCGCAAAAGTGCTCGAGTCACTCGGCGTCAATTTGGCGAAGGTGCGGCAAGAAGTCGAAGCGATCGTCGGACGCGGCGGGCAGACCGTACAGCAAGAGATGGTTTTCACACCGCGCGCAAAGCGCGTCATCGAGCTTGCCTTCGAAGAAGCTCGTCAGCTGAATCACAATTATATCGGGACCGAGCACTTGCTGCTCGGGTTGATCCGCGAGGGTGAAGGCGTTGCCGCGCGCGTGCTCACGAATCTCGGGGTCGATCCCGCGAAAGTGCGCGTGCAGACGACGTCGCTGCTCGGCGCCGAAGGGCAGCCGCCGGCTCCCAAGGGCAAGGGCAAGACGCCGACGCTCGATGCGTACGGCCGCGATCTCACGCAGCTGGCCCGCGACGGAAAGCTCGATCCGGTCATCGGGCGTAACCTCGAGATCGAGCGCGTGATCCAAATTCTCTCGCGACGCACGAAGAACAATCCGGCACTGATCGGCGAACCCGGCGTCGGGAAGACGGCGATTGCCGAAGGGCTGGCGCAGCGCGTCATCAAGGGCGACATCCCGGAGCAGCTGCGCGACCGCCGCGTCATCACGCTCGACCTCGCCGGCCTCGTCGCCGGAACGAAGTATCGCGGTGAGTTCGAAGAGCGCATGAAGCGCGTCATGGACGAGATCCGTAACGCGGCAGGCGAGATCATCCTCTTCATCGACGAGCTGCACACGCTTGTTGGTGCCGGCGCCGCCGAGGGAGCGATCGACGCGAGCAACATCATCAAACCGGCGCTCGCGCGCGGCGAGCTGCAGTGCATCGGTGCGACGACGCTCAACGAGTTTCGCAAGCACATCGAGAAGGACGCTGCGCTGGAGCGACGCTTCCAGCCGGTCATGGTCGGTGAGCCGACCGTCGAGGAGACGATCGAGATTCTCAAGGGCTTACGCGATCGGTACGAGGCCCACCACAAGGTCCAGATAACCGACGAGGCGTTGGCAGCCGCCGCGCGCCTGGGCGACCGCTACATTACCGATCGCTTCCTTCCGGACAAAGCCGTCGATTTGATCGACGAAGCTAGCTCGCGCGTGCGCCTGCAGGCAACACTTCCACCTCCGGAAATTCGCGAGATCGACGCGCAACTGCGCAAGGTCATCGCCGAGAAGGAGACGGTCGTAAAGAATCAGGAGTTCGACCGCGCGGCGGCGATTCGGGAGCGGGAAGAGAAGCTGCGTCTCGAGCGCGCGCGTTTCGACCAAGAGTGGAAGGAGAAACGCGCCGCAAGCGATCGCGTGCTCAAGGTTACGGCCGATCATATTGCCGAGATCGTCGCGTCGTGGACGAAGATCCCGGTGAGTCGCCTCGCTCAGGCGGAGACCGAGAAGCTCCTCAATATGAAGGAAGAGCTGCACACGCGCGTCGTTGGACAAGAAGAAGCAATAGAGGTCGTCACGCGCGCGATTCGGCGCTCGCGAGCGGGTTTGAAGAACCCGAGCCGTCCGATCGGCTCGTTCATCTTTCTCGGCCCCACCGGCGTGGGCAAGACCGAAGTCGCGCGCAGTGTTGCGGCGTTTCTCTTCGACGACGAGGAGTCGATGGTTCGCATCGACATGTCGGAGTATATGGAGAAGTATGCGGTGAGCCGCCTCGTCGGAGCGCCGCCGGGATACGTCGGCTACGAAGAAGGTGGCCAGCTCACGGAGGCGGTACGTCGCCGGCCCTACTCGGTCGTCTTGCTCGACGAGATCGAGAAAGCGCATCCGGATGTCTTCAACCTGCTCCTACAGGTCCTCGACGACGGTCGCCTCACCGACTCTCAGGGACGACAAGTCGATTTCAAGAACTGCGTCATCATCATGACGTCGAACATCGGCGCGACCGGCATGCAGACGACGAGCGACATCGGCTTCCGACTTCAGAAGACGAGCGGCGAAGACGAGCAGCGCGCGTACCTGCGCATGAAAAACAAAATCCTCGAAGAGGTCAAGACGACGTTCCGGCCCGAGTTCCTGAACCGCGTGGACGAGGTCGTCGTCTTCCACCAGCTCACGAGAGAGCAAATTCAGCAGATCGTCGGGCTAGAGCTCGAGAAAGTGATGCGCGAGGTACGCGCGCAAGAGATGGAGCTGAAGGTCACCGAAGCCGCCAAGGCGCTGCTCGCACGGAAGGGATGGGATCCGCAGTTCGGCGCGCGACCGCTGCGCCGCGCGATTCAACGCAACGTGGAAGACGAGATTGCCGAAGAGATGCTCAAAGGCAAGTTCCAAAGCGGCGATCACATTCTCGCCGACGTCGACGCCGACGACCCGGAGAAGCTGAAGTTCACGAAGATTCCGTCGATCGAGGCGCCGCAAGCCCCGGAGCCGGCCGTAACGTAGGCGGGGCCGCCAAGCCCCCCGCGTCCCAGACCCTACCCGTCGGTGCCCGAACGGCTGCCCAACGGTAGGGAGCCTGCTGCGAAAATTGATAAAAGTTTGAGGGTGTGCGCGACATTTGGCACAGGGTCCCGATAGCTACGGCAGTATTTTTTCCTCATTACCTTGGGGGGAGACTCATGGAGCGCACGACCGAACCGAAGATCGTCCTGCTCGTTCGCCTACTCAACGCCATCGACGAGGGGCGGTACAGCTTTGAAGCGCTCAAAGACCGTGTCTGCGACGGCGGGGACCGGCGGCCTAGCACGCGGAGTCTGCGACGGTATCTCGCGATTCTCGCTGCCGCGGAGTTCCCGTGGTACTTTGACCGAGCCACGAACTCGTATCGCTTCGCCGAGGGCTACAGCCTCAAGCGGCTCAACCTCTCGAACGGCGAGCTCTTCGGGCTCGTCGCGCTACGCTCCGTCGCGCACTCGATCGGCGGCACGATCGGTGCGTCGATCGGCGAGGTAACCAAGAAGCTCGCAGGAGCCGCTGGTAACGGACGCGTCCACACGAACGGGCACCCCACGGTAGCATTCCGCCTCTCGGAGATCCGGCTCGACGAGCAAGGTGAGCGGTCTTTCGCGCTGCTCTCCAACGCGGAACGGCATTCGCGCAGCGTGCGCTTCGCCTACGTCGACAAAGACGAGAAGCGCAGCACGCGCACCGCCGACCCCTACGGCTTCGTCGTAAGCTCCGGCAGGGTCTACTGCGTTGCCTTCGACCACGCGCGCAACGACCGGCGCAGCTTCGCCGTCGATAGCGTCTCGGCGGTCCAGACGCTGGGAGAGACGTTTGTTAAGCCTCCCGACTTCAACATCGAAGCCTGGGCAGCGTCGTCGATCAGCGGCGTGCTGCACGGCTCCTCCCCCGGGCAGGTTCGCGTGCGCTTCGCGCCGCGCGTCGCCAAGGCAGCGATCGCAGCGCGCGTTGTCGCCGAACGCGACATCCAACGCTGCAGCGACGGCTCTGCGGAGATCGTTTTCCACGTCGACGACGTAGACGAGCTCGTGCGCTGGGTGCTCGGCTGGGGCGATCAAGCCGAAGTATTGGAACCGGCGGATGTACGCGCCCGTATCTCGACGCTGGCCGAGTCGATATCTTTGAAGTACCGATAGCCTGCGGCCATCAGCGCGCGCCCACAAAAGCAAGAGCCGCAGAGGCGAAGCCTCCACGGCTCTCGACGTATTCGCTCACCGATGCTCGCTCGTTTGGCCCCCGGGTGGAAGACCCCACAGCGCCGCTCCGGCGGTTTGGCCTCTCGGCCGCGACTGATACGCTCGTCGCACTTCGTTTTACCGAAGTGAATGCATGGTAGCAGGTTGAAAATAAGCATGCAAGAGCTCGATGCTCCTACCCACAAGCTCTCCACAGGATTTTTTATTTATGCACGGTGTGCTTTCCGGTTATCCACTTTTTGCCGCGCTGATCGTCATCGCGCAGTCGTTCTTCGGCAGCTTGCCGATCGACGGCATTCGCTGCGATACCGCCGAGGGCGCCGTCGAGCACGTACACGCCCATCTGCAGCTCTTCGCACGCGGACGCCAGGTCGAAATCCCGGCAGGCGTCGGTATGCCGGCCGACCGCGGCTGTCTATACTGGCTGCACACGCACGCGCCGGACGGCATCATCCACATCGAATCGCCGGTTCGCCGTACGTTCACGCTGGGGGCGTTCTTCGACATTTGGGGCGAGGGCTTGAACGCTCGTCACGCGGGCCCGCTCGAGGCCGCGCGCGGCCGGCAGTTGCGGGTAACGGTCGACGGCGCGCTCTGGCATGGCGACCCACGCGCCATCCCGCTACGCGACCACGAAGAGATCGTGATTCAAGCCGGCCCGCCCTTCGCGAGGCCAAGGCCGGCAGCGTGGTCGAACCTCTGAACTCATGAGTGTTGCCACCGAACCGGAAGTCGAGCTCGACGGTCAACATCTGACGCTCGAATGCGTCGAAGCGATCGCCGACGGCGTACCCGTACGGGTCTCGGCTACCGCGCGCGACCGCGTCGCGAAAGCGCGCACCTTCGTCGAGCGCAGCTTGCGCGACGGGGAGCCGATCTACGGTGTGACGACCGGCTTCGGACGGCTCGCAAACGTGCCGGTCGACGCCTCCGACGCGGAGCGCTTGCAGTTCAATCTCGTGCGTAGCCACGCTGCCGGAACGGGGCCGCCGCTCCAGGCCCGCGCCGTGCGGGCTGCCGGCGCGCTGCGCGTCAACGCGCTGGCGGCGGGCCACTCGGGCGTACGCCTCGAGACGCTCGACCTTCTGGTTGGATTGCTCAACCGAGGCGTCACGCCATACGTTCCTTCGCAGGGTTCGGTTGGCGCAAGCGGCGACCTCGCACCACTCGCGCACATGACGCTGACGCTGATCGGTGAGGGCGAAGCCGTGTACGACGGCGAG